>NZ_JBIEIS010000120.1:0-1778 GCF_043496855.1 Nonomuraea sp. JJY05
GACGATCTTCTGCGACAGGCCCTCGACGACGGCGGTCTTGCCGACGCCGGGCTCGCCGATGAGAACCGGGTTGTTCTTGGTCCTCCGGGAGAGGACCTGCATGACCCGCTCGATCTCCTTCTCACGGCCGATGACCGGATCCAGCTTGCCCTCGCGGGCCGCCTGGGTCAGATTGCGGCCGAACTGATCGAGCATCCCTGAGATCGGCCGGACCGACTCCTGGAAAAGGTGGGTCGCCGCTGTCTCGTCGCTGCCCCGGCCGGACAGCGACTGGAGAACCCAATGTCGGACACGTACAGGATCGGCCTCAAGCTTGACCAGCACCTGGGCGGCCACACCCTCGCCCTCACGGACGAGCCCGAGCAGGATGTGCTCGGTGCTGATGTAGTCGTGACCCAGCTGCAAAGCCTCACGGGCCGCCAGCTCAAGGACTCTCTTTGCCCGCAAGGTGAACGGAATGTGCTCAGACTCAGCCGGCAAGCCCTGGCCGATGATCTCCTCGACCTGCAGGCGCACACCCTCAAGGCTGACGCCCAGACTTGCCAGAGCCTTGGCGGCCACGCCCTCACCTTCGTGGATCAAACCTAGAAGAATGTGCTCAGTACCAATGAAGTTGTGGTTGAGTGTCCTGGCCTCTTCCTGAGCCAGGACGACAACACGCCTCGCTTGCTCGGTGAACTTCTCGAACATGTCAAGCCTCCTGGCGGAGCGGGATATGCCGGATGAGCGTGACCAGATCGTCCGAATCGGCAATGACCCGCATCGGATTGCCGTTAGGAGTTCCTGGGACGTGGCCATCGTCGGCCGCTGTCAGAGAGCACTTTGTCGGCGGTGCGCACGGGCTCGTCCGAGCCGCGCTCGATCAGCGGGTGTACGGCCGTCGGCCATGATGCCCCCAGGTAGACCCCACGCGTTCCACGGAACGGGCGGTGTGATCACCGCGCGACGTCGTCCGGCGTACTGAGTCGGCGACTGCCGGCCGTGGCATGGATTTGCGTGGGCGACCTCGTCGGGCTCCGGCGGTTGCTCCGCCTTGTTACCACCTTAGTACTCATTGCGGTGATTGCCCTGGATTCAGCCAGCAGCCGAACGAGCCGAGGCACTCGCCGACACGGGCCGCCCCCAAAGACTCCATGGGCGCGGACGATCGCAAGGCCGGCGGGAAGCGGGAGGGGTTATGTGCATCACGGTGGATCGTGAGGTCGGGATAGCCTCGCGCTGAGGCCGTCCGTTGAGACCACCGACACAAGCGGCCGGGAAATCGTTACGGGCGCCCCTACGGGCTTGAACACGGCAAGGTCAGACGTCGTTTCCGCCGCTCGACGATCCCAGCAGGCCGTTGTCCACCCTCGGTCATCAGTCAGGCGGCGCTGATGGTAGCTCAGCGCGCGCTGAGCTGGTTTCCCCGCATCACAGGGGGCGGAATCGCATCTGCGCGAGCACGCGCCTGGATGCGCACGACCTGCTGACCGGCCACTGCCCGCCCAAACACTACTGCAGCGCTTACTGAATCAAGGCCTCACAATGCCGAAGATCATTTCAGCGGTGACCCACAGCGTTTACAATATCAATTGACGTAAGGAGGTTTTTGCGGAAAATCCGCACGCCGACTCGATCAGGTCAGCTCATTGTTCCAGTCGGAGAGGTGTTGGCGTTAGGCCGTGTTTCATAAGGATCTTTGGGGCTTGCGGCGTGTCGATGATCGTGAAAAGTAGAGGTCTCCGGTAGTTGGTTCAACGACCAAGAAGAGCCAAGTACCGGAGACCTCGTGGCCAGCG
>NZ_JBIEIS010000121.1:0-1763 GCF_043496855.1 Nonomuraea sp. JJY05
GGCCCGTCCTTCTTGTACTTGGCCGTGTCCGTCATCTTCGGGGCAATGGCCTGCTCCCACGGCTTGTCGGAGGGACCCTCCGGGGTCTGGGTGCGCATGGCCAGCTGGGCGTCGAAGTCCGCCTGCACGAAGAACTTCGACTGCGCGCCCGTGCCCGAGCCCGAGCCCGAGCCCTGGGCACTCTGACTGGCGCTCGGGGCGGAAGCGGCGGGTTGAGTCGTGGCTGTCGGCTTGTCGGTGGTGCAGCCGGCGAGGGCGAGAACGGCGAACGCGGCGACTGCGGCCTTACGACGCGGCATGTGCGTCTCCTCTTCGGGGGGTGAACTTCCAGGGAAGCCGGATGGCTCCCGCCGCGACCGCGGCGATGATGATGACGCCCTGCACGGTGAACTCCAGCGCTCCCGAGATCCCATACAGGTTGAGCAGCGTGAACAGGGCCTCCAGCGTGAAGGCTCCGGCCATGGCGGCCAGCACGGAGCCGCGGCCGCCGCCGAGCACCACGCCGCCGAGGACGACCGCGGTGATGGCCGAGAACTCCAGCCCCTGACCCACCTGCGCCGATACTCCGGCGAAGCCGCCGAGCAGGATCGCCGCGACCGCGGCGGCCAGACCGGACAGCATGAAGGCGAAGATCTTGGCCCGGTCGACCCGGACCCCGGACAGGGCCGCGGCCCGCTCGTTGTCCCCGGTGGCCATCAGCGTTTTGCCGAAGTCGGCGCGCATGAGCCAGATCGCCGCCGCCCCCATGGCCAGCAGGATCAGCACCGACCACGGCACCGGCCCGAGACTGCCGCGGCCGAAGGCCCGGAACCCCTCCGACAACGCGCCGCGCGGTGCGCCGCCGGTCCACAGGAACACCGCTCCGGACAGGATGAGCAGCATGCCGAGCGTCACGATGAACGACGGCACCCGCAACGTGGTGGTGACCACGCCGTTGACCAGCCCGACGAGCAACCCGATGACGATCAGCAGGGCGATGACCGGCCAGGTCGCCGGTTCCTCGCCGTCGATGAGCCGCGCGGCGATCACCACTTCGGCCGTCACCAGCGAGCCGACCGACAGGTCGAACTCGCCGGAGACGATGACGAAATACTGTCCCGCGGCCAGGATCACCAGCGGCGCGGCCCGCTTGAGGAACGCCAGGAACCCGGCGGGCTCCAGGAAGAAGGGGTTGGCGACCGCGATCGCGGCCAGCAGCACCACGAGGACCACGAGGATGGGAAGTGCCCGCTTCATGCCGACCGTCCCTTGATACGCCGGGCGTAGACGGCCACCGCGATGACGATGACCACGCCGCGGACCACGTCCTTGACGAAGGAGTTGACCTCGAGCTGGTTGAAGATGGTGTCCAGGACGGCCAGCAGCAGGACCCCGCCCACGGTTCCGGCGACGCCGCCCTTGCCGCCGGCCAGCGCGGTCCCGCCGAGCACGACCGCGGCGATGGACTCCAGGTCGTAGCCGCCATCGGTGCCCACCGTGGGCGCGCCGGCGCCGAGCCTGCTGGCCAGCAGCAGGCCCGCGACGCCGGCGCAGACGGAGCAGAGCACGTGGGTGAGCACGATGACCCGGCTGGTGCGGATCCCGGACAGGCGGGCGACCTCCTCGTTGCCGCCGACGGCGTAGATGCGGTAGCCCAGCCGGGTCCTGCTCAGCAGGAACCAGGCCACGACCGCCACGCCCGCCCAGAGCAGGGCGGAGACGGGGATCGGCCCGATCCGGGAGTAGCCGAGGATCTGGAACGACTCGGGCACCTTGCCGGCCGG
>NZ_JBIEIS010000122.1:0-1668 GCF_043496855.1 Nonomuraea sp. JJY05
AGCTTGTTCTTAAACCAAATTCTTGGGCGTATGCCCTGATCAGAGGCTTATAGCATCTATCCGCATATAGCGGACTGTGTCTTTACAGTTACGGCGTGTCGCCGTGACATGTTGCGGCCACCGTCTCATCTTCGCTGCGAATCGGACAGACAAGAAGGAGAGACGATGGCCGTAGGATCCATCGTGACACCCAGCATGACAGGTGTCCCGAAATCCATACCAAATGACCTCCCCGACCGGGCGATGGACGAGCTATCGCATTTCCGACGGCTCTTCTACGAGTGTCTGAGCAGCAGGGGCGATGAGCTTTTCGAGCTGGTCGACGCGGTGTTATGCGCTGACGGGCCGGTGAGGTCGCTGGTGGATCTGACGCTGACGGCCGAGCATCGGCGCGGGCACGGCACCCTGTACGACGGCCTCAATCACGGCCGCCTCCAGATCGGCCGGTTCCGGCGCGCGCTGGCGGGCCTGCCCCTGCCCAGGACCGCAGGTGACCGCCTGGTCCTAGCGGTGGACGTCTCCCCGTGGCTGCGACCGGACGCGGCCACCAGCCCCGGCCGCTCGTTCTGCCACACCTACGGCCGCAGCAAGGACCAGCATCTGATGATCCCGGGCTGGCCGTACTCGATCATCGCCGCGCTGGAGACGGGACGGACCTCCTGGACCGCGGTGCTGGACGCCGTCCGGCTGGAGGCCGAGGCCGACGTGGCCGCCGTGACCGCCGCGCAGGTCCGGGACCTGGTCATCCGGCTGATCGAAGCCCGCCAGTGGCGGCCGGGCGAGGCGGACATCCTGCTGGTGTTCGACGCCGGCTACGACCTGCCCCGCCTGGCCTTCCTGCTGGCCGATCTGCCGGTGCAGGTGCTCGGCCGGCTCCGTTCCGATCGGGTGCTGCGCCGCCCGGCGCCTTCGCGCCGTGAGCATTGCCTGGCCAACCCCGCCGGTGGCCGTCCGCCCAAGCACGGCGGCGAGTTCCGCTTCGCCGACCCGGCCACCTGGCACACCCCCGACCAGGCCACCTCGACCCAGACGACGCGGTACGGCACCGCGATCGCGACCGCGTGGGATCGGCTGCATCATCGCCTTACCCGCCGCGCCGCCTGGATCGAGTATGACGGTGAGCTGCCGATCATCGAGGGCACGCTCATCCGGCTGACCGTCCAACGGCTGCCAGGCGACGCCCACCCCAAGCCGGTATGGCTGTGGTCCTCGGCCACCGGCCTACCGGCCGCCCAGATCGACCTGCTGTGGCAGGCATTCCTCCGAAGATTCGATCTTGAGCATACGTTCCGGCTCTTCAAACAGACGCTCGGCTGGACCGCGCCGAAGATCCGCAACCCGCAGGCCGCTGATCTGTGGACCTGGCTCATCATCGCCGCCTACACCCAGCTCCGGCTGGCCCGGCACCTGGTGGAGGACCTGCGCCGCCCGTGGGAGAAGCCCGCCCCGCCCGGCCGCCTGACCCCGGCCCGGGTACGGCGAGGGTTTCGGAACATCCGCCCGGCCATCCCATGCCCGGCCCGTGCGCCCAAACCCGGCAAGCCCGGCCCTGGACGGCCGCCCGGCTCCCGCAACCGAAGCCGCGCTCCCCGCTACGACCTGGGGAAAGTCAACAAGCGGCCCACGTCCCTGACCACCAAACGCGATCTCGGACCTTAAAGAACA
This sequence comes from Nonomuraea sp. JJY05, assembly GCF_043496855.1. Lineage (NCBI taxonomy): Bacteria > Bacillati > Actinomycetota > Actinomycetes > Streptosporangiales > Streptosporangiaceae > Nonomuraea > Nonomuraea sp. JJY05. Next base: position 1,666 of record NZ_JBIEIS010000122.1, read on the forward strand.
AGC
>NZ_JBIEIS010000123.1:0-1564 GCF_043496855.1 Nonomuraea sp. JJY05
GCGACACGCCCCAGACCTGCGCGGCAAAGGAGGGGCAGAACGTGGCGTCGCCGGCGACGCCGAGGGTGCTGGTGAACACCACCGGCATGGTCATCTCGATCGAGTCGCTCCGCCTGGCCAGCTCCCGCATCACCCAGACCGCCGACACCTCGCCGTGCTCGAGCCCGCGCCACACCTCTTCCTGCAGCCCGCGTGCCCCGTCCAGCCAGCCGGCTCCCGGCCGGTAGCCGGCGAGCAGGAGGGAGGTGAAGTCGCCGAGCACGCGGTGGATGTCCGGGTGGACCTCCCGCCTGTCGAACAGCGTGAGGTTGAGCGTCAGCGCCTCCTGCCCGCTCCACCTGCCCAGGACCTCGCCGAAGGCGGCGGCCAGCACGGTGGCGGGGGTCAGCTCGTGCCGCCTGGCCAGATCCGTGACGGTACGCCACCGCCCGGCCGGCATCCGGAACTCGCGGCGGGCGAACCGGGGCCGGTCGATCATCACCGGGTCCACGCGCAGCGGCAGCCGGGGGGCGGGCGGGAGTTCGGGCAGCCGGGCGGCCCAGTATTCCTTGGCCGTCTCGAAGACCGCAGGATCGGGCGTCTGCGCGAGCACATAGTCGCGGAACGACATTTCGATCGGCGGCAGGACGGTCTCGGGGTCATGGTAGAGCTGGTCGAGTTCGGCGAAGAAGACCATCATGCTGAGGGCATCGACGATGATGTTGTCGAAGCTGACGCCGAGCCGCACCCCGCCGTCGTGGCGGGCGGCCCGCGCGTCGAACAGCGGCCAGCTGGACACGTCGAGCACCTGGTGCGACATCTGCTCGCGCAGCTGCTCGACGCTGTCGACGGTGGCGATGGCGAAGCGCGGCACCTCGGGCAGGATGCGCTGGAGCCCGTCCTGGTCGAAGACCGCGCGCAGCATCTCGTGCCGCTCGATCAGCAGGTTCCAGGCCGTTTCCAGCCGGTCGAGGTCGATGTCGCCGTCGAACTCGGTGTAGAAGTGGCAGCCGACGCCGCCGAGCGTGAAGTGCTCGGCCCGGCCGAGCCAGTAGGCCCGCTGCACCTCAGTGGGCGGGAACGGGTCGTGCCGGTGCTCGACGTCCGGCACCAGCACGGGAGCGGGCAAAGCCGCCTCTCCCACGGTGAAGGTGGCCGCGAAGTCCGCCAGCACGGGCGTCTCGAACAGCAGGCTCAGCCTGGCGTCGGCGACGCCTTCCGCGCGCAGGCGCGCGATCATGCGGGTGGCGAGCAGGGAGTCGCCGCCGAGGGCGAAGAAGCTGTCCGTACGCTGCACGGCCGGAAGTTCGAGCAGGTCGGCCCAGATCTTGGCGAGCACGGTCTCGGCCGGTCCTACGGGCGGCTCCTGGACCGTGCTCTCTGCCGTCTCGCCGACCAGGGCGGTGAGCGCGCTCCTGTCGATCTTGCCGTTGGCGGTCAGCGGCAGCCGGCCCAGCGCGGTGATCGTCGGCGGGACGGCATACCCGGGCAACCGATCAGAAAGGAACGAACGCAACTTGTCCACATCGACGTCCTCAGGAGTGACGAACGCGGCCAACCGGCGCTGCCGCCGATCCCCCACCGC
>NZ_JBIEIS010000124.1:0-1501 GCF_043496855.1 Nonomuraea sp. JJY05
CAACGCCGTTCAGTTAAAGCGGGGGTCTGTTCGTCAAGGTCTATGAACGAGGAAGCGGAGCTGCTGTAGAAGAGGTGTGTCACTCCAAGACATCCTCACCACAGGAGCTCCGCTGTTGGAACAGGTTGCCATAGAACGAGCGGCCGGGGTAGCCGCTGGGGTGTTCGCGCCGGGACACCTGGGTGAACTGACCCGGATCGTCCCGTTCGAGATGGTCGATGAGGTGCTGGCGGAGACTCGTGCGTTGGAGCGCAGGATCCGGCTGGTGCCGGCACGGGTCACGGTCTACCTGCTGCTGGCCGCGGCGTTGTTCACTGGGCTGGGCTACCGGCAGGTCTTCGACCGGTTGTGCGCCGGACTGGCGCATCTGGCACCGGTACGGCCCAGCAGCAGCGCTCTTCGCCAGGCCCGCCAGCGGCTGGGGCCGGCCCCGATGAAAGCGTTGTTCGACCTGGTGAGCGGCCCTGCGGTGACGACCGCTGCCGCAGGATGGTGGCGGGGACTGCGGGTGGTCGCCGTCGATGGCACCCTGCTACCGGTCCCGGACTGTGCGGCCAACCTTACGGTCTTCACCCGGCAGCGACTTTGCAACGGGATCTCGGGATACCCGCAACTGCGTCTGACCGCGCTGGTGGCCTGCGGGACCCGGTCGATGATCGGGGCCGTCTTCGGGCCCGCCACGACCGGTGAGCTGGACTACGCCCGCCGTCTGGCCTCGCATCTGCGGGCCGGGATGCTCCTGCTGGGCGACCGGAACTTCGCCGCCACCGACCTGCTCAACCAGCTGGCCGCCACCGGAGCCGACCTGCTGGTGCGCTGCAAGTCCGGCCGCAACCTGCCCGCCTTGGCCCGCTGCCGGGACGGCTCGACCCTGACCCGGCTCGGCGCGCTGACCGTTCGCGTCATCGACGCCGAGATCACCATCCGCACCGCCCAGGGCACCCGGACCGGCCACTACCGGCTGCTGACCACCCTCACCGACGCTTCCCGCTACCCGGCGGCCGATCTCATCCGGCTCTACCACGAGCGCTGGGAGATCGAGACCGCCTACGCGGAGCTGAAGTCCACGATCCTCAGCGGGCACGTGCTTCGGGCGCGCACCCCTGACGGCATCGAACAAGAGGTCTGGGCCCTGCTGACCGCCTACCAGGTCCTGCGGACCGCGATGACCGACGCCACCGACAGCGTCCCGGGCACCGACCCGGACCGGGCCGGCTTCACCACCGCCCTCGCCGCCGCCCGAGACCAGCTCATCCTGGCCGCCGGCGTCATCACCGGCACGGACATCGACCTGGTCGGCACCATCGGCCGTCACATCCTGGCCCAGCTCCTGCCCGCCCGGCGAGTCCGCACCAAAGACCGCATCGTCAAACGCGCGATCTCCAAATACAACGCCCGCGGACCCGCCATCGACCGGACCACCTACAAAGCCACCATCAGCATCAACATGATCCCGGCCAGCCCTTGACGCTGCTACCCCAGCCCTAACTGAACGGCGTTG
>NZ_JBIEIS010000125.1:0-1472 GCF_043496855.1 Nonomuraea sp. JJY05
GCCTGCCCGCTGCTGGAGGTGGAGGTTGAGGCTGCCCGGCTGGTAGAGGGGCGAGATGAGGTAGACCGCCTGGGATCTGCGGTCTTGGCCGGAGGCGAGGATCTGCCCGATGTGCGGGTGGTGCAGGCGCATGCTCCGTACTTCCCGCAGGAAGGTGCGAAATCGCTGGGGGTCGCTGTTGGCTTGGTGGAACACCTTGGCCACGACGATGGTGGCGGGGTCGGCGAGCTCGTAGGCCTTGTACAGGGTGGCCATGGCGCTGGCGTCGGCGTTCAAGGGGGCGTAGATGCGCCAGCGGTCGTTGAGCACCATGATCGGCGCAGGGCCGTCGGCGAGCGCAGGCGCCGGCTGCGTGACCTGGCCCGCCTGGGGCCGGGGCAGGTGCCGGCCTTGCGCGCGCTGCAGCGTGGCCGAGGCGATGATCTGTGACGAGGCGATGATCTGCTCGGCGTCGGAGCGGGCCTGGGCGAGGATCGCGGCGGCTTGGATCTGGGCTTCTCCCAGCACCTGATGACGTAGCCGATCCAGCTCGGCTGTTGCCTCAGCGGGAAGACAAGGGCGTGGCCCGGCGGTCGTCCTGCTGGCAGCGGTGGCGAGAACAGACATGTGCGGACGACGTCTCAGCGCGCTGCCGCGGGGCGGCTGGAGCCTCTGCCCGGGGTGGTGTCGTACATCGGGAAGCTGCGGTCCAGGCCGGTGAGGCGCAGCACCCTGGCCAGGTGTGGGCGGGGGGCGGCCAGGCCGAGGGCGATGTCCAGGGATCGGGCCCGGTGCTGGACACCGACCACGACGCCTAGCCCGGCGGCGTCGCAGAACGACACTCCGGACAGGTCGAGGATGAGCAGGCTGGTGCTGTGCCGCAAGGCGCGCAGGAGGCGTTCGCGTAGCGTCTCGCGGGTGGCGAGGTCGAGCTCGCCGCGCAGGTGCACGATGGTGGCGCTGGCAGGGATGGGCCACAGACCTGCCCCGAGGTGGGGGTGGAGGGTGGTCATGAGGTGCTCCGATCGAGGGCATGACTGGATGCTGGCACTGCGGGGATAGGGCTTCGCGATGAGGTCGAATGCGGTCGGTGACAGGGCTGCTGTCACGGCCCGGGCAAGTGGCCGGCGGCACCACGCCCCGGGCATCCCTCGGGGGGCCGGTGGACTCATGCGTGAGCTGGGCCAGGCGTGGGGCAGCCGGGGCGCGCCGGCGCCTGCAGGTGGAGACCGGGCGTCTGGTGCCAGCCGGTGAGCTCGAGCAGGCGTCGCACCTGTGGAGGCACCGACCGCAGGGTCAGGACACGGTCGCCGCCGCTGTCGTGAAGAGCGGCGGCGGCGCTGACCAGGGCGCGCAGGCAGCCGGTGTCGATGAACGTCAGGCTGCTCAGATCGACGCAGAAGCCGGCGCCGCCGCTCGCCATCGAGGCCAGCGCCCGCCTCAGGGCGGGCAGAGTGGCGCGGTCGAGCTCACCCTCGATCCGCAGGCCCGCG
>NZ_JBIEIS010000126.1:0-1337 GCF_043496855.1 Nonomuraea sp. JJY05
GTCCTTGGCGTCGACCAGGAACACCCGGGTGGCGCCCATCTCGTTGGGGCTGGACAGCGTCTTCCAGGCCGCGCTGTCGCCCTTGTGCCTGTACACGGCGATCCGGTGGCCCCGTACGGTCGCTATCTCCGCACCGCCCTGCTGCTGTTGTTCGGCGGCGGCGGCGGGTTGGGCGGTCTTGGACGGGCTGGTCCCCGATGTGCCACCGCTCGACGAGCCGCAAGCGGCGGTCCCGGCGATCAGGCCGGCGACGAGCAGGGCGCCGGTGTAGATCTTGACGTGGCGCATGTCGCAAGATGCTGGCCAAGAAAAGTGAAGAACCTGTGAGGCCGATGTGATGATCTCGTGGTGCCGGTCACGGGTCGCCTACGCTCGGAGGTTATGTGCGCGAATGTCCTGGTCGCGGAGGACGACCCCAAACAGGCGGAGCTGCTGCGCCGCTATCTCCAGCGCGAGGGGCACTCCGTGGCCGTCGTCCACGACGGGCGGACCGCGATCGAGCAGGCTCGCGTTCGCCGCCCCGACCTCGTCCTGCTCGACGTGATGATGCCGGGCGTCGACGGCCTCGACGTGTGCCGCGTGCTGCGCGCCGAGTCCGACGTGCTGGTGCTGATGGTGACCGCCCGCTCGACGGAGGACGACCTGCTGCTCGGCCTCGACCTCGGCGCCGACGACTACCTCACCAAGCCCTACAGCCCGCGCGAGCTGATGGCCCGGGTGCGCACGCTGCTGCGGCGGGCCGGACGGCGGAGCGGCGAGGGGGTGTACCGGGTCGGCGGCCTCACGGTGGATCTCGAGCGGCACACGGTGCTCGCGGACGGGCGCGAGGTCGAGTGCACACCCGCGGAGTTCCGCATCCTGGAGGCGCTGGCCGCGTGGCCGGAGCGGGTCTTCACCCGGGCGCAGCTCCTGGAGCACCTGCACGGCTTCGACCGCTTCATCACCGAGCGCACGGTCGACGCGCACGTGAAGAACCTGCGCAAGAAGATCGAGCCGCAGCCGCAGCGGCCGGTCCGGCTGCGCACGGTCTACGGCGTCGGGTACAAGCTGGTCGCCGACCATGCGCCATAGTCTCCTCGTACGGCTGATCGCCAGCTCGGTGCTGATCGCGGTGTGCTCGATCGTGGCGACCGCGTGGCTGGCGGCGCGCAGCACGTCCGGCGAGATCCGGCATCAGCAGGGCCAGACGCTCGCCCGCGACGCCCGCGTCAACGACGCGTTGCTCGGCTACGCGGCGAGCCACCCGCGGTGGGACGGCGTCGAGGAGACCGTGCGCGGGCTGGCCCGGCAGAGCGGCCAGCGGGTCGCGCTGGCGACCGAGGGCGGCGCCCTGATCG
>NZ_JBIEIS010000127.1:0-1318 GCF_043496855.1 Nonomuraea sp. JJY05
GGGGGCTCACCCCGAGGTGTGGACACCGATTGTCATGCGGCGAGCAGCACCTTATCGATGGTTTGCTGCTCGTAGTCCATCGGGCTCAGATAGCCCAGGGTGGAATGTCTCCTGCGGGTGTTGTAACGGGTGATCCACTTGAAGACGGCCAAGCGGGCCTCACGCGCCGAGGGCCAGCACTTGGCGCCCTGCAGCGTCTCGCGTTTCAACGTGGCGTTGAAAGCCTCCGCCGCGGCGTTGTCGGCGCTGGACCCGACGGCTCCCATGGACTGGCGCACGCCGAGCTCTGCGCAGACTTTGGCGAACTCGGCCGAAGTGTACTGGGCCCCATGATCGGCATGGAAGATTGCGCCGTGCAGGCCGCCCCGGGTCGCGGCGGCCGCGCGCAGCGCATCGGTCACCAGCTCAGTGCGCATGTGATCGGCGATCGACCAGCCCGCCAGCCGGCGTGAGGCCAGGTCCAGCACGGTCGCCAAGTAGAGAAACCGGCCATCGCCGATGGGCAGGTACGTGATGTCGCCGACATAGCGCCGGTTCGGGGCAGGCGCGGTGAAGTCTCGCCGGATCAGGTCGGGCACCTTCTGATGCGAGGGTTCCGGCACCGTGGTGCGCACCTTCTTGCGCAAGTGCAGCCCGACGATGCCGCAGCGCCGCATCACCCGCGCTACCCGCTTGTGGTTGACCGTGTGGCCCCGGGCACGCAGCTCGGCGGTAACGCGCGGACTGCCGTAAGTGCCGTCGAACTCCCCATGGATCTGCCTGATCTCCTCCGCCAGCGCGGCATCGGCCGCGGCTCGCTCCGCCCGGGCCGGCGCCGCCTTGGTCCACCGATAGAAGCCCGAGCGGGACACTTTCAGCACCCGGCACAGCCGCTTGACGCCGAAGACGTCCCGATGGTCGTCGACGAACTGGAAGCGGCTCACCAGTTGGTCTCTCCCGCGAAATATTTGGCCGCCCGGCGCAGGATGTCGCGTTCCATCTCCAGCTCCCGGATCCGGGCCTTGAGCTGCTTGTTCTCCTCTTCCAGCACGTCGTCGGACGATAGCGGGCCACGCACCGACTTCTTGACCGGGCCGCGCGCCTTGGCGCCCGCGGTGCCGTCCGCCTGCGCCTGGCGCACCCAGTTACGCAGCGTCTCCCGGCTGATCCCCAGGTCCTCGGCCACCGAGGCCAGCGTCCGTCCCGGATCGGACACATACAACGCGACGGCGTCCGCCTTGAACTCCGGCGGGTACGACTTCATCGCCACGTGGAACTCCTTGTCTCCGGATCTCCATCATCCGGTACTCAAGGTGTCCACACATCGGGGGCAAGGGCC
>NZ_JBIEIS010000128.1:0-1301 GCF_043496855.1 Nonomuraea sp. JJY05
GTTTCGTAGAGTTGGCGGCCCATGCCGGGGTGTTGGGCGCCTTGTCCGGAGTAGAGGAAGGCGGTTTTGCCGGGTCGGGCTCGTCCGGTGATCACGTTGACGCCTTTACCGACACCGCTGCTGTGGTTGTTGGTGGGGGTGTTTGAGGGTGCGGGAGCACCGGCTCCGGCTCCGTTGCCGGTCATGGCTGCAGCCCCGGCTCCGTTGAAGGTCACGGCTGCGGCCTCGGCTCCGTTGGGAGTCGCCGTTGCGGTTGCGGCGCTCGTGTCACTTCCGGCGCTGCCGTTGATGCCGGTGCCGCCATGAGCGCCGTTGCCGTTGCCGTTGGTGGTCGGGGTGGCGGTGCCGATGCCGGTGCCGGTGCCGTCAGACGTGCCGGCGCCTGTACCTTCCCCCCTGCCGTTGCCTGTGCCGCCAGCGGCGTCGATGTTCGTGCTGCCGTCTGCGTTTGTGGTGGTGAGGTGGTGCAGGGCGTCGTGGAGGTCGTCGGTGTTGCGGGCCAGGATGACGGCGCGGTGTTCGAGGTGGGCGCGCGTGGTGGCGGCCGACAGGGCGATGTCGTGCAGGGGCAGTTCGGGGTGGGCGGTGAGGTGGCTGGCCAGGCGGGCGGCTTGGGCGGCCAGGCTGGTCTGATCGCGGGCGGACAGGGCTACCGGGACCAGGGGCAGGGGCTGCGGCGCTTCATCGCTCGTGCCTGTGCCCTTGTCGGCGCCGCTGTTGATGCCGGTCCCTGCGGCAGCGCCCGCGCCCACACCCGCGCCAGTGCCGGCGGCGGGACTGGTGTGGGGGGCTTGTTCGAGGATGAGGTGGGCGTTGGTGCCGCTGATGCCGAAGGAGGAGATGGCGGCGCGGCGGGGTTTGTCGGTGTGGTGGGGCCAGTTCTGGGGGTGTTGGAGGAGGCGGATCTGGCCTTGTTCCCAGTCGACGTGGGTGGTGGGGGTGGTGATGTGCAGGGTCTGGGGCAGGAGGCCCTCGCGGGCGGCCATGACCATCTTGATCACACCCGCCACACCGGAGGCGCATTGGGTGTGGCCGAGGTTGGACTTCACGGTGCCCAGCCACAAGGGGTCTTCTTCGGGACGGGCTCCGTACACCTCGAGGAGGGCTTGGGCCTCGATGGGGTCCCCGAGTTTGGTTCCGGTGCCGTGTGCTTCGACCGCGTCGATGTCGCCGGGGGCCAGACCCGCGTTGGCCAGCGCTTGGCGGATCACCCGCTCCTGGGAGGGGCCGTTGGGGGCCGACAGGCCGTTGCTGGCGCCGTCCTGGTTGACCGCCGATCCGCGGATCACTCCCAGCACTCG
>NZ_JBIEIS010000129.1:0-1299 GCF_043496855.1 Nonomuraea sp. JJY05
TGGAGTTGGCCCGGTTTGGTGGACACCTGATCTCTGGGGAACCCTGGTTCCCGGAAGAAGGAGTCTGCTGTGCCGAACAACTATCCGCCGGAGTTTCGCCGGCAGATGGTGGAGCTGGTGCGCGCGGGACGGTCGCCGGAGGAGCTGGCCAAGGAATTTCAGCCCTCCGCGCAGTCGATCCGTACCTGGGTGCGCCAGGCCGATCTGGATGACGGCCGCCGCCAAGACGGCCTGACCAGCGCCGAGAAGGACGAGCTGGCCCGGCTGCGCCGCGAGAACAAGATCCTCCGTGAGGAGAAAGAGATCTTGCGTAAGGCCGCGGCTTTCTTCGCGCGGGAGACGGATCTGCCGAGATGAAGTTCCGGCTGATTCATGCGGAGAAGGACCACCACGAGGTCTCCCTGCTGGCCCGGGTGCTGGGTGTGTCGCGCCAGGGCTACTACGCCTGGGCGGCCCGGCAGCGACGCGGCCCGTCGATGCGAGCCCGCCGCGACGCCGAGCTGACCGAGCAGATCCATCGGCATCACCGGGCCTCTGATGAGATTTACGGGGCGCCGCGCATCCACGCCGACTTGCGCGAGTTCGACGGGGTCCGGGTGGGCCGCAAGCGGGTGGCCCGGCTGATGCGCGCCGCCGGGCTGGCCGGGGTGAGCAGGCGCAAGGGCTGTCGCACCACCATCGCCGACCGGCAAGCGATCGCCGCGTCCGACCTGGTGAAGCGGAAGTTCACCGCGGCCGAGCCGAACCGGGTCTGGACGGCCGACATCACGTATGTGCCGACCTGGCAGGGCTTCGTCTATCTGGCGGTGGTGCTGGATGTGTTCTCCCGCCGGATCGTCGGCTGGGCGATGGCCGAGCACATGCGCACCGAACTGGTGACCGACGCGCTGGCGATGGCCCTGCACCAGCGCCGCCCTCAGGCCGGGGTGATTCACCACAGCGACAAGGGAAGCCAGTACACCTCGATCGCCTTCGGCTGGCGCTGTGAGCAGGCAGGCGTCCGCCCGTCGACGGGCCGGACCGGGACGTGCTTCGACAACGCGATCACCGAGAGCTTCTTCGCCTCGCTGGAGTGCGAACTGATCGACCGGCGCACCTTCCGCGCCAGGTCAGAAGCCGAACGAGCCCTGTTCAGCTACATCGAGGGCTTCTATAACCCGCGCCGCCGCCACTCCGCCAACGGCCAGCTCAGCCCCGCCGAATACGAACGCCGACACGCGCTCAAGAACGCCCAAGACCTCGACTATGCTGCCGCGTAGTCGCAAGCCCTGATGTGTCTATCGAACCGGGGCAACTCCA
>NZ_JBIEIS010000013.1:0-296894 GCF_043496855.1 Nonomuraea sp. JJY05
GGGGGCGCGGGCGCTCCCGGCGGTCAGGCGCCCTGGGGCCCGGGTCCAGCCGGACCGGGGCAGGGTCCCGGTGCGCAGGCGCCCAGGGGTCCTGTGGGCGCGCCAGGCGGTCCGGTGCCCGGTGGCCCGGGCCGGGGGCCCGCGTCGGGGCCGCACGGGCCGGTGACGAGCCCGGGCACGCCCACCGTGCCCCGCAACGCCGCACCTCAGCGCCAGCCGCAATCCGGCCCCCAAGGCTCGCCTGACCCGGGGTTCGACCCCGAGCGGACGGTCAGCGTCCAGCGTCCCAAGGGCCCGTTCCCGCCGGCTCCGGAGCAGGGCAGGCCGCCGCAGGGGCCCGGCGACGAGGGCGCGGTCGTCACCACGCGCATCCAGCTCCCGCCCGCGCCCGGCCAGCAGGTCTATCCGCCCACCACACCGCCCGCGGGCCGGCAGCCCGCCCCTCAGCAGCCGAGCCCCCAACAGCAGCAGCAGCCGGCGCCCCCGCCGGCGGGCCAGCAGGTCCCGCAGCAAGGCAAGGGCCTTGGGACCGACCTGTTCGCCATCGCCGGGCAGCCGGAGCAGCCCTCGGGCAACCGCAACGGCATGCTGGTGCTCATGGCGGTGGCCGCCGCGGCCGCCGTGGTGATCGCCGTACTCATCGTCGCGCTCTTCTCCAGCTGACCCGCGCCGCGGCCGTAAGGCGGTCGTGGGTCAGACTGGAAGTCATGAGCGAGTTCAGAATCGAGCATGACTCGATGGGCGAGGTACGCGTGCCCTCAGGCGCCAGGTGGCGCGCGCAGACCCAGCGGGCAGTGGAGAACTTCCCGGTTTCGGGACGCCCTCTCGAGCCGTCCCACATAGCCGCGCTCGGCCTGATCAAGGCGGTGGCCGCCGAGGTGAACGGCGAGCTGGGCGTGATCGACAAGGACCTGGCCGAGGCCATCGCCCAGGCGGCGGCCGACGTCGCCGAGAACGAGCACGACGCCCACTTCCCCATCGACGTCTTCCAGACCGGCTCCGGCACCTCGTCCAACATGAACGCCAACGAGGTGATCGCGACGCTGGCCGAGGAGCGCCTCGGCCGGCCCGTGCACCCGAACGACCACGTGAACGCCTCCCAGTCGTCCAACGACGTCTTCCCCACCTCGATCCACGTGGCGGCGGCGACGGAGGTGACGTTCCACCTGCTGCCCTCGCTCAGGCATCTGGCGGCGGTGCTGCGGGAGAAGGCGATCGAGTTCGACGGGGTGGTGAAGTCGGGCCGCACCCACCTGATGGACGCGACCCCGGTGACGCTCGGCCAGGAGTTCGGCGGGTACGCCACCCAGGCCGAGAACGGCGCCCTGCGCGTGGCAGCGGCCCTTGAGCGCGTGCTGGAGCTGCCCCTGGGCGGCACGGCCGTGGGCACCGGCATCAACACCCCGCCGGGCTTCGCGCAGGCGGCCATCGCCAAGCTGGTCGAGGCCACCGGCATCCCGTTCGTCGAGGCCAGTGATCACTTCGAGGCCCAGGGCGCGCAGGACTCGATCGTCGAGCTGTCGGGCCAGCTCAAGGTGGTGGCCGTCTCGCTCACCAAGATCGCCAACGACCTCCGCTGGATGGGCTCCGGCCCGCGCGCCGGGCTGGCCGAGATCAACCTGCCCGACCTGCAGCCCGGCTCCTCCATCATGCCCGGCAAGGTCAACCCGGTGATCCCCGAGGCCACGACCATGGTCGCGGCCCAGGTCATCGGCAACGACGCGGCGATCACGTTCGCCGGCGCGTCCGGCAACTTCGAGCTGAACGTGCAGCTGCCGATCATCGCGCGCAACATCCTGGAGTCGATCAGGCTGCTGGCGAACGTGTCGCGGCTGCTCGCCGACCGCTGCGTCGCCGGCATCACGGCGAACGTCGAGCGCCTGCGCGAGTACGCCGAGTCGTCCCCGTCGATCGTCACCCCGCTGAACAGGTACGTCGGCTACGAGGAGGCCGCGAAGATCGCCAAGCAGGCCCTGGCCGAGCGCAAGACCATCCGCGAGGTCGTCATCGAGCGCGGCCACGTGGCCGACGGCACCCTGACCGAGGACCAGCTCGACGCCGCGCTCGACGTGCTCTCGATGACCCGGCCTCAGTGACCCGCTGACGCCTGGGCCTGCGTGGCGTGCGCCCACAGGGTGAGCAGGGACAGCGCGGCGCCGGAGTCGACCGCCTCCGCGGCCCGCTTGTAGGCCATGCCCAGGGCGGGCGTGAGGTCGGGTGCGGGCGGCGTGCCCTCGGCGGCCACCACGGCGGCGGCCGCGTTGAGCAGGACGACGTCCCGCACCGGGCCCCGCTCGCCCGCGAGCACCGCCCGCGCCACGGCCGCGTTGTGCCGGGCGTCGCCGCCGCGCAGGTCGTCCTGGCGCGAGCGCGGGATCGACAGCTCGGCCGGGTCGAAGGCGGTGGGCGTGACCGTGCCCCGGCGGACGACCCAGATCGTGGAGGGGCCCGTGGTGGTGAGCTCGTCGAGCCCGTCGTCGCCCCTGAAGACCAGCGAGGAGCAGCCGCGCTGGGCCAGCACGCCCGCGAGGACCGGCGCCATCCCCTGATGGAAGACGCCGACCGCCTGGGCGGACGGCAGGGCCGGGTTGGTGAGCGGGCCCAGGAAGTTGAAGACCGTGGGCACGCCCAGCTCGCGGCGTGGCCCGGCGGTGCGTCTCAGCCCGGAGTTGAACGCGGGCGCGAAGCAGAACGTGATGCCGACCTCGTCCGCGATCCTCACCACCGCGGCCGGCGGCAGGTCGATGACCACGCCCAGCTCTTCCAGCACGTCCGCCGCGCCCGCCAGCGAGGAGGCGGCCCGCCCGCCGTGCTTGACGACCTTGACGCCCGCGGCGGCGGCGACGATGGCGGCCATGGTGGAGATGTTCACGGTGTGGGCGCGGTCTCCGCCGGTGCCGACGAGGTCCACGGGGTCGCCGGAGACCCTGATCGCGGCGGATTTCAGGAGCATGCCGTCGGCCAGCCCGGACACCTCGGCCACGCTCTCGCCCTTGGCCCGGAGCGCGATCGCGAACGCGGCGATCTGGGCGTCCGTGGCCGTCTCGCCGATGATCTGCTCCATGGCCCATTTGGCCTGGAGCGAGGTGAGCGACCTGCCGTCGAGCAGCGTGCTGAGCAGTGCTGGCCAGGTGGTGTTCATGGTGAGCGCCCCTTTCGTCAGTGCTCGACGGGGGCGCGTACGACATGCGAGCGGCCGCCTCGTCGAGGCGGCCGGTGCGTATGCGCTGGGAGGTCCGCCTAGGAGGCGGGCCACCACTGGGACGAATACGCGGTCATGCGTTTCAAGATAGCAGATGCCGTGATCCACATAAGGCGGCACGGATCTATGTCGCCGGGACCCATGCGGCAGGGCGAGGCGACCACCTAGGGTTCGGGTATGGCGAAGGAGCTGACGGGGCGGACCGCGCTTGTGACGGGGGCGGGGGGCGGCATCGGGGCGGCCTGCGCCCGGCGCCTGGCCGCCGAAGGGGCGAAAGTACTGGTCGTCGACCTGCGGGCCGAGCCCGCCGACAAGGTCGCCGCCGAGATCGGCGGGGTGGCGGTGGTGGCCGATCTGAGCGATCCGGGGTTCGTCGCGGCGCTGCCTGACGAGCCGGTCGACATCGTGGTGAACAACGCCGGGTTCCAGCACGTCTCGCCGATCGAGGACTTCCCGCCCGAGGTGTTCTCGTCGATGCTGCGGGTGATGGTCGAGGCGCCGTTCCTGATCGCGCGGAAGGTGCTGCCCGGCATGTACGCCAGGGGGTGGGGCCGGTTCGTGAACATCTCGTCCGTGCACGGGCTGCGGGCCTCGCCGTTCAAGTCGGCGTACACCACGGCCAAGCACGGGCTGGAGGGCTTCTCCAAGGTCGTCGCCCTCGAAGGGGCGCCGCACGGGGTCACCTCCACCTGCGTCTGCCCCGCCTACGTACGGACGGGGCTGGTGGAGGCGCAGATCGCCGACCAGGCTAAAGTGCACGGCATCGAGCCGGACGAGGTCGTCGGGAACATCATGCTGCAGCCTGCCGCGATCAAGCGGCTGATCGAGCCCGAGGAGGTGGCCGAGCTGGTCGCCTACCTCTGCGGCCCCGCCGGGTCGTTCATCACCGGCGTCTCCCTCCCGATGGACGGCGGCTGGACGGCGCATTAGTGCGAGGGGGCGCCGTCGCCCGGACTGAGGAGCGCAGGGAGCGTGGCGACCGGAGCGACGAGGGAAGGCGACGGGTCCCGGCGACCGAGCCGCCGAGCGAAGCGAGGCAATAAGAGTGGTCAGACAGTTCCTGGAGCTGCTCGCGCGGGAGGCCTCGGCGGTCGAGTTCGAGAGGCCGATCATCGAGGCCAGGGCGCGGGGCGCGGACCCGGCCACGATCGAGGAGCTGGAGCAGGCCAAGGTCGAGGCGCTCAGGGTGCGCGACCTCCTCAAGCGGCGCGCCAGGCGCGAGGCCGAGCTGTCGGCCCTCTACGACACGGCCGGCGACCTGGCCGCGCTGCGCGACCTCGACGCCGTGCTGGAGGCCATCGTGCACCGGGCCAGGCAGCTGCTGGCCACCGACGTCGCGTACATGACGCTGCACGATCCCGAACAGGGCGACACGTACATGCGGGTCACCGACGGGTCGATCTCGGCCAAGTTCAGGGCGTTGCGGCTGGCCATGGGGGCGGGGCTGGGCGGGCTGGTCGCGCAGACGGCCACCCCGTACTCGACGGCCGACTACTTCGCCGATGCCAGGTTCCGGCACAAGCACCACATCGACGAGGCCGTCAAGGAGGAGGGCCTCGTCGCGATCCTGGGCGTGCCGCTGCGGCTGGGGCAGCGGGTGATCGGCGTGCTGATGGCGGCCAACCGCAGCGCGCGGCCGTTCCACCAGGAGGAGGTGTCGCTGCTGGCCAGCCTGGCCGCGCACGCCGCCGTCGCGATCGACAACGCCAGGCTGCTGCAGGAGACCAGGAACGCGCTGGAGGAGCTCTCCCAGGCCCACCGAACCGCCAGGGCGCACGGGGAGGCCGTGGAGCGGGCCGCGCTGGCCCACGACAGGATGACCTCGCTGGTGCTGCGCGGCGGCGGGATCGAGGACGTGGCGGCCGTGGTGACCGACGTGCTCGGCGGCTCGCTGGCCGTGCTCGACGATCTGGGGAGGCCGCTCACGGGAGACGTGGGTGAGCTCGACTCCGGGGTGTTCGAGTCGGCGCAGGCGTCCAGGGCGCTGGGGCGTACCGTGCGGAGGGGCGACCTGCTGATCGCGTCGGTGGACGTCGGCGGGGAGCCGCTGTGCACGTTGATCCTGCGCAGCGACGACGCCGACGAGCGCATCCTGGAGCGGGCGGCGCTGGTGTGCGCGCTGCTGCTGCTGTTCCGCAGGAGTGTGGCGGAGGCCGAGGGCCGGGTCAGGGGCGAGCTGCTCGACGACCTGATCTCCCGGCCCGGCTCCCCCGGTCTGGCCGACCGGGCCCGGCGGCTGGGCGTCGATCTCTCGGCGCCGCACGTCGTGGTCGTGGTGCGGCACGAGGGGCAGCGGGAGCGGGCCGCGTTCTGGGCCTCGTCGCAGGCCACGCTGCGGCACGGGCTCGCGGCCGGGCGGGCGGGCGAGGTGGTGCTGCTGCTGCCGGGGGAGAACGCGGGCGGCATCGCGCAGCGCGTCGCCGCCGAGCTGAGCGCGTCGCTGCAGGTGCCCGCCACGGCGGGCGCGTCGAAGATCCGTCTCCCGGATGCGACGGCCCGGCCGCCGGGCGGCGACGCGCTCGGTGCGGGCGACGTGGCGGCGGCGTACCAGGAGGCGCGCAGGTGCGCCGAGGCGCTGATCGCGCTCGGACGCGCGGGTGACGGCGCGAGCGCGGCCGAGCTGGGGTTCGTCGGGCTGCTCGTGGGCGACGGCCGTGACGTGCGCGGATTCGTCGGACGGGTGCTCGGCGCCGTGATCGACTACGACGCCCGCAGGGGCACCGCGCTGGCCGACACGCTGGCCGCCTACTTCGGCTCGGGCGGCTCTCCCTCTCGTACGGCCGAGGCCATGCACATCCACGTCAACACCGTCACGCAGCGGCTCGACCGGATCGGCAAGCTGCTCGGCGACGGCTGGCTGGAGCCGGAACGCGCGCTCGAGATCCAGCTCGCGCTCCGCCTGCACCGGCTCGGCCACACATCCACCCCATAGACTGTGGGCCCCGGCCCCATATAAGTGACGCCGGTCACTCCTTACCGTGACCGGCATGGCCACTTCCATCAAGAAGATCGTCGCCGCGAGCCTGATCGGCACCACCATCGAGTGGTACGACTTCTTCCTGTACGGCTCGGCAGCCGCACTCGTGTTCAACAAGCTCTTCTTCCCCGAGTCCGACCCGCTCACCGGCACGCTGCTGGCGTTCCTCACCTACGCCGTCGGATTCGTCGCCCGTCCGCTCGGCGGCCTGGTCTTCGGCCACTTCGGCGACCGGATCGGCCGCAAGACGCTGCTGGTCGTCAGCCTGCTGACGATGGGCGCGGCCACGTTCCTGATCGGCTGCCTGCCGACGTACGAGACCCTGGGCCCGTCCGCGGCGCTGCTGCTGACCGCGCTGCGGCTCGTGCAGGGCTTCGCGCTCGGCGGCGAGTGGGGCGGCGCGGTGCTGATCGTCTCCGAGCACGGCGACACGGCCCGCCGCGGCTTCTGGGCCTCCTGGCCGCAGGCCGGAGCCCCGGGCGGCAACCTGCTGGCCACCGGCGTGCTGGCGGCCCTGGCCGCCTGGCAGTCGGACGAGGCGTTCCTGGCGTGGGGCTGGCGGGTGCCGTTCCTGCTGTCGGGCGTGCTGGTGCTGATCGGCCTCTGGATCCGCCTGACGATCACGGAGTCGCCGGTGTTCCAGGAGGCCCCGCCGGAGAAGGCGGCGCCCATCGTGGGCGTGCTGCGCCACCACTGGAAGGACGTGCTCACCGCGATCGGCGCGCGCCTCGCGGAGAACATCTCCTTCTACCTGCTCACCGTCTTCGTCATCACGTACGCCAAGTCAGTCAAGATCGACAACTCCACCGTGCTGAACGCGGTGCTGATCGCCTCGGCCATCCACTTCGTCACGATCCCGATGTGGGGCGCGCTGTCGGACCGGATCGGCCGCCGCCCGATCTACCTGGCGGGCGCCGCCGGCATCGGGGTGTGGATCTTCGCGTTCTTCCCGCTCATCGACACCGGCAACTTCCTGGTGATCACCCTCGCCATCACCGTCGGCCTGCTCTTCCACGGCATGATGTACGGCCCGCAGGCGGCCTTCTTCTCCGAGCTCTTCGGCACGAGGATGCGCTACACCGGCGTCTCCATCGGCGCCCAGCTGTCGGCGATCGTGGCCGGCGCGCTGGCCCCGATCATCGCGGTCGCGCTGCTGAAGAGCTACTCGAGCAGCCTGCCCATCTCGGCCTACCTTGGTCTGGCGGCGCTGCTCACCCTGGGCGCCGTCTACGCCGCACGCGAGACGCAGGGCAGCGACCTGGCTGAGAGGATCCACGCGCGATGAAGGTCACCACGTCCAGACTCACCCAGAACGTCCTGACCGTCGAGGGCAGGGACACCGGCGAGCCGGTGCTGTTCGTGCACGGAAACGTCTCCTCGGCCGCCTTCTGGCGCGACAGCATGGCGGCGCTGCCCGCCGGCTACCGCCCGCTCGCGGTCGACCTGCGCGGGTTCGGCGAGAGCGACCCCGCGCCCGTGGACGCCACGAGGGGCCTGCGCGACTGGTCCGACGACCTGATCGAGCTGGTCGAGGCGCTGGACCTGGACGGCGTGCACCTGGTCGGCTGGAGCCTGGGCGGCGGCATCGTGCTGCAGGTCCTGCGCGACCGGCCGGCCGCCGTCAGGAGCGTCACCCTGGTCAACCCGATCTCCCCGTACGGCTTCGGCGGCACGCAGGGCCCGGACGGCCGCCTCACGCACCCCGATGGCACGGGGGCGGGCGCCGGCGCCGCCAACCCCGACTTCGTGGCCCGGCTCAAGGCGGGCGACATGTCGGACGAGTCCCCCACGTCGCCGCGCAGCGTCTTCCGCTCCTCGTACGTCAAGCACCCCGGGATCCCCGACGAGGACTTCTACGTACGCTCGATGCTCACCACCCGCGTGGGCGAGGCCAACTACCCGGGCGACGCCGTCACCTCCGCGCAGTGGCCCGGCGTGGCCCCCGGCAAGCACGGCATCCTCAACGCCATCGCCCCCACCCACTTCCGTCTGGACGACCTCCACGAGATCGGCCCGAAGCCGCCCGTCCTGTGGATCAGGGGCGCCGACGACGTGATCGTCTCCGACACGTCGTTCTTCGACCTGGCCCACCTGGGCGCGCTCGGCGTCGTGCCCGGCTCGCCCGGCACCCCGGCCCAGCCCATGGTGGCCCAGACCAGGGCCATGCTGGAGCGCTACGGCCCCTACCGCGAGGCCGTCATCGACGACTGCGGCCACAGCCCGCACCTGGAGCACCCTGAGGAGTTCCGGCGCCTGCTGACCGCTCACCTCGGGGGGTCGTGATGTTCGTCGCGCTCACCTTGGTGGCGAGCCTGCTCACCCCGGCGCCGCAGCTCACGGTGCCGGGCGCGGAGCAGGCCGTGGTGGCCACGCTGGACGACCTGACCACGGCGGGCACGGCCAAGACCGGCCACACCGACCCGGCCGACTGGGCCGGGCTGCACTCGGCCGCCACGGTCAACCCGACGGGCGTGCCCGGCATCCAGATCGACGGCTACTTCCCCGACACCTCCACCACCAACGCCACGCACGGCTGGAACCACGACTCCCAGTTCGTGATCAGGCTCCCCGAGCACTGGAACGGCGGCCTGGTCGTCAGCGGCACCCCCGGCAACCGGGAGCAGTACGCCAATGACTACACGATCTCCGACTGGGTGCTCGCCAAGGGATACGCGTTCGCCGCCACCGACAAGGGCAACGTCGGCGTGAACTTCCACGAGGACGGCCGGAACCCCGGAGACGCCATCGCCGAGTGGAACCACCGGGTCACCCAGCTCACGGTGGCCGCCAAGGCCGTCGTGAAGCAGCGGTACGGCAGCAAGCCCCACCGCACGTTCGTGGCGGGCATCTCCAACGGCGGCTACCTGGTGAGATGGCAGCTGGAGAACCGCGGCCGGCTCTACGACGGCGGCGTCGACTGGGAGGGCACGCTCTGGCGGGTCAAGGGTGACAACCTGCTGAACTTCCTGCCGCCCGCGCTGAAGGCGTACCCGGACGAGGCGGGGGTGCGGGCGGCCGGGTTCGCGGCGGGCTCGGAGTTCCTGTGGCCCTTCCACCGGCAGTACTACTGGGAGCTCACCCAGCAGCTCTACCAGAAGGAGCTGGACCCGTCCTACCAGGGCGCGGCGGCGGACTACGACTACGACCGGCGCAAGCCGTACGCGGCCGTGGCGAAGATCGCGCTGACCGGCCGGATCACCAAGCCGCTGATCACGATCCACGGGACGCTCGACACGCTGCTGCCGATCTCCCGCGACTCCGACGTCTACGCGAAGATGGTCGGCCCGCACCGGCCGTTCCGCTACTACCGCGTCGAGGGCGGCAACCACCTGGACAGCCTGGTGGACCTTTACCCTGACCGCCTGAAGCCCATGCTGCCGGTCTTCAGGAGCGCCTTCGAGGAGCTGGAGGGCTGGGTCAGTCCTTGAGGTAGCGGTGCCTGCCCGCGCGCGCCAGGCGCACCATGTGACGCGCGCCGGGCAGCCGCCTGCCGATCCGGTGCAGGACGGTGTCCCTGCCCATGGGTGAGCGCCGGCCCGGGTTGACCGCGGCGGCGGGCCGTACCTGGATCTTGCCCCTGCGCATCTCCAGCGCGAACCTGAGCCCGATCTCCTCCTCCGACGTCCGCAGCGACGTCAGCCAGGCGCCGGGGCCGAGCTGGTCGGGTGGCGCCATCATCCGCTTGACCGGCACCTTGGCCACCAGCTGCCCCGCGAGCCGGCCCGGCACCCCGGCCTCGACCAGGGCGGGCGCGCACACCTCACGGCCGCGCCGCCCGGTGCTGCGCAGCACCAGCTCCAGCGGCGGCCCGCCGCTCGGCGGCACGTACGGCACCGGCAGCACGACGTACACGTGCCCGTCGAGCCGCTTGACCTCCGCCCCGCGCGACACCAAGGCGATCGACTCGGAGAACGAGCGCGGCTCGACGGCCAGGCCCAGCTCGCCGTGGTCGGTCCAGCACGGCACCACCAGGCGCGTCCTGGGGCGCTGGGCCAGCACGCCCAGGCAGTTGAGCGGGCCCACCGAGCTGCCGACCCGGCTCCTGGCCTGGTTGGCGCCGCCGAACATGCGTACGTGCACCTCCCACTGGCCCGGCTTGAGCGGCTCGCCGACGGCGGCGGCGGTCACGTCCAGCTTGGCCTCGCCCCTGATCTGCACCCTGATCCGGCGGCGGCCGTCCTGGATGCGCTCCACGTGCTGAGTCAGGGGCAGGAAGTGGATCACTCCCGTGTCGGTGTGGCGCACGTACAGCTCAACGCGGGCCCGCTCGACCGCCTCGGTGACGTCGGTGACGCTCTCGTCCAGGGCCTTGGTCTCCAGCGAGCGCGGCGGGATCCAGTGCAGGCGCTCGCCGTCCTCCCGGTACCTGTCCGGCGTGCCGTCGCCCGCCAGGACCTCCACGGTCAGCGCGAGCACCAGCACGTGGGCGTCCCAGCGCATCTCGGTCAGGTCGGCGCGGAGCCCGGCGCGCTTGGAGGAGTTCGACAGGAGCACGATCTGGTCCAGGCGGCCCATGCGCACGTACGCGGCCACCACGCGCAGCTGGACGGGCAGGTAGCGGTCGAGCCGCTCCGGGAAGCGCGCCTCGACCAGTTCCTGCACCACCCGGAAGTGCAGGCCCCGATCCACCGACGAGTCGGCGAACCTGGCGGTCAGCAGCGGGCGCAGGACGGCGTAGCGGAACCAGTGGGCGTACATGCGGTCGCGCTGGCGGCCCTCGCCCACGCAGGTCTCGATGTCGGCGAGCAGCCCGGTGAGCTCCTTCACCATCGCCCGCGGCTCCTCCTCGGCCCCCGGCCGGTCGCCGAGGTGGCAGCAGACGTGCTCGGCCAGCACGGCGATGACCTTGGCGTACAGGTAGGCCCGCATCACGAACGCCTGCTCGGCCATCCTGCCGCCGGGCACGCTGAAGCCCAGCTCGTGCTCCTCCAGGAAGGCGCGGCGGTAGAGCTGCTGCGGCACGAGCAGGTGGAGCAGGCGGTCGCGCAGGATGTCGGCGCGGGCCGTGCCGCGCTCGAAGGCGGCCATCGGCGGCCCGAAGTCGCGGATCAGGCGGCCGACCAGCACGTCGGCGTCGGTCTCCACGGCGCGCTCGTGCATGCGGGCGACCGCGTCCTTCTCCAGACGGTCGCCCTGGTCGAGGAAGTAGACATAGTCGCCGGCGGCGGCCGCGAGGCCCACGTTGCGGCCGCGCATGGGCGTCCCGGTGTGCGGCAGGTGCAGCACGCTCACGTTGTCACGGGTCGTGGCGATGGTGTCGAGGCGCTCGCCGATCCCGTCGGTGGAGCCGTCGTCCACGAAGATCACTTCGTACTCGTCCGGGGGCATCGTCTGCTCCAGGGCGGAGCGGATGCACGCGTCGGCGGTGGCCCCCGGGTTGTGGACGCTGACGATCACACTGACCTTGACACCCATGCGGCCAGAGTGGGCCCGCATGCACGTTCGGGCGCGGCGGCTTGCCGATTAGAGAGGGAAAGTTGACCCTCTAATACCAACCCACCGACTGTGAGTGTCCCCAGGCGCCGCAGGGCGTGCCGTAGCGGCCCTTGATGTAGCCGAGGCCCCACTTGATCTGGGTCGCGGCGTTGGTCTGCCAGTCGCTGCCCGCGCTGGCCATCTTGCTGCCGGGCAGGGACTGCGGGATGCCGTACGCGCCGGAGTAGCGGTTCATCGCCCGCTCGTTCCAGCCGCTCTCCTTCTGCCAGAGCCGCTCCAGGCAGCCCCACTGGTCGTCGCCCCAGCCCATGGAGGCGAGCATGGCCTTGGCGGTGGCCTTGTTGCTGCCCGGTGAGGGGTCGCTGCCCGGCGGGAAGTTCGCGGCGGGGAACCCGTCACCGCCCGGCGCCTTCTTCGGCACCACCCAGTCGATGTCGGGGTTCTTGCCCGCGGAGACCCGGCCGTCCTTGAGCTTGTCCGCCTTGTATGCCTGCTCGGCGGCGTTCTTGCGCGCGTCGTTCTCGGGATCGGGCGTGTAGAAGCTGCCGCTGGCGATGGCGCCCAACTGCTCGGCCGTGAAGGGCGTGACGGCCGGCCTCTTGGCGTTCTCGATGGCGCGGTAGGCGACGAAACCGCCTCCGCCGACCACGACCACCAGCGAGACGGTGGTGATGACCACCGCTTTCGCGCTCACGCGCTTCTTGGGCCGGCGCGCCGGGGGGAGGTCTTCCTTCGGCGGGCGCTCACTCAACTGCGGACCGGGGCTCACGAACCATGAGCTTGCCCTGTAGTGGGGGGTGGTTCGCAACCGAAACGCGGGAATCGCTTGGGACCCCGTTGGCTAACTTGCTGGTAAGCGTGGCGTTTCCGAAATAGTGTGATATTGCTCACACAAAGGACGGCTGCCCCTCAGAGGCCCGCAAACCGAAGGGGGCCCGCTTCCAGGGTGCCGCGGCTACTTCGGTGTCCCTTCTGTGACACGTCACAGTTTGATGACTTACTTCGGGCATTCGGGACATGGAATAATAATTTGTGCGTGGCTGGCATCCTCCTGGTTGAAGACGACCCCTCGGTCCGCATGGCTCTTGAGCTGGCGCTGACCCGGCAGGGGCATTCCGTCACCTCGTACGCGACGGGCGAGGAGGCACTCGACCACATCAGGGCCCGCCGCCCGGAGATCGCGATCCTCGACGTGATGCTCCCCGGGATCGACGGGATCGAGGTCTGCCGCCGCGTACGCAAGCTCGACCAGCTCCCCGTCATCCTGCTCACGGCCCGCGGCGACGACCTGGACGTGGTGGTCGGGCTGGAGGCCGGCGCGGACGACTACGTGGTCAAGCCGGTCGAGCCCCGGGTCCTGGACGCGCGCATCCGCGCCATACTGCGCAGGGCCGAGTCCGCCGCCTCCGACCGCATCACCTTCGGCGACCTGGTGATCGACCGGGGCGCGCTCAAGGTCATGCTGGCCAACAAGGAGATCCACCTGACGCCGACCGAGCTGCGGCTGCTGCTGGAGCTGGTACGGCACCCGGGCCAGGTGCTCAACCGCCGCTACCTGCTGCGCGAGGTATGGGATCACACGCACATCGCCGACTCGCGGCTGGTGGACGCCTGCGTGCAGCGGATCCGGGCGAAGATCGAGCCGAAGCCGGCCGAGCCCGTGTTCATCCACACGGTGCGCGGATTCGGCTACCGCTTCAGCCCTCCGTGATCCCCCTGCCCACGGGGCTGCGCGCCCGCCTCGTCATCACGTTCACGCTCGTCGCCGTCACCGCCTCGCTGCTGGTCGCCACCATCGGCTTCGAGCTGGCCAAGACGGCGCTCGTGACCCGGGAAGAGAACACCTCGCTCGATCTCGTGATCAGAGAGCTGGGCAGCATCACGTTCCCCATCGGCAAGCTCGCGGCCGGCGAGGCCGCGCCGACCATCAAGGAGCTGGACCGCGTCGCCGCCGGGCTGAGCGGGCCGGGCCGCAGCGTGATCGTCGAGTACGGCACCATGGTCGCCACCGAGGGCCCCATGACC
The DNA here is from genome assembly GCF_043496855.1 of Nonomuraea sp. JJY05. NCBI lineage: Bacteria > Bacillati > Actinomycetota > Actinomycetes > Streptosporangiales > Streptosporangiaceae > Nonomuraea > Nonomuraea sp. JJY05. Next base: position 13,641 of record NZ_JBIEIS010000013.1, read on the forward strand.
ATGAGCGACGTGCCCAACGAGCTCTACGGCCGGGCCAAGCAGAGCGTGGTCGTCCAGCGCAAGATCATCCGCAACCAGCTCTGGCTCATCGTCGGCGCCGAGGTCTACCGGGACATCGACGGCACGCCCCAGGCCACCGGGCTGCGCGCGTTCGTGTTCTTCCCGATGCAGGGCGACGAGAACCAGCTCAACACGCTCAGGGCCACGCTCACCCAGGCCGGCGCCGCCATCGTGCTGATCGCCCTGGTCGTGGCCCTGCTGTCGGCCAGGCAGGTGCTGCTGCCGGTCAGGCGGCTGAGCGCGGCCGCGCAGGCTCTCGGCCAGGGCCGGCTGGACACGCGCCTGCCCGTCCACGGGCAGGATGAGCTGGCCGAGCTGACCGCCAGGTTCAACGACGCGGCCGCGGCGCTGGAGCTGAGCGTGGCCGAGCTGCGCTCGCTGGAGGCCATGTCGCGCAGGTTCGTGGCGGACGTCTCGCACGAGCTGCGCACGCCCCTGACCGCCATGACCGCCGTGGCCGACATGCTCTCCGAGGAGGCGGGCCGGCTGCCGGAGGCGCCGGCTGAGGCAGTCCGGCTGGTCCTCAGGGAGATCGAGCGCCTGCGCGAGCTGGTCGAGCACCTCATCGAGATCAGCCGCTTCGACGCGGGCACGGCCACGCTCAACGTCGAGCCGGTGAACGTGGCCGACGCCATCGCGGACTGCCTGGAGGTACGCGGCTGGACCGACCAGGTCGAGGTGAAGGCGTCCCAGGGCTTGACGGTGAACCTCGACCCGAGGAGGTTCGACGTCATCGTGGCCAACCTGGTCGGCAACGCGCTCAAGCACGGGCAGCGCCCCGTCATGGTGAGCGCCAGAGCCACGGAGAACGGCCTGGAGGTGAAGGTGCGCGACCACGGCAAGGGCATACCGCGCGAGGCGCTGCCGCACGTCTTCGACCGCTTCTTCAAGGCCGGCGCGGGCCGGGCCCGCAGTCAGGGCAGCGGCCTCGGCCTCGCCATCGCCAGGGCGAACGTCCACCTCCACGGCGGCACGATCTCCGTACGCCCACAGAATCCCGGCACGCTCTTCACGGTCTGGCTCCCATGACCGCTCCTGTGTTCATGGCCTCCCCTCCGCGGAGACGCGCTCGGTCGCCTCGATGCCGCCGCCTTCCCCCGCTCTGGTCGCTTCGCTCCCGCCACTCCTCCAGGCGACGGCACTCCCTCGCGGTGTTCATGGCCTCACTCCGTGAGGCGCGCTCGGTCGCCTCACGCCGCCGCCTTCCCCCGCTCTGGTCGCTTCGCTCCCGCCACTCCTCCAGGCGACGGCACTCCCTCGCGGTGTTCATGGCCCTCCTGCTCGCCCTGACGGCCTGCGGTATCTCGCCGACGGACGTTCAGGATCGGGGCAACGCGCCCACCATCAAGATCCCGCCACCATCCAAGACGATCTTCCTGATCAGGAACGGCAAGCTCGCCCTGGAGGCGGCCGACGTCGAGAACGACACCGTCGCCAGCCTGCTCGGCGCGCTCTTCGCGGCCTCCTCGCAACCTCTGGACGGCGGCCGGGACACCGCGCTGCGAGGGTTCACGTACCTGGGGATCAAGGACTCGCTGAACCCCGTGCAGCGCGACGAGGTCCAGCTGCCACGCACCTCGACGCTGACCGTCTACATCAGGGGCGAGGGCACGCTCACCAGGCTCGGCATGGCGCAGATCGTCTGCACTGCCCAGCAGGACGCGGCGTACGAGATGGTGAAGATCGTCCGGGAGAACGTGAACCGCCCCTCCAAGTCGGAGGGGCAGCACACCTGCGGCGAGCTCAAGTGATCACATCGTGATGTCCTCGAGCATCTCCGTCACCAGCGCCGCGATCGGAGAGCGCTCCGACCTGGTCAGCGTGACGTGCGCGAAGAGCGGGTGGCCCTTCAGCTTCTCCACCACCGCGACCACGCCGTCGTGCCGGCCAACGCGGAGGTTGTCGCGCTGGGCCACGTCGTGGGTGAGCACGACGCGCGAGTTGGCGCCGATCCGGCTCAGCACGGTCAGCAGCACCCCGCGCTCCAGCGACTGGGCCTCGTCCACGATCACGAACGCGTCGTGCAGCGACCGGCCCCGGATGTGCGTCAGCGGGAGCACCTCCAGCATGCCCCTGTCGAGCACCTCCTCGATCACCTCGGGTGAGGTGATGGCGCCGAGCGTGTCGTAGACCGCCTGCGCCCACGGGCCCATCTTCTCGCCCTCGGTGCCCGGCAGGTAGCCGAGCTCCTGGCCGCCCACGGCGTACAGGGGGCGGAAGACGACCACCTTGCGGTGCTGGCGGCGCTCCAGGACCGCCTCCAGGCCCGCGCAGAGCGCGAGCGCCGACTTGCCGGTGCCGGCCCGGCCGCCCAGCGAGACGATGCCGATCTCCGGGTCCATCAGCAGGTCGAGCGCGATGCGCTGCTCGGCGGAGCGGCCGTGCAGGCCGAACACCTCGCGGTCGCCGCGTACGAGCTTCACCGACTTGTCCGGCTGCACCCTGCCGAGCGCCGAGCCCTTGGCCGACAGCAGCCGCAGGCCGGTGTGCGCCGGCAGGTCCCTGGCCTCCTCGAGGTCGGCGCTGCCCTGGTCGAAGAGCACCTCGACGTCCTCCGCGGTCACCTGGACCTCGGCCATCCCCGTCCAGCCCGACTCGTGTACGAGCTCGGCGCGGTATTCCTCGGCCGCCAGGCCGATCGAGGCCGCCTTGACCCGCAACGGCAGATCCTTGGACACCAGGACCACGTCGCAGCCCTCGGCGGCCAGCGAGCGGGCCACGGTCAGGATGCGGGTGTCGTTGTCGCCAAGGCGGAACCCGACGGGCAGGATCGACGGATCGCTGTGATTGAGCTCAACCCTGATCGTGCCGTCCCCTGTGGGCATCGCCTCGTCCAGCCTGCCGTACTGGATCCGCAGGTCGTCGAGGTAGCGCAGGGCCTTCCTGGCGAAGTAGCCGAGCTCGGGATGATGCCGCTTCCCCTCCAGCTCGGTGATGACCACGATCGGAAGGACCACGTCGTGCTCGGCGAAGCGTGTCATTGCCGCCGGGTCGGCTAGCAGGACCGACGTGTCCAGCACGTACGTGCGCTTGGCCGACAGGTGAGTAGGGTTGCTCGAGGACACTGCCACACGTTCTCCCCCGGGCGCCCATAAGCGCGAGCGCCCTGCAGACGAGGCGGGAATCGGACCGGACCCGCTTCCCCGACCGCGAGCTGCCGTCGGCGCCGGGTACCGGCCCCCCTCGGCAGATCTTGGTGCAAAGGCGGGCCCTCTCCGAAATGTCCGGCCTGCGGTCGGACATTTACTACGTTACGTTCTTAATGCCCCGTTGTCGCGTCATGAACCGTAACGTCGGTGTCTCGCAGCGTAGTCGCGCAGCGCCCGCAGGAAATCCACCCTGCGGAAGTCAGGCCAGTAGGCCTCGTGGAAGTAGAACTCAGAGTGAGCGCTCTGCCAGAGCATGAAGCCGGACAGGCGCTGCTCGCCCGAGGTCCGGATGAGAAGGTCCGGGTCGGGTTGGCCGCGAGTGTAGAGATGCTCCGCGATGTGCTCCACATCGAGCACCTCGACGAGGTCCTCGATGCTCGCCCCTTTGCTCGCTTGCTCCTGGAGCAGTGAGCGCACCGCATCGGCAATCTCACGCCTTCCTCCATACCCAACTGCAACGTTCACAATCAGGCCTGGACGGTGTGATGATGCTTCCTTTGCGTTTTTCAGGACATTCGCCGTCCGGTCCGGCAGCAGATCCAGCGCGCCGACCGGGCTGATCCGCCAGCCCTCCTCCACCAGCTCCTGCGTCACGTCCTCGATGATGCGCAGCAGGGGCTCCAGCTCCTCCTTCGGCCGGTTGAGGTTGTCGTTGGACAGCATCCAGACCGTGACGACCTCGACACCCGTCTCGCGGCACCAGTTGAGCAGCTCCGAGATCTTGTCCGCGCCCTTGCGGTGGCCGCTGGCGACGTCACGCATGCCCATCGCGCGTGCCCAGCGGCGGTTGCCGTCGATGATCACCCCGACGTGCCGGGGGATGATGTCCTTCGACAGCTTGGACTCCAGCCTGTGCTCATACAGCCGGTAGACCAGATCGCGCAGGCCCACGGAGTGCCTCCCCAGCGGTTGCCTTCGGTCGCTTGACCCAACAGGCAATTATCACCGCGAATCGCCCGTGCCTGCTCCGTCTAGCGGATTCCTCGCTAGATCTCTACCTTCTAGACATCCTTCCGCCTCATTTACGAGGTTCCGGACGAATACCGACAGCTCCGACGACGTCAGCACCGCCCGCATGCCCACGCCCGTCGAGCCCCACGCCTCCACGTACGCCCTCCTGGTCAGCCGCCACTCGCCCTTGGCGGCCTGCCACACGGGGATCGTCCTGAGCTGGCAGCGCAGCTCCCCGCCGCCCACCAGTCCCGCTCTGGTGCGGTAGCGGAAGGAGAACAGCTCGCTGTCCGGCTCCTCGTCGGGGAACCTGTCGTCGGGGTCGGTCCACCGCCTGGCCGCTCCGCGTCCCTGACGGGCCTCGTCCACCCCGCGCGCCAGGCGCGCGAGCAGCCAGCCGCACCGTTCTCCGACGCTCCCGTACGGCGTGCCGTCGCGTTGCAGCTCAAGGGTGACCTCGTACGGCGTGCCGACGCTGTCCTTGCATGCCACTGGCGTGACGGTCAGATAGGAACCGTCGACACAACGCAATCCCCCCATTCTCTGACGGTTTCCGGCCGAATGTCGGCTAAACCGGCTATACCGGATCCGCCCCTGACCAGTTGTGGCCAGGGGAATCACCGCAGAAAACGCGACCACCAGCGGGGTTTGGGCGGTGGATCGGGCATGCGGCCGCGCTCGCGCAGCCAGGCGGCGAAGTCGTCCGCGTCGGTGCGGTAGCTGGGCGGCGGCTCGCTGCGGGAGCGGGCGTAGGCGGCGAACTCCGCGGCCAGGTCCGGGCCCGCCGCGGCGGCGGCGTCGGGCCGGATCCTGGCCACGATGCCACGCCGCTTGGCGACCAGGCTCGACGCCTGCACCCGCATCCGCTCCGGGTCGAACCCCTGGGGCAGCTCCGCGCCGGCGACGAGCGCCGCCACGAGCCTCTCCTGCGCCTCGGCCAGCCGCCGCCGTGCCTCCTCCAACCCCTCGGCCTGGTGCCGGTCCGTCATCCGGGCTCCCCGGCCGCGGACATCGCCGTGCGGATCCTGGCCAGCTCGTCGCCCAGGGCGGCGTCGCTCGGGTACTCGTCGTCCCACTCCAGCAGCACTCCCGGCGGGGTGGCGCGGGCGCACAGCTCCGTGAGCAGGTCGAGCACCGGCTCCGGCGCGGAGGTGGTGTGCGTGTCGTGCCAGATGCCGTGGTGCTCGTACCCGCCGGCCACGTGGACGTACGCGAGGTGCTCGAGCGGCAGCGCGTCGAGGGCGTCCGTGGCCGACAGCCCCAGGTTGAATTGGTTGGTGTAGAGGTTGGCCACGTCGATCAGCAGGCCGACCCCGGTGCGCTCGACCAGCTCGGCGAGGAACTGGGCCTCGGTCAGCTCGTCGTCCGGCCAGCCGAAGATGGCGGCGACGTTCTCCAGGGCGAGCGGCACCGGCAGCGCGTCCTGGGCCCTGCGCACGTTCGCGGTGATGACCCGCAGGGACTCGCGGGTGCGCGGCACGGGCAGCAGGTGCCCGGCCTCGATGCCGCCGCCCCGTACGAACGCCAGGTGCTCGCTGACCAGCGGCGAGTCCAGCGCCTCGGCGCAGGCGGCCAGGTGGGCGAGCCTGGCCGGGGAGGGCGGCTCGGCGCCGCCGACGCCGAGCGACACCCCGTGCGGGACCACCGGCAGGCCCCTGGCGCGCAGCACGCGTAACGACTCGGGAAGGTCGGCGGGCCTGATGTTCTCGGCGACGACCTCGAGGAAGTCGACGCCGGCCATCCGCTCGATGGACAGGTCCAGCTCGGCCCGCCAGCCGATCCCCACCCCCAGCTCGACCCCGGTACGCTGCCGGGCTCCCGGCTCGGCCATGTCAGCTCCCTCCTCCCCCGCAACCACCGCCGCCGCAGCCGCCCGCGCCGCCGCAGCCGCCGTCTCCTGAGCTGCTGCATCCGCTGTTTCCCAGGTATCCGCCACCGTACGTCGGCCGCCGCCTGGACCGGCCGGCTGCCTTGGCCACCCGCAGGTCGGCCTTCAACCGCGCGCTTGGGCCGTACAGCGCGGTGTACACCTTCCCGTCCCCCGAGCCCAGCGGGTGCGTCTTCCTGGCGTTGCCGAGCCGCTCGACCCCGTGGGTGGTGAGCCTGTGCCGGCGGGACTTCCTGCCGTTGGCGATCGCGGCGGCCGCGCCCGCACCGGTGATCGCCAGGGCGACCAGCGAGCACATCAGGAGCGGCTTCGTGCCCTCGGTGAGCACGGTGACCGCGGCCGCCACGGCGCCCGCGAAGGCCAGCGCCGACACGAACCGGAGCCCGGCTGCCAGCCGGCCGATCCGCCTGGCGCGGTCGGCGGGCAGGAGCAGGCCGGCGTCCGTGAGGTGGCGCTCGAGCTCGTCCATCGCCAGGCTCCTGCGCACCTCGACCTTGAGGGCGGACGACGGGAGCCCGGACCGGCCGGCGACGGTGGCCAGCGCCACCTGCTCGACGGGGTCCCGCGACACCGATGGCGCGTGGACGCTGTGCACGTGCCCCCCGCGGGACACGCGCAGATCTCCCGAGCCGGTCAGGAGCGCGACCGCCGCGCCGGCCACCTGCTGCGGGCCGCCCGCCAGAAAGGCGAGCTCGTAGTTGCTCAGCTTCTGGCCCATGGCGCGAGTACGGGACGTCGTCGGGACGGCGTGCTCGCGTTTGATCGCGGAGGCGGTGGTGAAGGCTATCGCGGCCAGAGCCACCGAAAGGATCAGCAGGAACAGGTCCATTTAGGCCTCCCTCCGTACAGCCGAAAAAGGCTGGTTATCGGAAGGACGCGTAAGGCGCAGGTAAAGGTTTCGTTCTGCTCATTTAGATTATTCGAATTTCCGTCAGCTGCTTCCGCCGCCGCAACTCGAACCGCCGCCGCCGCAACTCGACGAACTCCCGCCGCAACTCGACGATCCGCCGCCGAAGTCCATGCCGCCGAAGCCGCCGGAGGAGTCGCTGCCGAAGGTCGAGCCGTCGCCGCCGCCGTAGGTCCCGCAGGCCCCGGCGCAGTCGCCTCCCGGGTCACCAGCGGACAGTTCGTCGCACAGGCTCTGGTCCCCGGCGTCCTGCAGCCCGTACAGCGCGACGGGTATCCCGACGGCCATGGCCAGGGAGCTCTGGTCGTAGACGCCCCTCGGGTGGTGGCCGCGGGCCGACCGCAGGACCTCGCGTCCCTCCCTGGTGAGGACGTTGCGCAGCCTGCGGCGCTGCCGGGCGAGCGCGGCGAGCGCCGAGAAGAGCGCGATCGCGGTGAAGAACAGCACCCCGAGGAACACCGGCTCCTTCGCCGCCAGCCCGGCGGCGGCCAGCGCGATCACCAGCAGCGCGAACCCGCCCGCCACGCCCACGGCCGCCTTCTGCAGCTTCCTGCGCCGCCACGCCGTACCGAAGGCCTGCTCCGGCACGATCAGGCCGCGCGCCTGGAGGCCGCCGGCCAGCCCGGCCAGCGCCGGATGCGTCTCCAGCGCACGCCGCAGCTCGCCCGCCCGGTAGCCGCCCGGCCGCGCGGCCAGCGTGTCCAGCACGGCCTGCTCGATCGGCACCGGCGAGGGCCGCGCGCCGTGGACGGCAGTGACCTGCGACCCGCGAGACACGCGAACGGCGCCGGCCCTCGCGAGGACGGCCAGCGCCGTGTTGATGGTTCGCCGTGGCCCGCCGGACAGGTAGGCCAGCTCGTAAGGGGACAGGTCGTGACCGCGGCCGGTGGGCGCCGGTTCGCTGACGCGCCTGCGCTCGCGCTCGACGCTCTGTTCCGCCACGTTGACCAGGAAGACCACGCCCAGCGCGGCGAAGAGCAGGAAGTAATCCACGACGGCCCCTCCTAGCGGTACGGCAGTCCGTCAAATTAGACGGAGCCGCCGTACCGCACAAGGGGGTCAGCCGAGCCGGTCCAGGAGGGCGTTGTACTCGTCCCACAGCTCCTTCGGCAGATGCGAGCCGAACTTGTCGAAGTGGGCCGGGATCAGCGACGCCTCCTCCCGCCACACCTCCTTGTCGACCGACAGGAGCGTGCGCAGGTCCTCCTCGGTGAGGTCCAGGCCCTCGGTGTCGAGGTCGACCGGCAGCAGGCCGATCGCCGTCGGCACGGCCTTGGCCTCGCCGTTGAGCCGGTCGACGATCCACTTGAGCACGCGGCTGTTCTCGCCGAAGCCCGGCCAGATGAACTTGCCCTCGGCGTTCTTGCGGAACCAGTTGACGTAGTAGATCCGCGGCAGCCTGGCGCCCTTGCGGCGGCCGATCTCCAGCCAGTGGTCGAAGTAGTCGCCCATGTTGTAGCCGCAGAAGGGCAGCATGGCGAACGGGTCGTGGCGCAGCTCGCCGACCTTGCCCTCGGCCGCGGCGGTCTTCTCGGAGGCGACGTTGGCTCCGAGGAAGACGCCGTGCTCCCAGCTCAGCGACTCCGTGACCAGAGGCACGGCGGTGGCGCGGCGACCGCCGAACAAGATCGCTGAGATGGGCACGCCCTTCGGGTCCTGCCATTCGGGTGCGATGGTCGGGCACTGGGCGGCGGGAGTGGTGAAGCGGGCGTTCGGGTGGGCGGCCGGCTCGCCGCTGCCGGGCGTCCAGGAACGGCCCTTCCAGTCGGTCAGGTGCGCCGGCGGCTCCTCGGTCAGGCCCTCCCACCACACGTCGCCGTCGTCGGTGAGCGCGACGTTGGTGAAGATGCTGTTGCCCCAGAGCGTCCTGATCGCGTTGGCGTTGGTCACCTGGCCGGTGCCGGGCGCGACGCCGAAGAAGCCGGCCTCCGGGTTGATCGCGTAGAGCTGCCCGTCGTCGCCGAAGCGCATCCAGGCGATGTCGTCGCCGATCGTCTCGACCTTCCAGCCCGGGATCGTGGGCTGGAGCATGGCGAGGTTGGTCTTGCCGCAGGCGCTCGGGAAGGCGGCCGCGATGTAGCGGGTCTCGCCGGACGGCGGCGTGAGCTTGAGGATCAGCATGTGCTCGGCCATCCAGCCCTCGTCGCGGGCCATGGCGCTGGCGATGCGCAGGGCGTAGCACTTCTTGCCGAGCAGGGCGTTGCCGCCGTAGCCGGAGCCGTAGGACCAGATCTCGCGGGTCTCGGGGAAGTGGCTGATGTACTTCGTCGAGCTGCACGGCCAGGGCACGTCCTGCTGCCCGTGCTCCAGCGGCGCCCCGACGGAGTGGACCGCCTTGACGAACTCGCCCCGTTCCTCGATCAGGCGAAGGGCCCTGTCCCCCATCCTCGTCATGATCCGCATGGAGACGGCGACGTACGGGGAGTCGGTGATCTCGACGCCGAGCTGCGAGATCTCGCCGCCGAGCGGGCCCATGCAGAACGGGACGACGTACATCGTCCGGCCGCGCATGCAGCCCTTGAAGAGCTGCCGGAACGTCCGGCGCATCTCGTCGGGCGCGATCCAGTTGTTGGTCGGGCCCGCGTCCTCCTCGCGCTCGGAGCAGATGAAGGTACGGTCCTCGACCCGGGCCACGTCGCTGGGGTCGGACTTGGCGTAGAAGCTGTTGGGCCGGGCGGCGAGCCGCGTGAACGTCCCCTGATCCACGAGCAGGTTGGTCAGGCGCGTCCACTCCTGCTCGGACCCGTCGCACCACTCGATCCGGTCCGGCTGGGTCAGGGCGGCGATCTCGTTCACCCACGCGGCCAATTCGCCATTGCTGGTCGGTGCGGGCACTTCCACGGAAACGGACACGACTGCGACTCCTCCACTCTCTCAGGGCCCAGTCATCATTAACGACGAAGCGGCATGAAAGCCAATTGGCATAGACCTCTTGGCCTGACCGTCGCCGCAGGCAGCGGCCCTGACGATTGGGGGAGCCTACCCAGCCCGAGCAGATTTAAAAGAGAATTAACACGCAGTGGTCCAGTCCAATTCAGCTGGTCTAAACCAATTTCCCAAGTGGTTTAGTCCATTTCCGCGCCCGTTTCCGCTGCGTGGTCTCAGGAATTGACATCGGGCCCGGCGGAGCGAACGCGGTCGACGTGCTGGAGCGCGTCCCGCAGGTCGGCGAGCCAGGTGTCGGTGTGCTTGCCGACCAGACGCACGCACCAGGCGAGCGCGTCACTGCGGCTCCTGGCCACTCCCGCGGCCACGAGCGTGTCCAGAACCTGCCGCTCCGTCTGGCGCAGCCGGGTCATCACGGGCACGGACAGTGTGGTGAACATCACAGTCTCGCCACCGCAGACCACCCCCCAGGACACCTTCTGCCGGAATTTGCGCTCGGCCTCCCGGGCGATCTCGATCCGCCGCTCGCGAGTCTCCTCCCTGAACCTCCTGGCGAGCCCCTCGACCAGAGCGGCCCGCTCGGCCTCCGGCACGTCGTCCGGGGGGTCGGGGAGGGTGCCGAGCACCGCGATCTCCTCGCGGTCCCTGACGATCTCGGGCGCACCGGTGAACCAGCCCTCTGGTAGCCGTCCGGTGAACCAGCCGTGAATGTGCGCGGTCTCGTCGTCTGTTGCCATGTAATCACCATTACACAGTTGCACGTGAAATGCACGCCTCGAAGGCCGTGTTTGTGCACCCCAGTGGCCCCTTCCGCCTCAGAGCTCCCGTCAGTCCCCGCACTGAGGGAAGGGGCATCATGCATGGGAGGGCGGCACGGCGCAGGCGCGCGGGGCGGCACAGTGGGGGTGCGCGTCGGTGGCGGGCGGCGGCGCTCTGCCGGCGGCGGCGCTCTGCCGGGCCGGCGGGGAGGCGGCGGGTTTAGCGGACCTTGGAGGCGGCGGCCGGGCTCACGCGGACGACGCCCGCCAGGTTGCGGGTGTGCACGGGCGAGATCTTGACGACGTCACCGGTGCGCGGCGCCTGGATCATCTTCCCGTTACCCCAATAAATCGCTACATGGGAGATGTAGTCGGGGTTAGTCGGGTCAAGGCGCCAGAAGATCAGATCCCCGGGCTGCGCCTGCGACAGCGGAACCTGCGGCCCCGTCACCCACTGCTGGTGCGTCACCCTGGGCATCCGCACCCCCGCCTGGGCGAAGGCCCACTGGACGAGGCCGGAGCAGTCGAAGGTGTCGGGCCCTTCGGCGCCCCACACGTACGGCCGGCCGAGCTTGGAGGCGGCGGCCTTCAGCGCCACGGTGATCTGCTCGCCCGTCATGAACGACCCGGAAGGCCAGGTACGGGTCTGGGTCTGCGGCTGCGGGAGCACCGGGTTGACCATGGCCACCTGCGTGCCCTTGGGCAGCCGCCGGAGGATGGCCCTGCGCAGGGTCTCGGAGTTGGTGTCGGGGGCGCTCACGATGAGGGCGTTGTCGCGCGGCAGCCCCAAGGTCCGCCCCACGTTCTTGGACACGACGGCGTCCACCGCGCCGAACCCGGTGGTGGCGTACGCGCCGATCCGCAGCGCCCCGGCCGGGCTCGCCACCCGCCGGTGCAGCGCGAGCCCGCCGTCGTTGCCGAGCACGAACGACACCGCCACGTCGCCTGCCGCGACGTTCTGCCAGAGCGGGTCGGAGGAAGCGGTCACCTTGGGCGTGTACGAGCGGAACGTGGACGGATTGACCGCCAGCGTCTGCACCCGCTTGCCGTCGAGCATGACGGACGCCGCGTCGGCCAGCTCCAGCGCCCGCACCCCCGGCAGCTTGGCCACCTTCCGTAACAGCTCGTTGGTGAACGGCTTGCGGGTCAGCACGAACAGGTTGGGCTTGTGCAGCTTCTTCAGCGGCTCCACGGGCTGGACGGTGGCGGCGGGCGGCAGTTGCTGCTGTCCCTGCTGTTGTTGCGGCCGGCGCTGCTGCGCCAGCGGCGTCGGCTTGAGCGTGGCCTGGGCCCGTACGGGCCCGGCCTCCTGCCCGGATCGCGCGAGCAGCAGCACGTCGGCGGTCAGCACCGCGACCAGCGCCACCACGATGAACGGCACCAGCTTGTACGTGTTGCGCCGCTTAGGAGAGTTGACCAGGAAGCTGAGGTCCTGCCGGATCCCTGAGGCACGCGAAAAATCCGCCGGGCCAACGTGGGCCCGGCGGTCGTCGTGCGGGGGTGTCAGTTGCCGATGTACGGCACTGCCTCAAGGATCTCGACCGTGTTCTGGCGGCCGTTGGGCATGGAGTAGGTCGCCTTCTCCCCGATCTTCTTGCCGTTGATCGCCGCCCCCAGTGGGGACTTCGGCGAGTAGACGTCGATCGGTGCTCCGCTCTCCTCGCGGGAGGCGAGCAGGAAGGTGACCTCGTCGTCGTCGCCGACGAACCGGATGGTCACGGTCATGCCGGGGCCCACCACGCCCTCGGCCTTGGGGGCCTCTCCCACCTGGGCGTTGTCGAGGATCTGCCGGAGGTGGAAGATCCGGGCCTCCATCTTGCCCTGCTCGTCCTTGGCGGCGTGGTAGCCGCCGTTCTCACGCAGGTCGCCCTCTTCGCGGGCGGCTTCGATCTTCTTGGCGATGTCGACGCGCCCGGGGCCAGAGAGATATTCGTACTCCGCCTTCAGGCGGTCGTACGCCTCCTGCGTCAGCCATGTGACGTTCTCATCGCGAGAGTCGGCCACGGGTTCTCCTTGCTTGCCTAGGGGGCCCTGAGATCACTTGAGGTTACGTGTGGTTGAATTGCGAAAGGCTAACAAGTCAACCGCTCCAACGCTTCCCCAAATGTCTCACTATACGAGATTGCAGTACTGGATGTGGACGGAAGTGGCCTGACCACTGGTGTCGAGGCTTTCCTTGATCTGCTTACTACCCCCGCCAGCCGGGATTCTTACTTCCTTGCTGCCCACTTCCGCGTGGTAGACGTCCAGCGCCCTGATCCGGCAGACGGCCACCCTATCGTCTGGCTTGTACACCTCAAAGGTGATCTCCGCGCGATTCGCGCTGACGACGTTGAACGTCACCACCTGCGACGGCGCCTCCGAACCGCCCGCCGTCATCGACCACATCACGTAGCCCCAGCCACCTGCGATGATGGCCACCAGCACGCCGATCACGACGTGGACGACCAGCCGCCCGCCTCGTTTGGGGCGATCGGCGAAGTCGTCGGGTGTGCCGAGAACTGGCTGGTTCTCGACATCTCTGGTCGCCATGGCGGAATCTCCCTGCACTCCCTGAGCGTTATCCGAGACAATTGTCGCCCGCGGGGGGTGTGCCCTCGCGACCGCCCAGCAGAAACTAACCTCTCTGGGCGAGTGACCGGTCCCTACTGAGGAGACATCGAGCCCGTGAGTGCACCGCTGAGGCTGATGGCCGTCCACGCCCACCCCGATGACGAGTCGAGCAAGGGCGCCGCCACGATGGCGCGTTACGTGCGCGAAGGTGTGGAAGTGCTGGTCTGTACGCTCACGGGCGGTGAGCGGGGCTCCGTGCTCAACCCGAAGATGGACCGGCCCGAGATCGTGGCGAACATCGCCGCCGTGCGCAAGGCCGAGATGGACCGGGCCCGCGAGATCCTCGGCGTGCAGCAGCGTTTCATGGGCTTCGTCGACTCCGGGCTGCCGGAGAACGAGGACGAGGCGCTGCCTGAGGGCTGCTTCGCCTTGCAGAAGCTGGAGGACGCCTCGGCGCCGCTGGTGGCGGCCGTGCGGGAGTTCAGGCCGCATGTGATCATCACCTACGACGACGACGGCGGCTACCCCCACCCCGACCACATCATGACCAACAAGGTCTCGGTGGAGGCCTTCGAGGCGGCCGGCGACCCCGACCGCTACCCCGGTACGGGCGACCCGTGGCAGCCGCTGAAGCTCTACTACCAGATGGGCTTCACCAAGGAGCGGTTCGAGGCGCTGCACGAGGCGATGACCGCGCGCGGCCTCGGCTCACCGTACGCCGACTGGATCTCCCGCTGGGAGGACCGCCCGGCCAAGTGGCCGGTCACCACGCGGGTGCCGTGCGGCGACTACTTCGAGATCCGCGACCAGGCCCTGATCGCCCACGCCACCCAGATCGACCCCGACAGCTGGTGGTTCGTCTGCCCGCGCGAGCTGCAGCAGGAGATCTGGCCGACCGAGGACTACCACCTGGCCCGCTCGCTGGTGGACACGGAGCTGCCGGAGGACGACCTGTTCGCGGGCATCCACGCCGAGGACGTCTCCCCCGCCTGCCACTGACGGGACCACGCTCCCCCAGTGGCAGACTGGAACTGTGAACGTTCTAGCAGCAGGTGATGTGAGTCCGGGCCTGCTCGGCTTCGTCGTCGTGGCCTTCCTCGGCTTTGCCCTGTACTTCCTGATCAAGTCGATGAACAAGCAGATGTCGAAGATCCAGGTCCCCCACGAGGGCGACGTGGACGACAAGAAGGCCGAGTAGATGCCGATCGAAGTTGTCGACAACTCGACGGAGAGCCGGTTCGAGGTGCTCGTGGACGGCAAGGTCGCCGGGTTCGCCGACTATCGCCTGCTGCCCACCAAGATCGTCTTCACGCACACCGAGGTCCTGCCCGCGTACGAGGGGCAGGGGCTGGCGAGCAAGCTGGTCGGGTTCGCGCTCCAGGCGAGCGCCGACACCGGCCTGCGCGTCGTGCCGCTCTGCCCCTACGTGGCCAAGTACATCGAGCGCCACCCCGAGTTCCAGAGCCTGGTCGACAGCTCATTCGGCAGCGGGTGACCAGGCTCGTTCCAGGGCCTTGGGCAGGCCCCACCAGCCCAGCGGGGTGAGCACCTCGCCCTGGTCGACGATGCCGAGATAGCCCCACAGGCTCACCACCGAGCCGAACAGGCTCTCGGTGGCGTTGAGGTCGTCGACGTCCTGCTCGTCGACGTCGATGTCCTCCGACTCGGCGATGAGCCGCGCCATCCGCTCGGGGGAGGCCAGCACCCCCGGGCCCAGCCTGGCCAGCGCCGCCACCCCGGCCAGCCAGTCGGCGTGCTGGATCGCGCAGAGGTTGGCCAGCGCCACGTCCTCCAGGCTGAGCTCGCCGTCCAGGTCGACGAACTCCTCCAGCAGGTCCGCGCTCTCCGACAGGTCCGCGATCGGCCCCGCGATGCCCGCCGCCACCGTCAGCCACAGCTCGCCGTCGTCGTCAGGCATCGGGGTGTCCTCGAACCCGGCGCAGGCCCGCAGCACGTTGGCGGGGTAGCCGGGCATGGCGAGCAGCGCGCGCAGGCGCGCCCCCGCCGCTTCCAGCTCGCCGGCGGGCAGCTCGGGCTGCTTGGGCAGGCCGGCGACGATCCGCCGCAGCTCCGACAGCGCGAACGCCTCCTCCTCGTCCCAGATCGCGAACGACTCCTCGTCCTGCTCGTCGCTCACCGCGAACCCGGGCACCCTGCCGTCGGGCAGCGGCGTGCCGAGCCAGCGCTCCTGCAGCTCCTCGTACGCGCCGCGGGCCGCCCGGTCGCCCGCCGCCAGCGCGTCGGGGTCGATCTCACCGGCCTCGACCCGCTCCTCCAGGTACGCGACCAGCCGGCCGAACATCTCCGTCGCCACGGGCCCGCGCTCGTCCTCCTCCGGCCAGACGAAGTAGCTGGGCGTCATGAGGATCGGCTCGGTGCCCGTGGACTCGACCCAGCGCTGCACGTCGCCGACCGTGGCGACACCCGCCTCGATCGAGCTGAGCGTCGCCTTGGCGGACTCCCAGAACGGGCGGGAGAGCGGGTTGCCCGCCGCCATCATCGCGCGCCGCAGGTCGGGCAGCGCCACCAGCGCCACCCCTGAGGGGACGGCCAGCAGGGCGCGTGCCACGTCCCTGCGGGTGATGGCGCCGACCGGGCGGTCGGCGTGTGCGCAGACGAAGTCCATATCCACGCCCCGTAACCTACGCCGTCCCGGCCGCCCAAGTCAGCCGCCCCCCGTCTACGCCGCCGCACACCGACGTCCCTCAGGGGCGCGCCCGTCCGTGCGGACTAGGCTGATCGAGGGAGGTCCTCTGATGAACCGCTTGAAAGACGCCACGAGCCCCTACCTGCTGCAGCACGCGGACAACCCCGTGGACTGGCACCCCTGGGGTGAGGAGGCGTTCGCGGAGGCCAGGCGGCGCGACGTGCCGCTGCTGATCAGCGTCGGTTACTCGGCGTGCCACTGGTGTCACGTAATGGCGCACGAGAGCTTCGAGGACCCCGGCACCGCGCGCCTCATGAACGAGCACTTCGTCAACATCAAGGTCGACCGCGAGGAGCGGCCGGACGTGGACGCCGTCTACATGGGCGCCACCCAGGCCATGACGCGCCAGGGCGGCTGGCCGATGACCGTGTTCGCGACGCCCGAGGGCCACCCGTTCTACTGCGGCACCTACTTCCCCCGCCCCCACTTCCAGCGCCTGCTCACCGAGGTGCACAACGTGTGGGTCGGCGACCGGGAGTCCGTGCTGCAGCAGGGCGCCAAGGTGGTGGAGGCGCTCAACTCGAACACCACGCTGCCCAGCGGGCCCGTGCCCAAGGAGGAGACGCTGGCGCTGGCCGTGCGGAACCTGGGCCAGGAGTTCGATGCTGTGAACGGCGGGTTCGGCAGGGCGCCGAAGTTCCCGCCGTCCATGGCGCTGGAGTTCCTGCTGCGCTCCGGCGAGCGGGAGATGAGCGGCAAGACGCTCGAATCGATGGCCCGCGGCGGCATGTACGACCAGCTCGGCGGCGGGTTCGCCCGCTACAGCGTCGACGCGGAATGGGTCGTGCCGCACTTCGAGAAGATGCTCTACGACAACGCGCTCCTGCTGCGCGTCTACACCCACTGGTGGAAGGCGGGCGGCGGCGAGCTCGCGCGGCGGGTGGCGCTGGAGACGGCCGACTGGCTGCTGCGGGAGCTGCGCACCGAGCAGGGCGGGTTCGCCTCCGCACTCGACGCCGACAGCGAGGGCGTGGAGGGCAAGTTCTACGTCTGGACGCCCGAGGAGCTCCGCGAGGTGCTCGGCGAGGACGACGGGCGCTGGGCGCAGGAGCTGTTCGAGGTGACCGGCACGTTCGAGCACGGCACGTCCGTGCTGCAGCTGCCGCGCGACCCCGGCGACCCGGTGCGCCACGCGAGCGTCCGCGAGCGGCTGCTGGCCGTCAGGGAGCGGCGCGTACGCCCGGGGCGCGACGACAAGGTCGTGGCCTCCTGGAACGGTCTGGCCATCGCGGCCCTGGCGGAGACCGGCGTGGTGTTCGAGCGGCCCGACCTCGTGGCGGCGGCCACGGCCGCGGCCGAGCTGCTCGCGAGCACGCACGTGGAGGACGGCAGGCTGCTGCGCACCTCCAAGGACGGCAGGGCGGGCACCAACGCCGGGGTGCTCGAGGACTACGCCAACCTGGCCGAGGGCCTGATCTCCCTGTACGGCGTGACCGGCGAGGCCAGGTGGCTCCGGCTGGCGGGATCGCTGCTGGACACGGTGCTCGACAGGTTCGCCGACGACACGGGCGGCTTCTACGACACGGCCGACGACGCCGAACGGCTCTTCCAGCGGCCACAGGACCCCACGGACAACGCCACCCCGTCGGGCCAGTTCGCCGCCGCGGGCGCGCTGCTCTCCTACGGCGCCCTGACCGGCTCCACGCGGCACAGGGAGGCCGCCCACGCCGCGCTCGGCACGGTGTCCGTGCTGGCCACGGGGCACGCCAGGTTCGCGGGCTGGGGGCTGGCCGTGGCGCGGGCGGCGCTGGACGGGCCCGTGGAGGTGGCCGTGATCGGCCCGGCCGACGACCCGCGTACGGCGGAGCTGCACAGGGCGGCGCTGCTGGCCGACGTGCCGGGGCTGGTGGTCGCCCGCGGCCCCGGCGACTTCCCCGAGCTGCTGGCGGGGCGCGGGCTGATCGGCGGGGCGCCTGCCGCGTACGTGTGCAAGGGGTTCACCTGCCGCCTGCCCGTGACGACGGTCGATGACCTGCGGGCCGAGCTGGGCGCGGCGGGCTAGCCCGGCTGCGGGCGGCCCGTGTTGCCGTCGTTGATCGTGTCGCCGCCCGTCGTGGGCTGGTCGGGCGCCTGCTGCTGCGTGGACGGCGGGCCGGTCTGCTCGGGCTGCTGCTGGTCCTGCTGCTGCCCGTCGTCGCTGGGCTGATCCGTCACCGGCGGGTCATCCGTGGACGGGGGCGCGGTGATGTCGGGCTCTGGCGTGTTGTCGAACCAGTCGTTCGGGTCGGACGGCGGCGTGTACTGCTGCTGGGGCACGTCCTGGTTCTGGTCGGGCGACGAGTAGTCGGGGCCCCAGCCGTAGTCGGACGGCTCGGGGAACTCCTCGACCGGCTTGCCCGCCATGGCCTCGGTCATGAACTCCCGCCAGATCTGCGCCGGCAGCTGGCCGCCGAACTGCGTGCCGTACCCGGGGATCGTGACGGTGGCGTTGTCGTCCCTGAACATGTCGACGGCGACGGCGAGCTGCGGGGTGAAGCCGTTGAACCAGACGCTCTTCGACTTGTCCGTGGTGCCCGTCTTGCCGGCCACCGGGCGGTCGTAGAGCCGGGCGGCGGTGCCGGTGCCGTACTTGACGACCTGCTGCATCGCGTACGTGGTGTCCGCGGCGGCCTGCTCGCCGACCACCCGGGTCGAGACCGGCTCGACGGTCTTCTTCTTGCCCTCGGCGTCGGTGACCGACATCACCACGTGGGCCTCCATGTGCACGCCCTTGTTGGCGAACGTGGAGAAGCCCGAGGCGTTCTGGACGGCGCTGACCGAGGAGACGCCGAGCGGGAAGGAGGCGTAGCTCTGCTGCTTCTCCAGCTGCGCCTTGGGGATGCCCGCCTTCTCGGCGACGGCGGCGACCTTGTCCAGGCCGACCTTCTGGCCGAGGTCCACGAACGCGGTGTTGACCGAGTTCTGGGTGGCCCGCACCAGGTTGATCTCGCCGTAGGAGCGGCCGCTGTCGTTGGGGATCGGCTTGGGGTCGGACGCCACGCGCATCGGCGAGTTGCCGTTGACCCTGGTGGACAGGTCGAAGCCGTTGTCGAGCGCCGCCGCCAGCGTGTACGGCTTGAACGTCGAGCCGGCCATGACCTTGGCCGAGAACGCGCTGTCGTACTGCGACTGCGCCGGGCTGCCACCGTAGAACGCGATGATCTCACCGGTGGCCGGATCGACGGCCGCCAGCCCCGTGTGGATCTTCTTGGGCGTGGCGTCGGGCAGCACGTCCTTGACGGCCCGCTGGGCGGCCTGCATGAGCTTCTTGTCGAACGTCGTGACGACCTTCAGCCCGCCGCCGTTGATGTCCTCGTCGCTGTAGCCGCGCCGGTTGAGCTCGGCCGTCACCTGCTCCAGCATGTACTGGGCCTGGCCCTTGAGCTCGAACGGCTTCTTCGGCGCCGCGAGCTTGGGGAAGCGCTGGGCGGCGACCTGGGCGGGCGTCAGCGCGCCGGTCTGGCCCATCGCGTCGATCACCGACTTCCAGCGCTCCTGGGCCGCGGCCAGGTCGGGACCCTTGGGGTCGGCGAAGCGGCTGGGCTGCTGGATCACCGCCGCGAGGTAGGCGCCCTCGGCCACGCTGAGCTTGTCGACGTCCTTGCCGAAGTAGGCGCGGGCGGCCGACTGGACGCCGTTGGCGCCGCGGCCGAAATAGATCGTGTTCAGGTACTGCTCGAGCACCCAGTCCTTGGACTTGGACTGGTCGACCTTGATCGCGATGAGGATCTCTTTGAACTTCCGGGTGACGGAACGTTCCTGGCTGAGGCCGCTGTAGTAGTTGCGCACGAGCTGCTGGGTGATCGTCGAACCGCCCTGGAGCTGCTGCCCGGTGATGGTGGACCAGACGGCCCGCGCGGTGCCCTTGGCCGAGACGCCTCCGTCCTCGTAGAAGGAGCGGTTCTCGGCCGCGATGACCGCGTCCTGCACGTGCTCGGGCACCTTGGCCAGCTCGACGATCTTGCGGTCGATGCCCCGGCGGGCGAGCACGGTCTTGCCGTCGCGGTAATAGATCACCGAACCCTGCGCGGTGGCCTGTTTCTGCGTGGAATCGGGAATAGGGGTCAGGGCCCATGCGACCGCGAAAAGCCCGACGAGTACGAGGATTCCCGCACCAAATGAAATCAGTAGAAGTCGGAGAACTCGCCGCTTTCGCATCCCGTTACCACCACCGCTCCGCACCCTCGACCCCCCTTGTCCACCCCCGATGCGCTGGGCGAATGTCAAGGCTAAACGATCGATAACGGTGCCTCGTCCCCTAGCGATAGTACGGCTAGCGGTCGCCCCGGCGCGGAACATCGGCGACCAACGGCAGCACTCGATAGGGAACCGGGGTGTCCAGGGCGATGATCGAATTAGTCCGGAGCACACCCTGTACATCGACGATTCGGTCGATAACCCGCTGCAAATCGGCATTTGTCCGCGCCACCACGCGGCAGAGAAGATCGCTGTCGCCGGTGATCGTGTACACCTCCAGCACCTCCGGGATGGCGGCCAGCCGGTCGGCCACCGGGTCGTGCCCGGCGATCTGCCTGATCTCCATGCTCACGAACGCGGTGACGTCGTAGCCGAGCGCCTCCGGCGACACGTCGGGCCCGAATCCGGTGATCACGCCCCTGGCGATCAACCGGTCCAGCCGGGCCTGGACGGTGCCGCGGGCCACGCCGAGCCGGCGCGAGCACTCGAGCACCCCGAGGCGGGGCTCCTCCGTCATGAGGGAGATCAATCTGGCGTCCAGCTCATCGATCGTCATACTGTACAGATTTACCGAATATTCCGGAGGGCCGCTAGACAGGTTGTCCACTGATTGAAGTAACTCTTGCGCACCGAGCCCAGGGATATCGAGAGTTGCCGGTATGAATGATGTCTTTCCGGTCAACGGCATGGACGCCGTCGTGTTCGCCGTCGGCAACGCCAAGCAGGCCGCCCACTACTACTCGACCGCGTTCGGCATGAGGTTGACGGCCTACCGCGGGCCCGAGAACGGCAGCCGGGACGAGGTCGCGTACGTGCTGGTCTCGGGCGGCGC
Source organism: Nonomuraea sp. JJY05 (assembly GCF_043496855.1). Taxonomy (NCBI): domain Bacteria; kingdom Bacillati; phylum Actinomycetota; class Actinomycetes; order Streptosporangiales; family Streptosporangiaceae; genus Nonomuraea; species Nonomuraea sp. JJY05. The sequence continues at coordinate 34,508 of NZ_JBIEIS010000013.1, forward strand.
CACGTTCGAGTTCCGGGCCGCGGTACGCCCGGGCACGGATCTGGCCAGGCACGTCGCCGAGCACGGCGACGGGGTGATCGACCTGGCGATCGAGGTGCCCGACGTGGAGGCGGGGTACGCGTACGCGATCGCCCACGGGGCCAAGGGGCTGGCGGAGCCGTACACGATGGAGGACGAGCACGGCAAGGTGCAGGTCGCGGCCATCGCCACCTACGGCGAGACGCGCCACACGCTGGTCGACAGGTCCAACTACGGCGGCCCCCACCTGCCCGGTTACGTGGCCGCCGAGCCGCTGGTGGCCCCGCCGGCGACGAAGGGCGGGCGGCTCTTCCAGGCGATCGACCACTGCGTCGGCAACGTCGAGCTGGGCAAGATGGACGAGTGGGTGGAGTTCTACCGGAAGGTGATGGGCTTCACGAACATGGCGGAGTTCGTCGGCGACGACATCGCCACCGACTACTCGGCGCTCATGTCCAAGGTCGTCGCCGACGGCACGCGCAAGGTCAAGTTCCCGCTCAACGAGCCGGCCGTCAGCCGCAGGAAGTCGCAGATCGACGAGTTCCTGGAGTTCTACGGCGGTCCGGGGGTGCAGCACATCGCCCTGGCCACCAACGACATCCTGACCACGGTCGACCACATGCGGGCGGCCGGCGTGCAGTTCCTGGACACGCCCGACTCCTACTACGACGACCCCGAGCTGCGGGAGCGCATCGGGAAGGTGCGGGCGCCGATCGAGGAGCTGAAGCGGCGCAAGATCCTCGTGGACCGCGACGAGGACGGCTACCTGCTGCAGATCTTCACCAAGCCGGTGCAGGACAGGCCCACGGTCTTCTTCGAGTTGATCGAGCGGCACGGCTCGCTCGGGTTCGGCAAGGGCAACTTCAAGGCCCTGTTCGAGGCGATCGAGCGAGAGCAGGAACGAAGGGGCAACCTTTAGTTTGTCCCGACTTAGTGGTGGTCATCAGGACATCATGGGATCACCACCGGGACTGGCGGGACGCTGGCGACGGTTGTTCGCCGGCGTCCTCGACTGGCTCGTAGTCAACGCCATCTCCGCCCCCTTCAGCTGGTCGAGCTGGGAGTACGTCTGGGACCGGAGCAGAGGGGCCTGGGACCGTTACCCGGTGGAGCACACCTTCCTGGCCGGACTCGTGGCGTTCCTGTACTTCTGGCTCCTGCACGCCTTCTGGAACGGCCAGACCCTCGGCAAAAAGCTGTTCGGCATGCGGGTCGTGCAGGAGAACGGCGCGCCGATCACCGTGGCGCAGGCCGCGGTGCGACAGATCGTGGAGACCGTGCTCGCGTGGGTCTGCTGCGTGGGCTCCCTCGTGGACCTCGGCTGGATCCTTTTCGACCCTCGCAAACAGGCGGTACATGACAAGGCCGCCAGGACGGTCGTGGTGAATGCCTGACTCAGCGTAAGATTTTGGTCACGATCCGAAGGGGGCGCGTTGCCGATGCGTATCGACAAGCGCGGGGTGGCACTGCTGGCAACGCTGAGCGTGCTGGCCTGTGCGCCCACCGATGGCCAAGCGGCGCACGCGGACGACCCGCCCGCCGTCACCGACTACCGACCGGGCGCCGCCGGCATCGGCGACGTCGACTTCCCCAAGGACGGCAACGGCGGCTACGACGTCTCCCACTACGATCTGGCCGTCGACTACACCCCGAAGACCAAGCAGCTGGAGGGGCGGACCACCATCCAGGCCGCCGCCACCCAGAACCTGTCCAGTTTCAACCTCGACCTCACCGGCTACACCGTCCGCCAGGTCACCGTCGACAACGCGGCGGCGAGGTTCAGGCGGGAGGGCGACGAGCTCACCGTGACCCCCTCCCGCCCGCTCGGCAACCGGTCCCGCTTCACCGTCAAGATCGTCTACGCCGGGCAGCCCAGGGCCGCCCAGGACAGCGCCAACCTCGGCACGTACGGGTTCATCCCGACCCCGGACGGCGCGTTCGTGGCCTCCGAGCCCAACGGCTCCAAGACCTGGTTCCCCAACAACGACCACCCGGCCGACAAGGCCACGTTCAACTTCGCGATCACCGTGCCCGCCGGGCTGACCGCCGTGGCCAACGGGGAGCTCCAGGGGCGGCCCACGACCGCCGGCGGCAAGACCACCTACCGGTGGCGCGAGCTCCACCCGATGGCCACCTACCTGGCGACCGCCACGCTCGGCAAGTTCGACCTGCGCCAGGGCCGCACGCCGGGAGGCATCCCGGAGCTCGCCGCCGTCGATCCCAGGTTCAAGGGCTCGCTCGACAAGCTCTACAAGATCTCCGGCGAGGTCACCGACTACTGGTCGACCGTCTTCGGCCCCTACCCGTTCTCCTCGACCGGCGGCGTCATCGACGACTACGCGGCCGGCTACGCGCTGGAAAACCAGACCAAGCCGCTCTACGGGGGCTTCGAGCCCGAGGCGACCATCATCGCGCACGAGCTGGCCCACCAGTGGTTCGGCGACAGCCTGACCATCACGCGCTGGAAGGACCTCTGGCTCAACGAGGGCTTCGCCACGTACGCGGAGTGGCTGTGGCAGGAGCACAAGGGCACGAAGACCGCTGCGGCCATCTTCAACGAGCTGCACGCCCGCCCGGCCGACGATCCGATGTGGGCCTACCCGCCGGGGCGGGCCAAGCCCAGCGACCTGTTCAACGCCTCGGTCTACACGCGCGGCGGCATGACGCTGCAGGCCCTGCGCGAGGCGATCGGCGACGACACCTTCTTCAGGCTGCTCAAGACGTGGACCGCCGAGCACCGCTACGGTCACGTCACGACGCAGGAGTTCATCGACCTCGCCGAGCGGCTGTCGGGCAAGGACCTCCGCCCGCTCTTCGACGCCTGGCTCTTCCAACCCCGCCGCCCCGCCTGATCCGCCGGGCCTGGCCCGCCGGGCCTGGTCCGGTGAGCCTGACCTGGGCGGAAACGCTTCTCGTCGCTCGATCCAAGTACGGATGTAAGGCGAACGACGAAGGGAGCGAGGCCAGTGCGCCTCAACGAAGACCCCGCGGCCTTTGAGGCCTTCTATCGCCGCCACGTCGATGCCGTCATGCGTTTCGTGGTCCGGCGGGTGAGCGACCCTCACCTCGCCGCCGACCTGACGGCGGACATCTTCCTGGCGGCCCTTGACTCGGCGCACACCTACGTGCCGGGCCGGGGCACCGAGATCGCCTGGCTGTACGGCGTCGCGCGCAACGTCGTGTCGGCCCAGCACCGGCAGGCGGCCAGGGAGGCGCGGGCGACCGGCCGCGTCGCAGGCCGCCGGCTGATGGACGACGACGACCTCGTGCGGATGGAGGAGCGAATCGACGCCGAGCGCCGGATGCGCGGCTCCCTGGAGGCCATGCGCGGCCTGCCGGAGGGCGAGCGCGCGGTGCTGGAGCTCGTCGCGATCGACCAGCTCACCGTCGCCGAGGTCGCCGCCGCTCTGGGGATCAGGCAGGTGACCGTACGGGTCAGACTGCACCGGGCAAGACGCGCCTTGGAACGCGTCGATGGGAGGGATCCGCAACGAGGCGAGGACCTCCATCTCAGCCCACCGAGCGCGGCTCGGCCGGAAAGCGCGCCGTCGGCACCCGTGTACGTGGAGGGACAGGCATGAGCAATTTCGAAGAGCGCCTTCTCAGTGCACTCAAGGAAGAGATCGCGACGAGAACGGCGGAGGACGACGTGACGACGACTGTGACACCGGCCAGGACCGGCGGCTCCCGGCGGCGCTACGTGGGGCTGGCCGCCGCGCTTGCGGGGGTCGCGGCGGCCGCCACCGCGGCGGCGGTGGTGCTGACCGGGCTCTCCGGCAGCCCGGCGTACGCGGTCACCACGGGGGCCGACGGAGTGATCACCGTGAGGATCAACAAGTTCGACGAGCCCGAGGGGCTGCAGGCCGATCTGGCCGCGGCGGGGATCAAGGCGATCGTCGACTACCTGCCCGAGGGGCAGACCTGCAAGGAGCCGCGTGGCGCGAACGCCAGCGGTCCGAGGGAGTTCGCGGTGAACTTCGGCCGGTCGAGCGGCGTGACCTCGTTCATGATCGAGAAGGGAGAGATGCCGGCGGATGCGACGCTGGTGCTGGCCGTCTCGAAGAGCAAGGCCGGCGACGACCAGCCGCCGTTCGGGATGTCGCTCTCGGTGGTGAAGGGGCCGGTCGCGCCCTGCGAGCCGACCGCGATGCCCGATCCCGGCACCCGGGACGGCGGGGCCGGGTTCCACACCAAGACCGGGGTCGAGAGCCAGGGTCCAAGCAACGACTCGGCGACGGAGTAACGGTCCAGGCCCGGTGGCCCTCCCGAGCAGACGGGGCCACCGGGTCCTCGGACGTGCGTGTCACGGCCCGGGGCTGGAGAACACCAGGACGGACGCCGTGAACCCGTGCACATGGTTGTGGCCGGCCACCGGCCCGACCTCGCCGGCGGCGAAGAAGCCGGCCATGCCGATCGGCCCCAGCGTGTCGCGCAGGGCGACCGGGTCGTGGTCGGCCGTGCCGAACATGGCCGAGCCCCGCCCGTTGCACGAGAACAGCAGCGCCCCGTCCACCTTGCCGAGCTGCTCCCGATGGGCGTCGAGCAGGTCGTACAGGTCCTCGTCGGCGGTGGCCGCGTCACGCACCTGGAAGCGCACGGTCCTGCCGATCTCCACGATGTCGCCGATGGCCACGGCCTCGCGTTCAGGGTCGATGCCGATGACTCCCCTGATGAGGAAGTCGCCGCGTTCGTGGCGCTCGGCGTACTCGTCCATGGCCACGCCGATCTGCAGGCCGGAGGCGACCAGCTCGCGGTCGTCCTCGTCCAGCTCGCTGACGATGTCCTCCAGCCGGGCCAGCGCGGGCTGCCCGGCCAGCTCCAGCAGCAGGTTGTCCTCCGACGCGGTGACGACCATGCTGGGGCCGATCGGGCGGCAGCCCTGGCTGACGACGGTGCTGATCCTGACCGGGCCGCTGAGCAGCACGCCGATCGCGCCCTCGGTGTAGACCTCGCCGTCGGCGAACAGCCGCACGGAGCCCCGTCCCTGCAACCCGTTGGCCAGCCCGCCGATCAACGGCAGGTCGCCGAGCACATCGACGGAGCGCTCGACGAAGGCGTCGGTCGGAAACGTGTACGGGTCGGCCAGCAGGATCGCCACATGATCATCGGCGCCCCGCTCGGGCAGCCCGACCACCACGAACCTGTCCTCGGCCGCCAGCGTCTCCAGCTGGAAGGTCGTCAGCCTGGCGCCGTCCAGGGTCGCCGCCCACGCGCTCACCGCGGGCAGCAGCTCGACCCCCTGTCCGTCGCCGATCACCCCCGTGGCACTGCATCCGACCACGTGCGCGTCGGGCGCGAGCCTCATAGCGGCCTCACCGGCCCGCGCGACGTCCTCGGGATCATCGCCGCAGATGAAGAAACAGACCAGGTCGGCCCGGCCGCTGAGCCTCGACAGGGCCTGGCCGACGGCGGTCTCCGCGGCCCCCACCAGGTCGGAACCCACGGCGAGGCCGTCGGCGAAGCGGCTAGTCATAACGGCCACGAGTCTCGCCTCCCTCGACATGTCAAAGCTCCCTAGGCCCGATTCTCCCCACTAAAAGGACAAGCACGCGCACGAAACGTCACGCAATGGTCGAGATCCGAAATCTGCGCCAGATGCGAAACTCTCTGCCGCATTGCTCGCGGGGGACGTAGTCTCGATCCCGTGCATCAGCCACGTATTCTCCGCGAGTTGCGAGAGAGCGGCCACGTTCATCGCACCGTCAAAGCCGAAGTCCGGGAGAACCTGCTGGCCAAGCTGCGGGCAGGCGAGCCACGATTCCCCGGCATCGTGGGCTTCGACGACTCCGTCCTGCCGAACCTGGAGCGAGCCCTGCTCGCCGGGCACGACCTGGTCCTGCTCGGTGAGCGCGGCCAGGGCAAGACCCGGCTCATCCGCACCATCACAGGTCTGCTGGACGAATGGACCCCAGTCGTCGAAGGTTGCGAGATCAACGACCATCCGTACGCGCCGGCCTGCACGCGCTGTCAGGCCCTCGCGCGAGAGCTGGGGGACGAGCTGCCGGTCGCGTGGAAGCACCGCGACGAGCGCTACGGCGAGAAACTCGCCACGCCCGACACCTCCGTGGGCGACCTGATCGGCGACGTCGACCCGATCAAGATCGCTGAGGGGCGCACCCTCGGCGACCCCGAGACCGTCCACTACGGCCTCGTCCCCCGCACCAACCGCGGCGTCTTCTCCGTCAACGAGCTGCCCGACCTGGCCGAGCGCATCCAGGTGTCGCTGCTCAACGTGCTGGAGGAGCGCGACATCCAGGTGCGCGGCTACAACCTGCGGCTCCCGCTCGACATCCTGCTCATCGCCAGCGCCAACCCCGAGGACTACACCAACAGGGGCCGGATCATCACCCCGCTGAAGGACCGCTTCGGCGCCGAGATCCGCACCCACTACCCGCTGACCGTCGAGGACGAGCTGACGCTCATCCGCCAGGAGTCCATGCCGGACATCGGGGCCGACGTCCCCGAGCACCTGATCGAGGTCATCGCCAGGTTCACCCGGCTGGTACGCGAGTCCACGGCGGTGGACGCCCGTTCCGGCGTGTCGGCGCGCTTCTCGATCGCCGCCGCGGAGACCGCCGCGGCCTCGGCCGTGCGCAGGGCGGCGCTGACGGGCGAGGAGCAGGCCGTCACGCGCGTGGTCGACCTGGCCCCGGTGGTCCACAGCCTGCGGGGCAAGGTGGAGTTCGAGGTGAGCGAGGAGGGCAGGGAGACCGAGATCCTCGCCCACCTGCTGCGCCGGGCCACGGCGGAGACGTTCAGGACCCGGCTGGGCGGCATGGACCTGTCGGCGATCATCGACAAGTTCTCCGAGGGCGCCCAGGTGGAGTCGGGCGAGCTGGTCGCCGCCGGCGAGCTGCTCCACCGGATGGGCCCGGTCACGGGCCTGGCCAAGGTCATGTCCAAGCTGGGCATGGGCGCGGGCGAGGAGTCGCCGGGGCACGCGGCAGCAGCCCTGGAGTTCGCGCTGGAGGGTCTTTACCTCATGCGGCGCCTGTCCAAGGAAGACCTTGACGGAGTGAGCGTCTACCGCACGTGAACATACCGGCGGTCTTCCGCGTCATAGTGGATAGCTGATCACGCCGACCGGGAGACCGCCCATGCGCCTGCTTGCCTGTGCCACCGCTCTTGCCATGGGTTTCATCGCCGTGCCCGCCTCCGCTTCCAGCGAGGCCGCCGCGCCCAAGATCGTGTACGGGTACGCCTGGGCCGACGGGAAGGGGCACCTGCGGATCGTCCCCAAGGCGGCCACCTTCGTGCGGAAGGGCGAGTTCCGGAGCTACCGGCTCAAGCCGGTGGCGGGCGCCGAGGAGGTGCGGCTCGACTACACCGGCGCCTCCTTCGGCCGGGTCACGGTGGCGTGCGACCTGAAGGAGACCGAGGGCCAGGTGGCCCTCGACGCCAAGGGGCTGGGCCGGACGGCGTGCGAGCCCGGGGATCTGTCCGACGGGCTGGCCCGCGGCCCCGTGCCGCTCCGCGTCGAGTACCGGGGCACGGACGCCGTCAAGATCAACGAGTTCCTGGTCACCGAGTGGCCGGGCTCGCGTACCGCCCGCGGGACGCTCAAGCGCGTCAACGACACGACGGTCCTGTTCACGACCGGCACGAAGACGGTCAAGCTCGGGTCCACGCATGCCACGACCTTCTACCGGACCACCGCGCGCTGCCGGGACGGGTGGCTGGCGGGCAGGCCGGTCAACGCCGACAGGCACGGGCTCGGCAAGAAGGCGTGCACCTCGGCGGACCTGGCCAAGGCGCTCAAGTCCGTGCGGCACCCCGTACTGGTGAAGATCGACTACACGCCCGAGGCCGGGGGCGTCAACGAGGTGTGGGAGGTCTTCGGGGACGCGTAAACGGGCGGATCGGGTTAGCGTGGGTGCGTGATGGCCTTTCGCTATGGTGAGTACCACGACGGCCCCGACCCCCTCGCCCCGCCCTACGACGTGCGGGCGGCCCTCGACGAGATGGGCGACGCGATCCTGTCCGGTTCGACGCCGGTCCATGCCCTGCGCGACCTGCTCAAGCGCGGCCTGCCCGGTGCTCAGGACCGCCGCGGGCTGGACGACATGCTCAGGGAGGTGCGCCGGCGCCGGCGCGACCTGCGCGAGCGCGGACGGCTCGACGGCACCCTGGAGAAGGCGCGGGCGCTGCTCGACAAGGCCATCGGGCAGGAGCGGGCCGAACTGTTCCCCGACCCGTCCGACGACGCGCGGCTGCGCGAGGCCGAGCTCGACGGGCTGCCCGAGGACACGGCCGGCGCGATCCAGGAGCTGAGCACGTACGAGTGGCGCTCGTCGGCGGCGCGCCAGACGTTCGAGGAGCTGCGCGACCTGCTGCGGCGCGAGGTCCTGGACAGCCAGTTCAGGGGGCTGCGGGACGCCCTCGCCAACCCCGATCCCGAGGCGATGGAACGCGTCCGCCAGATGATGGCGGACCTGAACGACATGCTGGACAAGGACTCCCGCGGCCAGCACACCCAGGCCGACTTCGACGCCTTCATGGGGAAATATGGCGATTTGTTCCCCGAAAAGCCGCGCAACCTTGAGGAGCTCGTCGACATCCTGGCCCGCCGCGCCGCCGCCACGCAGCGCATGCTGGCCTCGATGACCCCGCGCCAGCGCGAGGAGCTCGCCGGCCTGATCAACCAGACTCTCGACCAGGCCGGGCTCTCCGACGAGATGCGCCGTCTCGGCGAGGCCCTCTACGCCCGCCGGCCCGATCTGGCATGGAACGCCCCCGAACGCCTCACCGGCGAAGAGCCCCTGGGCATGGGCGACGCCGTCACGGCCCTGGAGGAGCTGGCCGACCTCACCCAGCTGGAGACCGCCCTGCGCCAGGACTACCCGGGCGCCAGGCTGGACGACATCGACGAGTCCGCCGTACGCCGCGCCCTCGGCCGCTCGGCCGTGGACGACCTGGAGGCGCTCAAGCGCATCGAGCGCGAGCTGGAGGAGCAGGGCTACCTCCTGCGCCGCCGGGGCAAGCTGGAGCTCACCCCCAAGGCGGTCCGCCGCCTGGGCGAGACGGCGCTGCGCCGGGTGTTCTCCTCCCTCGACGCGGGCCGCCGCGGCGACCACGACCAGCACGACGCGGGCTCGGCCGGGGAGCTGACGGGCTCGACCCGGCCGTGGCGCTTCGGCGACGAGCAGCCCATCGACGTGGTCCGCACGCTGGTGAACGGCGTGCGCAGCGGCGGGGTCGCCACCGCCCCGGGCACCGCCGGTTCCGCTGGGCGCGTCGGGGTCCGCCTCTCGGTGGACGACTTCGAGGTGGCCGAGACCGAGCGCCGCACCGCCGCGGCCGTCTGCCTGCTCGTGGACCTGTCGTACTCGATGGCCCTGCGGGGCACCTGGGCCGCCGCCAAGCAGACGGCGCTGGCGCTCCAGGCCCTGGTGGCGTCCAAGTTCCCGCAGGACGCGGTCCAGATCATCGGCTTCTCCAACTACGCCAGGGTGCTGCAGCCCGACGAGCTGGCGGGCCTCGACTGGGACATGGTCCAGGGCACCAACCTGCACCACGCCCTCCTGATCGCCGGCCGCCACCTCGACCGCCACCCCGACTTCGAGCCGGTGGTGCTGGTGGTCACGGACGGCGAGCCCACGGCCCACCTCATGCGCAACGGCAGGTCGGCGTTCGAGTGGCCGCCGTCGCACGAGACGCTGGAGCTCACGCTGGCCGAGGTCGACAAGATGACCCGGCGCCGGGCGACGATCAACGTCTTCATGCTGGCGGCCGACGACCGGCTGAAGGAGTTCGTGGACGAGGTGGCCCGCAGGAACGGCGGACGCGTCTTCTCGCCGAGCGCCGAGCGCCTGGGCGAGTACGTGGTCAGCGACTTCCTCCGCCTCCGCCGCGCCCGCTGAGTTTGTCGGTGCCGTGTGCCAGACTCGCTCGCCATGAGTGATGACGTGCGGTTGCGGGACGTGGTGGAGGCCGATCTGGAGGTCTTCCTGGCGCAGGAGCACGACCCGGAGGCGGCCCGGAGGTCCAGGTTCACTCCCCGCCCCCGGGAGCGCTTCCTCCACCACTGGGCCACCCGGATCCTGGCCGATCCCACCGTGTTCGTGCAGGCGGTCGTCGTCGACGGTGAGCCGGCCGGAAACGTCGTGGCCTGGTGGGAGGAGGAGCGGCGCTTCATCGGCTACTGGTTCGGCCGCGACTTCTGGGGCCGCGGCATCGGCACCCGGGCCCTGACGCTCTTCCTCCAGCAGGAGAAGGCCCGTCCCCTCTACGCCGACCCGTACGAAGGCAACACCGGCTCCGTCCGGCTCCTGGAGAAGGTCGGCTTCGAGCGGTCCGGCACGGTGCGGCACGGCGAGGACCAGCACATCATGCTGACCCTCCACACCCCGGCCTGAGGGGTGCCGGCGATCCCGGTCGGGCCGGCACCCGCCCGTGCCGGCCGCCAGAGCGTACAGGTCGTCACGTCGTGCAGTACGCGTGGAGCACGCCTCGCCTGTAGAAGAGGGCGTTGTCGTTGCGCCAGCTGGCAGAGGCACCAGGACTTCCCGGAGTGGCCGAGAATCCCACATTCACCAGTTCGGGCTCATGGGTCTCTACGGCGTTCCGGAGTTTGGGATGACTCGGCGGGCACAGGATGAAGGTGCCCATTGTTCCGAGGGGGTTCACATCCACCCGCTGCTTGACCATCGGCACAGGGGGCTGCGCCGGTTTCTCGGTCGAGCAGGTCAGGGTGACCGTGAGCGAGACGTCGATCGGGTGATGGGCTGCATCCGCGAACGACTGCGTATTGGAGAAGTAGACCTTAACCGTCCGGTTGGCGTCGTCGATCTCGAATTTGTCGAGGCTCGTGTGCTGCGCGTCCGCCTCTGAGCTGATCGTCGTCTCGCCGGCGACACCGACGATGTACGGCAACGTGGACGGGCACTTCATCGGCACGTACCCGCTGGTCTGCGCGCCGAGGCTCTTACCGCTCTGGAAATCTCCGTAGAGCCCGTCAGCCCATGCCGGACCGGTGACGCTCACCAATCCCGCCGTGGCCAGCGTGGCCGCCGCGACGATCTGCGCGGATTTAATGATTCGCACGTTTCTCCTTGCCGTGGTTGAGTCTCCACACCGATTTGCCGGCGCGCTGCGTTCCGTTCGAAACGGGCATGTCGTCCGTCGTGGTCGCATGACCGAAGATAGGAATTCGCTCTTGGAGAGCGCTTGATCCCGGCCTTGGTGAAGGCTTGGTGGCAGCTTGGCCACGCGTCACGGCCGGCCACGCGTCACGGCCGGCCACGCGTCACGGCCGGCCACGCGTCACGGCCGGCCACGCGTCACGGCCGGCCACGCGTCACGGCCATGGCCACCGCCGGCTGAGCTCCAGCGGGGCGATCCCGGCCGCTGATCGACGCCCGCCGCAGCCGCCACCGTCGCAGCCGTCCAAGGCGGGCGGCGCGCCGGCCGGCGTGTCAGAACGTGCCGGTGCAGGGCGGGAGGTTGACGCACACCCAGGCGGAGTTTCCGTCGAGGCGTCCGAGCTCGATGTGGAGCTGGTCGACCTGGAAAGACTCGCCCGCACGCCACAAGGCGGCATTCCAGCCGGGCATGAGGAGCGACCTGCCACTGGGTTCGACCTTGTGGACGACGACGGAGTTCCCCGGCATCCCCTGGTCCCACCCCTCTTTCGTGCGGTACTCGATGGTGTAGAAAGCACCGCCGTCACCTGGAATCTTGATCACCAGGGGCCCGCCGACCTCGGGATGATCGAGTCCGACCACTTGGGCCGGCCCGCAGGCGGTCGAGCATTCGCGGATGCGGTCCTGCGTGATCCAGCCCATCCACATCCTGGTGGGGGCGATCAGGCCGGGTCCCTTGATGCCGAAGTCGGGATCGTCGGGCGGGTTGAAGAACCACCCGCTCGTCCAGGAGCTCATCGAATCCCAGCTGTCCCCGTACTCCATGTCCGGATAGGCGAAGCTGTGCCCGAGCCCGTAGCCGTGCCCCATCTCCTGGGCCGCGATCGCCGGATGCCAGCCTTCCCTGTCGAGCGAGACCGCCATGTAGTTCCGCTGGGTGCCGTTGAGCGTCAGCGGATAGGACGAGGCGCCGTAGGTGTCGAAGACGTCGTTCCAGATGACGATGATGCCGTTGGGGTTGAGCTGCCACAGCTTCTTCTGGAAGTTCTTGGCGCAGTCGGTCCATTTCGTCAGCCGGTCCTTCTGCTGTTCCTGGGCCCTGGTGTAAGGCAGCGTGTACCAGCCCTGGACGGTCGAGAGGTCGAGGTTGAGCTTGCCGTACGACTGCTGGACCCAGAAGTCGTACAGCCCGCCCTTGCCCTTGCCCGCCGAGGTGAACAGTTGCTTGAAGTATTCGGGTGACCTGGGTTCGTCAGGCACGTCGCTGAACTTGCATAACACCACCCCCCATACGCTTAACCCGGCCGTACCCGCCGCCGCCGCCGGCGCGGGCGGGAACGCCGCCATCATGACGAGACTGACCAGCGCAGCCAGCAACGCCCGAAGAGGCGTGCGCCGCGACCGCTTTCTTGGAGATCGTCCGATCATCGATTTCCCCTCGTGTAGTGCTGGTTGAGCACCTACACCATGGGCGATCGCTCTTGGCCGCAGCTTGGGGCTCGCTTGGCGCCGGTCGGCGTACGTCTGAACCGCACCAGGTCAGCCTGCGGCTCCTCAATCAGCACGCATGACGGCGGCCTCCTGGCGACCGCGTCCCCGTCCCTTTCTGGAGCGCAGGGACGGCGGTGGGCGCGTTCACCGGCGGGCGTTCGGTGGCGTGCGCCCCGTGGGCGACGCGTCTGCGGCGACCGGCCTGGTGGATCCGGGCCGCCGGGGGCTGGGGCTGGGAGTTCCTGCCCCCGGCTGTTCGCTGGTGGCGCGTGAAGAGGTGATCGCCCGCCGGGCTAGCTACGAATGATCCACCCGCGTGCGAACTCTTGGCACCGGCTGGCCGCGGCGGGCGGCCTCGGCCTGGAGCCGGCGCCTCAGCTGCTTGCCGTGGCCGAGAAAGGAACGGGTCCGCAGGCGGCGGTCCTCGGGCAGGCTCCAGTCGGGCAGCGCGCGGTCGATCGCGACGGTGAGCCGGTCGTCGCCATGGGCGGTGGCGGTGCCGAGCAGCACGACGTTCTCCTGCCACCGCATGCCGGGATCGTGCCGGTGGAAGGTCAGGCAGACCGGCCCGGGCACGGCGGCCACACCGGCGGGCAGGTGCAGGTCGTACCCGGTCGTGGTGCGGGAGAAGGCACGCGCGGGCACGGTCACGGGCCGGCCGTCCGCCATCGCCGACACGATCGGCCGCCCCAGGTCGCGGGCCCGGCGGGCGTACGGGCGCCAGTCGGCGGGCGGCGCGGAGCGGGCGGGCAGGCGGGGACCCGACGGGGCCGGGTCCGAGGCGGGGGCCGTGGTGCCGGGCGGGCAGGTCCAGGTCAGCGGGTCGCGGGTCAGGTCGCCGCCCGGCCACCAGGTGATCCGCTCGGGCGTCACCTCGATGTAGATCCGCGCGAAGTACCAGGTCAAGCGCTTGACCAGGAACCACGGCAGCCCCGCGAAGGCGTCCGGGATCTTGTCCTGGGAGTCGCGGACGTACCGGTCGGTGTTGGCCTGCAGGTCGGCGTCGCGGACGGTGGCGCGACCCTGAACCAGCACCACCGGATCGCCCTCGAACAGCAGCGCGACGCGCGGATCGCGGCGCGCCCGCTCGGCTTTGCCGGGATAGGTCAGGCCGGTGCTGACGTCGATGGTGCCACGGGGCCCGGTGTACGGGGTGACGGGCCAGGTGATGGGCCGCTCGTCGCGGGTGAGCGAGGTGTAGGCGCACACCACGGAGCTCCGAAACGTCGTGGCGGGGAGCGTGAGGGTCATGCCGCGCACGCTAATGACGGTGTCTTGGGCCGTTCTTGGAGCCGATCTTCCAGAGCCGCCCAAGACCGGGAGAGCACGATGACGGCACCCTGACAAACCAGAAGGAGTACGACCATGCGCACCACCGCACACCCGAACGTGCCGCAGATCACGCTGCCGGGTCAGGCCGCCGCCGCGCCGGGGCCGCTCGACATGACCAACATGTACCTGGCGCACTACGGCTTCCGCCGCGACCTCGGACACCTGATCACCACGATCGGCCGGGTCCGCCTCGGCGACCGCCGGCGCATCGCCGCCCTGCGCGAGCACCACGCGTGGGTGCTGTTCGTGCTGCACCACCACCACACCGCCGAGGACGAGACGGTCTGGCCACGGCTGCGGGAGCGGGTGCCGCAGGCGATCGGCACGATCGACGCGCTGGAGGCCGAGCACGAGGCCTGCGACCACTGGATCCGGGAGAGCACCGAGGCCTTCCAGGCGTTCGACGCCGGCCCGTCCGAACAGCGGCGCGAGCGGCTCATGGCCGCCCTGCGCGCGCTGGCCGACACCCTCGGCGCGCACCTGGCGCACGAGGAGACCGACGGGATCCCGCTGATGATGGCTCACATCACGCCGGAGGAGGACGCGGAGGGGCACAAGGCGATCATGAAGCAGTACGGTCTCCGCAAGCTGATCACGCTGCTCGGCTGGATCACCTCCGAGCTGCCGCCCGACGTCGAGGCCCACCTGCGCAGGACCTCGCCCAGGCCGCTGCTGCTGCTCAGCACCCTGGCCGGCGGTCGCTACCGGCGGCGCATGGCCTACCTGTGGGGGTGAGCCAGCTCCCGCTCCACGCTCTCGGCGTGCTCGGCGTGCCGCCGCGCCGCCTCGGCGTCGCCCAGAGCCTCGGCCAGTTGCGCCAGCGCCCGGCTGACCGGCCACATCAGCATGCTCAGCCCCGCGATGCCCATGCGGCCGGCGTACGGGGACGCCTGCTCGTACAGGTCGGCGCAGGCCTGCCGGTCGCCCAGCCCCGCCCAGACCTCGCAGCGGATGACCAGCCAGAACAGGTAGACGAACGTGCGTGGGATCGGCGGTTGCCGCTCCCACGGCCCGAGCACCTGCCGCGCCTCCTCCAGCCGGCCGCTGACCATCAGGTAGTGGGCGAGCCCGTCCCTGTTGAACTGGTCGAGCTGCTCGTGCGAGATGTCCTGCGGCGGCGGCACCGCGTCGGCCACCCCGCGGCGCAGGCGCATGAGCGCGACCTGGTACGTGGCGCCCGCGGTGGTGGTCTCCTCACCCCACATCGAGGTTGCGCGCTGCTCGGCGGCGGTGGCCGCGAGCAGCGACTCGGCCGCCTCCAGGTCGCCACGGTTGACGAGGAGGCCCAGCCGCAGCCAGGCCAGGATGATCCGCAGATACGGCATGTGCGTACGGCCGACCAGCCGCTCCGCCTCGGCCAGCACCTCCAGGGCCTCCGGCACCCTGCACAGCTCCAGCAGCGTGCCGCCCTGGCAGGTGAGCCCGATCGTGCGCAACTCGTCGTCGCCCGCCTCCAGCCCGGCGCGCGCCATCTCCTCCCCCGCTTCCAGCCGCTGACGCACCGAGTCCGGGTCGAGCAGCGCGTAGTAGCGGGCGAACAGGACCCGGCCCAGCAGCGTCGCGTCGTTCTCCTGGCGGGCCAGCCGCGCCGCCTCGGCGCTCCACCGGTCCCGCTCCGCGGGGTCGCACCCCGGCTGGTAGTACGCCTGGAGCGCCAGACAGGCCAGCACCCGGGCCCGGGCCGATGACTCCAGCCCTTCGTCGGCGGCCAGTTCCATCAGGTCCGCCATCAGATCGGCGTCGTGGTCGCCGTAGACCTTCCAGGGTTGCAGGATGCGCCCGCCGTACCCGGTCGCGGCCTCGATCCAGCGCCGCCGGTCGCCCTCCTGCTTGGCCAGGCGGCGAAGCCGCGTCAGCTCGGCCTCCTGCCCCACCGAGTCGCCCGCCCCGAACCTGGCCTCGGCCAGCGCGAACAGCAGGTCCATCCGCTCGGCCGGGCCCAGCTCGGGGTCGTCCTCGGCCACCCGGTCGGCCCGCTCCAGCAGCTCGACGGCCACGTCGTACGCGCGCAGCCGCTTGGCCTCCTCGGCCGCCCGCCACGCCGCCCGCCAGGCACGCGCGATGTGGCCCGCGGGAATCGCCTGAAACCAGTGGTGGGCGGCGGCGGCCAGCCGGTCGGAGGCCGAGCCGCCGGTACGTGACTCGATCGCGGCGGCCACGGCGGCGTGCAGCCGGGCCCGCCGCAGCACCGGCACCACCTCGGTGAGCGCCTCCTGCACCAGCGCGTGCACGAACCGGAACCGGCCGGGCCGCCCCTCCGCGACCAGGGCGGCGGCCATGGCCGGCTCCAGCCGGTCCAGCGCCGCGTCCAGGTCGAGCCCGGCGGCCTCGGCCACGACCGTCACGTCGAACTCCCGTCCGGCCACCGCCGCCACCCGCAGCAACTCGGCGGACGGCTCGGGCAGCCGGTTCACCCGGCCGAGCACGACGTCCCGCACGCCGAGCGGCAGCGTGCCGCCGCGGCCCGTCGATCCGGCTTCCAGGTAACGCATCAGCTCCGTGACGAAGAACGGATTGCCGTTCGTACGGTCCCTGAGCGCCCGCACGTCCGTGCCCGCCGGGGTCAGCTCAGCCAGGTCGGAGGCCGAAAGGCCGGACAGCGGCAGCCGCACCGCCAGCCGTCGCGACAGCGCCTCGAACGCCTCGGCCAGCGCGCCCTCGGGCTGCGGCCAGTCGCGTGCCGTGCCCACCACGGCCAGCCTGCCGTCCAGCACGTACTCGGCCAGGTAACTCAGCAGCCGCAGAGAGGACCGGTCCGCCCAGTGCAGGTCGTCCAGCACCACCAGCACCGGCCGCTGGCCCGCGGTCAGCACCCGTGCCGCCGCTCCATAGGTGCGGAACCGCGCGCCCTCGGGGTCGGTCCCGGTCGCGGAGCCGACTCCGGGCAGGTTCGCCCGCACGTCGGCGGGCAGCGGCGGCAGCGTGTCGGCCAGCCGCTCCAGCACCGTCACCCACGGCCAGAACGCCGGCGCGCCCTCCGTCGCCGCGCACCGCCCCACCGCGACCGTGAAACCCCTGGCACGGGCCCGGCTCACCAGCTCCTCGGCCAGCCGCGTCTTGCCGATCCCCGGCTCCCCGGTGATCAGCGAGAACCCCGTCCGGCCCCCCGCCGCCGCTTCCAGCAGCCCGTCCAGCGCGGCCAGCTCCTCCTGCCGGCCCGTGATCCCGCGCTCGCCCACCTGCGGCTCGGGCGGCTGCGGCGGCCGGTGCGGGAACAGCGCCGGCGACTGGCCGAGAATGTCGCGTTCCAGCGCGCGCAACTCCTCGCCCGGGTCGATGCCGAGCTCCTCGGCCAGGATCCGGCGGGCCGTGCGCAGCGTCTCCAGCGCCTCGCCCTGGCGTCCGCTCCGGTAGAGCGCCAGCGCCCGCAACGCCCACAGCCGTTCGCGCAGCGGGTGCTCGCAGGTCAGGGCCTCCAGCTCGCCCAGCAACTCGCCGTGGCGGTCCTGCTGGATGACCGCGCTCACCCGCAGCTCGCGGGCCCGCTCCCGGGCCTCGGTGAGCCGCGCCCTGACGGCGGTCACATACGCCTGGTCGTCCAGGTCCTGGTACGGCTCGCCGCGCCACAGCGCCAGCGCCTCGCCCGCCAGCCGCTCCGCCTCGGCGGGCTCGGCCGCCTGCTCGGCCTGCCCGACCAGGCGCAGGAACCGCGTCGAGTCCACCTGCTCCGGATCGATCGCCAGCGTGTAACCCACCGGCCCGAACGTCAGCAACCGGCTCTGCGCCCTGGCCCGGCGTCCGGGCTCCAGCAGGCGGCGCAGGTTGGACACGTACGAGTGCAGCGACGCCATCGCCTCGACCGGTGGCTCATCGCCCCACAACCGGTCGACCAGCGCGCCAGGGGCCACCGGCCGGCCCTCCGCCAGCACCAGCACGCTCACCAGCGCCCGCATCTTCAGCGAGCCGATCTGACACGACCGCCCGTCGTCGCCGACGACCTCCAGCGGGCCCAGCACACGGATGTCCACAGCCCTACCACTCTCACGAAGTCGCCTGATCTTACGACAAGGGGAGGGTGGTGTGGTTCACCATGGCGCTGGCTGCCGATCATGGGCTCAGGAGCGTCCCCTGAGGTGCTCAGTTCGCGTCTGCCTGGCGATCGGGGTGCTCCACATTCAGGGAGGGCGCCGGCGATTGCGCCTCACCGGGGTGCCGATGTCATACCGAAGGCCGGCACCGCGAGCACGTCCCGGCGAGGGCGTGTTCGCGAACCGGTCATGATCGGAACACGTTTACAGAGACATGCATCGATTTCTCGCGGTTCTCGCGCTCGCCGTGACCCTCTGCGGTTGCCAGGGTGAGCAAGGATGCACGCTGATCGGCACGCCCGTGGGCGTCCAGGTGGATGTCGCCGCCCCGCTCGCCAGCCGGGCGGTAGCGGCGAAGCTGGAGGTGTGTCAGGCGGGTAGGTGCACCGAGCCCAAGCTGGAGCTCTTCCCCTCCGACCAGGGCGGCAAGTACGGGTTCGGCGACGTCGGGGGGCTGCGCAAGGAACGGGCCACCGTACGGCTGAGGCTCACGGACGCCGCCGAGAAGGAGGTGCTCGACCGCACCATCGACGTCACCCCCAAAGGCCGCTTCCCCAACGGCCCGCAGTGCGGCGAGGGCGGCCCGAACGCGCAGGTGGAGGTCGACGGCGAAGGCCGGATGCGGGAACGGCCCTGACGCATTGACCGCACGTCGCAGCCGCGCCTAGCGTCCCCGTAATATCAAGGCAGCCGATACCGTCGTAGCCGCGACCTGCGGCTACGACGCAAGGGAGTCGATGCATCCGGCCGTCGGCAGCTCGCCCCGCCCGGCCATGAGCCGCAGCCGGCCGCGTAACCGCCCGGCCAGCCGCTCCGGCAGACCACGCCGGGACCAGCGCAGGAAGAACGCATACACCGCCGCATGCTGCGGGAAGTCGATCGGCAGGGCCCTCCACTCGATCCCGTACCGGATCACATAGCCGATCGCGTCCAGTACCGCCCGCAGATCGTGCACCATCGGCCTGCCCGTCGCTTTGACCAGCTCGGCCATCATCGCCCGCGCCTCGCCCTCCAGCACCACCCACTCGGCATCGTTCAGATCCGACGGATACACCGGCCTGCGGTCAGGACATCGGCACCCCGGTGAGGCGCAATCGCCGGCGCCCGAGGACGCGGGCGTGTGAACAGACAACCACGGGCTCCTGGCCGCCGAGATGCGTAGACAACACCCCAGTTACCAGGGGAGCCCGCTCCTGTCCGCGGACGAATCACTCGAAGATGGCCTCGGCCCGGCGTCCAGGTCCTCGCCTCAACGGCCAAATCATTTGTCCGCAGGCTCTCAGTGGCCCACCGTGTCTGGCCTGGCCCGACAGTGCACGGATGGACGAGCTGGTCCGCAATCCGACCTCGCCGTTGTCCAGACGTCCGGCGACGTGCCTGCTCATCCGGTAGGGCGGGCTCCAGCAGGTTGACCACCCAATCGGCCAAGGGGTGGGAGAGCGGGCCGGGGGGAGCTTGGCTCCCCCCGTAAGAGGAGCCCGGAGCCGCCTCCGCGCGAAGCGCCCCCCTGCGGAGGCCCGTGCAGTTGAAGGTCAGGCGTCGATGAGGCGGGAGTAGAAGTCGAGGGCCACGTCGAAGCCGTCGTGGCAGTTGCGGTGGGATCGGTAGCAGGGCCGCCAGGCCGAGCTGGCGCCGACTCCCGCCCTGGCGTCACTGAGGGCCGAAGGGATGCGTTCCGGTTTGGGGAGGAGGCCATGGCCCAGGTAGCGGACGCCGGTCAGCTCGCTGTGGGCCCCGCGGCCGCCTGAGACGAACGCGCCCAGGCGCCAGCCGCTCTCCTCGTCCCAGACCAGCGCGGTCCCGTCCGCGAGCTTCAGCGTCGCGTCACGCGGATCGCAGGGACCCTCCCACCAGTCCGCCACCTCAGGTCCGAGTATGCCGATGACCTGCCGCACATAGCTGGTCGGCTGCTGCAGCCACTCGTCGGAGTACGGCTTGACGTGCCTGATGGCCACGGACGGCACCCCCTTGTGCCCTAACGGTAAGAAAAAATGACAGGGACCAACCATACCCGCGCCGAACTTATTCCGTTGCACAGCCGTCTAGTCATTACGGACGATATTCACGGCCGATACGGGGAAGGAGGGGTGCCCATGATAGCCACCGTTCTGCTCATCGTCCTGATGGTCGTCGCCGTCGCGACCACAGAAATGATCATGTGGTGCTCCATGAAGGGCAAAGAGAGTGTCGAGTCCACTGCCGAGATCGTCGGGGACTAGTCTCTCGGGCATGTCGTCCCTGCTTCTCTGGCTGCACATCGGCTTCGCGATCTTCACCATCGGCCCGGTCACCGCCGCGACTATGACCGCGCCGCGCGTCATCCGCACCAAGAACGTGCCCGCGCTGCAGATCATCCAGCGCATGACGAGGATCTACAGCCTCGGCACCCTGGGCGTGTTCGTGTTCGGGCTGGCGCTCGGCGCGGTGCTCGGCGGCGGGCTGCTCGGCAAGTGGTACATGACGGCCTCGATGACGCTGTTCATCGTGGCCGCCGTGCTGCTCGTCATCATCGACCGCGACCTGCGCACCGCCCTGCGGGCGCTCTCCAGCGAGAGCGCCGAGGACGACGCGAAGGTGCAGATCGGCAGGATCGCCGCGATCAGCGGGCTCGTGTCCGTGATCTGGCTGGTGATCCTGTTCCTGATGGTGGTCCCTGGCTGAGGCCGGGACAGCCGCTCAGCCGAGCGCCTGAGTGAGGTCGGCGAGCAGGTCGTCGATGGTCTCGATGCCGACCGACAGCCGCACCAGGTCGGCGGGCACCTCCAGCGGCGATCCGGCCGCCGAGGCGTGTGTCATCCTGCCCGGGTGCTCGATCAGGGACTCCACCCCGCCCAGCGACTCCCCCAGCGTGAAGAGCTTGGCCCGGTTGCAGACCTCCACGGCCTCCGCCTCGCCCCCGGCGACGCGGAACGACACCATGCCGCCGAACCGCCGCATCTGCTTGGCCGCCACCTCGTGCCCCGAGTGCTCGGGCAGCCCCGGGTAGAGGACCTGGGTCACCCGCGGATGCGCGAGCAGCAGGTCGACGACGCGTTCGGCGTTGTCGCAGTGGCGGTCCATGCGTACGCCCAGGGTCTTGAGTCCGCGCAGCGTCAGCCACGCGTCGAACGGCCCGGCCACCGCGCCCATCGCGTTCTGGTGGTAGGCCAGCTCCTCCCCGAGCCCGCGGTCGACGGTCACCAGCGCACCGCCGACCACGTCGGAGTGGCCGCCCACGTACTTGGTGGTCGAGTGGACGACGACGTCGGCCCCCAGCTGGAGCGGCTGCTGCAGGTATGGCGACGCGAACGTGTTGTCCACCACCAGCAGCGCCCCGTTGTCGTGGGCCAGCTGCGCCAGCGCGGCGATGTCGGCGATGCCGAGCAACGGGTTGGTGGGCGTCTCGATCCAGACGACCTTGGTCTTCTGCGTCATCGCCGCGGCGACGGCGTCGAGGTCGTGCAGCGGGACCGGGTCGTAGTGCAGGTCCCAGCGCTGGTGCACCTTGGCGAACAGCCGGTACGTGCCGCCGTACGCGTCGTTCGGGATGATGACGTGATCCTGCGGCTTGCACACCGTGCGCAGCAGGGTGTCCTCGGCGGCCAGCCCCGAGGCGAACGCCAGCCCGCGCACGCCCCCCTCCACCGCCGCCAGCGCCTCTTCGAGCGCGGTCCTGGTGGGGTTGGCCGAACGGCTGTACTCATATCCGGAACGCAGACCGCCCACGCCGTCCTGCTTGTAGGTGGAGGTCGCGTAAATCGGCGGCACCACCGCACCCGTTGTGGGGTCTGGCTCCTGACCTGCGTGGATGGCCAGCGTCTCAAAACCGTTGCTCATACACGCCACGTTAATGGAAGTCGGCCCGCGATCCGTCCCCTCTGGGTCGCGGGCCGCTCGCGGGCACCGTCCCCCAACGGCCCCCGCGATGGCTCGCGCACCATGCCCGCGCGAGCCGGGTCCTCAGGCCGCCTTGGACTCGTGGTCCTCCGAGCGGGACGGCAGCCGTACGACGTCCGCCTCGATGAACCGGCCGCTGCCGCCCTGCGCGGGCTCCCCGTTGATGCGGGAGAGCAGCACCGGGTCGGCCAGCGCGAGCAGCACCCCCACCAGCAGCCCGACACCCAGCAGCACGAACCCGATGGCAACCATTTCCTGTCCCCTTCCGACACATCCCAGCATCGGCGACAGTCCATGGCCTCCGCCTCCGCTGAAGGACTGGTCTCCGGCGACCCGTCTCGGCCGAACGGTTGATACGAGATGTCCGACTTCCGGCCTAGGCTCGAGGCCGTGGTGGAGAGCAAGCGCATCGTGTACTGGATCCGGCGGCTGAGCGAGATCGCCATGCTCGGCTGGCTCGGCATGATGCTGCTGCTCGACCTCGTGCTCGCCGGCGTCACCGGAGGCGTCCAGTGGCTCGTGCCCGTCTGCGGCGCGGCCGGCATCACGGCCGTGGTGCTGCGGCGCCGCTACCGGATCGAGGGGTTCAGCATCATGCTGGCCCTGTCGTTCAGCACGTCGATCGTCATCGGCAGCATCGAGACGACGGGCGTGCCCGGCATGGCGGAGACGGGATCGCTGCTCATCCTGATCATCGGCGTGCTGCGGCACGTGGAGCCGGTGCGGCGGGCGGCGGTGCTCGCGTGCGTGGGCCTGATCGTGCTGCTGGCCGAGGCCGTCGGGCGCAGGTACAACAACGCGGGGCTGGCGTTCTCGTTCCTGCTGTTCGCGGGGTGGTCGACAGCGGCCGGGGTCGGCGGTTACCTCCGCTTCCAGCAGGAGCGCCGCACGGAGGCCGTCCATTCGGTACGGCGGGCGGAACGACTGGAGCTGGCCAGGGAGCTGCACGACCTGGTCGCCCACTACATCACGGGCATCGTCGTCCAGGCCCAGGCCGCCCGCACGGTCGCCGAGACCAAGCCGGAGGCGGTGGCGCCCGCCCTCGACGCGATCGCCACGGCCGGGTCGGAGGCGCTCACCTCGATGCGGCGCATGGTCACGGTGCTGCGCACCGAGGACGACGCGGCCCGCAAACCCGGCGTCACGCTGGCCGACCTGCGGATGCTGACCGAACGGTTCTCCGCCGAAGGGCCGAAGGTGGCGTTCGAGATCGGGCAGGGGCTCGACGATCGCACGCTGCCGCCCGAGGTCATGACCACCCTGCACCGGGTGCTCCAGGAGTCGCTGACCAACATCCGCAAGCACGCCTCCCGTACCGCCTGGGTCGAGGCGGGTCTGCGGCGCTTCGAGAAGGTGGCGGTGCTGCGGGTGCGGAACTTCGGGTCGGGGTCAGATCCGAAGGTGTCGCGCCTCGGCGGCGGGTTCGGGCTGGTCGGGATGGCCGAGCGGGTGGAGGCGTTGGGCGGCCGGCTCTACGCGGGCCCGTCCGCCGAAGGCGCCTGGGAGGTGGTCGCCGAGTTCCCCCTCCCGTAGGGCCTGCTCGAACGCCTCGCCGCCCAGGACGGCACGCAGCCTCCCGCCGATCCGCTCCACGTCCAGCCACTCGCCCACCGGCAGGGGCGCCCCCACCGCCTCCCGCATGGCCGTGGCCGCCCCGATCAGCCTGGCCGCCTCCACCAGCCCGCCTACCTGGTCGGGCGACTGGTTGAGCGACAGGGCTCCCGCCAGGCCCTCGAGCGCCAGCGCGACCGCCCGGGGATCGCCGCTCGCCCGCGCGGCCTCGTACCCCTCGCGATGCCTGGCCAGCGCGAGCGCCGCGGCTCCGCGCTGCTCGGCCGCGAAGCCTAGCTCCGCCATGACGAACGCGATCCCGGGCGTCCCCCGCACCTGCCGCAGCCAGTCGAGCAGGGACAGCAGGTACGACTCCGCCTCCTCGTACCTGCCCTGCCGCCGGGCGCTCAGGGCCAGGCCGAGCACGGCGTTCTCCTCGGCGGACTTGTACGACTGCTCGACCGCCAGCCGCCTGGCGCGCTCGTGGTGGTGGTCGGCCCGCTCGTAGTCGCCGGACAACATCGCGATCCGCCCCAGAGCGGCCACCCTGAACGACACCTCGAACCCCAGCTCCTCCGCCAGCCGCAGCGCCTCCTCCCGCAGCCGGGCGGCCCTGGCGTAGTCGCCGCGGATCTCCGCCGCCCGGTCGAGCACGTCCATGGCCTCGATCTGTCCCCACTCGTCCTCGAGCTCCCGGAAGATCGCCAGGCCCCGCTCGCCGTCGCGTTCCATCGCCGCGAGGTCGGCCCGGCCGACGGCCAGCTTCCCGCGCAGGCAGAGCGCCGCCGCCACACCCCACTGATCGTCCAGCTCCCGGTAGGCCGCCAGCGCGCGCTCCGCCGCCACCTCGTGTGCCCGCCTGTCGCCGTAGGCCCACCGGACGTGGCTCAGGAACCAGTCGGCCAGCGCCGCGCCCGACGGGTCGAGCTCGGCCCGCCGGACCGGAGAGGCGGGCTCGCCGATCAGCAGCTCGATCCCGGCCAGCCAGACCGACGCCCGCGCCGCCTGCGCTCCGGAGGTGGCGTGCCTCCCCAGAGCCGCCGACAGGGAGCGGCGGGCCTCGCGCAGGCGCCCGCGCAGGAACCAGTACCAGGCCAGGGCGTTGACCAGGCGCAGCGGCTCCGGCCCTGCGAGGGCGAGCCGGAGGTTGGCGCCCTCGGCGTCGAGCCGGGCGAGCCACTCCCGCTGCCCGGGCCCCTTGAGGTCCGCCCGTTCGGCCAGGGCCGTGTAGTGGCGGGCGTGGCGCTCCCTGATCGCGTCGTACTCGCCCGCCTCCCGCAGCCGCTCCACGCAGTACGCCGTCACGGACTCCAGCAGGCGGTAGCGCGGCCCGGCCACGCGCACCACCAGCGACCGGTCCACCAGCCTGGCCACGGTGTCGAGCACGTCGACGCCGGGCTCGGCGCACACCTCCTCGGCCGCCTCCAGCGTGCACCCGTCGGCGTGCACGGCCAGCCGCCGCAGCACGACGCGCTCGGGTTCGCTCAGCAGCTCCCAGCTCCAGTCGATCATCGCCCGGAGCGTGCGCTGCCGCGCCGGCGCGTCCCGCATGCCCGCGCTGAGCAGCCTGAACCGGTCGTCCAGCCGGTCGGCCAGCTCCCGCACCCCGAGGGCGCGCACGCGGGTGGCGGCCAGTTCGAGGGCCAGCGGGATGCCGTCGAGGCGCCGGCAGATGGTGGCCACGGTCTCGCTCGGCGGGACGTTCGCCCGGGCCGTGAAGAGCCGTACGGCCTCGGGCTCGGGCAGGGGCGGCACCACGCGTACGGACTCGCCGGTCACGCCCAGCGGCTCCTGGCTCGTGGCCAGCACGCGCAGCCCGGGGGCGGCGCGCAGGAGGGCGGCGGCCAGCTCGGCCGCCTGCTCCACCAGGTGCTCGCAGTTGTCGAGGACGAGCAGCAGGCGCTTGCCCGCCAGCGCCCCGGCCAGCCTGGGCGCGAGCGGGGCGGTGTCGTCGTCCCGCACGCCGAGCACGGTTGCCACCGCCTCGGCGGCCTCGGCCGCCCCCGCCAGCTCGGCCAGCCACACCCCGTCGGGGAAGTCCGGCCCCGCGTCCGAGGCGGCGGCCAGGGCGAGCCGGGTCTTGCCGACGCCGCCCGGCCCGGTGAGCGTGACCAGGCGGGAGGCGGCCAGCAGCGCACGGACCTCGACCAGCTCCCCCTCCCGGCCGACCAGGTCGGTGAGGGGCGCGGGCAGGTTGGTGGCGGGCGCCGCCGCGGAGGCGGGCTGCCGGGGCGTCAGGCCGGGGTCCTGGCGCAGGATGGCCTGGTGGAGGCCGGCCAGCGCGGGTGACGGGTCGAGCCCGAGGTCCTCCCCCAGCCGCCTGCGCAGGCCCTCGTAGGCGGCCAGGGCCTCGCTCTGCCGCCCGCCCCGGTAGAGCGCCGTCATGTGGGCGGCGACCAGCCGTTCGCGCAGCGGGTGGCGGGCCACCAGGTCGCCCAGGTCCACGGGTTCGCCCAGCTCGAGGCGTACCTCCGCCTGCTCCTCCAGCGTCGTGAGGCGCGTCTCCTCCAGGCGCGCGGCCTCCGGGAGCGCGAAGGCGGCGTCGGCGAAGTCGGCGTACGCGGGCCCGCGCCACAGCGCCAGCGCCTGCTCCAGCTCGGCCGCGCGCGTGCGGGGATCAGGGGACCGGCGCTCCACGAGGGCACGGAATCCCCGGGCGTCGCACTCGTGGGAGGCCAGCCGGTACCCGGCGGGCCCGTGCACGACCAGGCCGGGGCCGCCCAGGGCGCGGCGCAGCTGGGAGACGCGGGCCTGGAGGGTGCCGACCGGGTTGCGACCGGCCGCGGCGCCCCAGAGGTCGTCGATCAGCCGGTCCACCGAGACCGGCCCGCCCCCGTGCGCCAGCAGGTCGGCGAGGAGCGCGCGTACCTTGGGCTCGGCCACCGGGACGGACGTGCCGTCCTCGGCCCAGACCTCCAGCGGCCCCAGCACTCCGAATCGCACCACGTCAGTACCCAACCCGTGGCGGGCCCGAAGGATTTCCGTAGCGGCGTGCCCGAGGGTGTCGGGCATGAGTCGAGTGACAGTTGTGGGAATGGGCCCGATGGGCTCCAAGATGGCCGAGACGTTCCTGGCCGCCGGGCACGAGGTGGCGGTCTGGAACCGTACGGCGAGCAGGACGGGACCGCTGGTCGCCAAGGGCGCGAGGCAGGCGGCGAGCGCGGCGGACGGCGACCTGCTGGTGATCAGCCAGATCAGCTACCAGGCGATGTACGACAGCCTCGGCGAGGCCAGGCTGGACGGGAAGGTGGTGGTCAACCTCAGCTCCGACACCCCGGAGGCGCTGCGCCGAGCGGCCCGGTGGGTGGAGGAGCGCGGCGGCACGCTGATCACGGCGGGCATCATGGTGCCGCCGCCGGGGATCGGGCAGCCGGGGGCGTACACCTTCTACAGCGGCCCCAAGGACGTCCTCGACCGACACGCCGGGACGCTGGAGGCGCTGAGCGAGGTCACCTACGTCGGGCAGGACCAGGCGCTGGCGATGATGTACTACCAGGCCCAGCTCCTGATCTTCTGGTCGAGCCTGACCAGCTTCATGCACGCCATGGCGATGCTGCGCACGGCGGGGACCTCGCCGGCCGAGTTCCTGCCGTTCGCCCGGGACCTGTTCACCCAGCTGGGCGGTGAGGGGCCCATGGGGTACGCCAAGATCCTGGCCGAGTGCTTCGAGGCCGGTGAATATCCGGGTGAGCAGAACTCCCTGCACATGCAGGCCGTCGGCATCGGCCACGCCGTGGAGGCGCTGGCCGAGGCCGGGCTGGAGACCACGGTGCCGGGCGCGCTCAAGGCGTTGTTCGAGCGCGCCGACGCCGAGGGCCGGGGCCACGAGGGGCTCGGCACCGTGATCGAGTCGATCAAACGGGCTGGCTGATGAGAAACCTGCCCATCAGCCTGCCGCCCTGCTGTCGAGCCCGGTGAAGGCCGTAGCGGCAGTCCGACATCGCAGATTTCTCATCAGTGATTGGCCAGGAAGGCGAGCAGGTCCTGGCGGGTGATCATGCCCGAGGGCTTGCCGTCTTCCAGCACAACGGCCGCATCGGCCTTCTCCAGCGCTTCCACCGCACGGGCCACAGGTTCACCACTGCCGATCATGGGTAGTGGCGCCGACATGTGATCACCGATCGGGTCGTCGGAGGAGAGTCTGCCGTGGTAGAGGGCTTCGAGGAGATCGCGCTCGACGATGGAGCCGACCACCTCGGCCGCCATGACCGGCGGTTCCTCCTTCATCACCGGCAGCTGGGACACCGAGTATTCCCGCATGATCGAGATGGCCGTGCCCACCGACTCGTGCGGATGCGCGTGCACGAACTCCGGCAGCCCTGCCCCCTTCCGCGCCAGCACGTCGGCGACCAGCCCCTCCTCG
Organism: Nonomuraea sp. JJY05; assembly: GCF_043496855.1. Taxonomy (NCBI): domain Bacteria; kingdom Bacillati; phylum Actinomycetota; class Actinomycetes; order Streptosporangiales; family Streptosporangiaceae; genus Nonomuraea; species Nonomuraea sp. JJY05. Next base: position 62,248 of record NZ_JBIEIS010000013.1, read on the forward strand.
GAGGACGTCGTCAGGAAGCCGTAGTCGGCCATCCAGTCGTCGTTGAAGATCTTGGACAGGTAGCCGCGCCCGCCGTCGGGAAGCAGCACGACGATCACGTCGTCGGGCGCGGCCGTGGCCGCCACCCGCAGCGCCGCCACGACCGCCATCCCGCAGGAGCCGCCGACCAGCAGTCCCTCCTCGCGGGCGAGCCTGCGGGTCATGGTGAAGGAGTCCTTGTCGGACACCGCGATGATCTCGTCGCAGATCTTGGTGTCGTACGTGGCGGGCCAGATGTCCTCGCCCACCCCTTCCACCAGGTACGGGCGGCCGGAGCCGCCGGAGTAGACCGAACCCTCCGGGTCGGCCCCGATGATCTTCACGCGGCCGCCGGAGACCTCCTTGAGATAGCGGCCGGTGCCGCTGATCGTGCCGCCGGTGCCGATGCCCGCGACGAAGTGGGTGATCCGGCCCTCGGTCTGCTCCCAGATCTCCGGACCCGTCGAGTGGTAGTGGGAGTCGGGATTGTTGACGTTGGAGTACTGGTCGGGCTTCCAGGCGTTCGGCACCTCGCGGGCCAGCCGGTCGGAGACCGAGTAGTACGAGTCGGGGTGGTCGGGCGAGACGGCGGTCGGGCAGACCACGACCTCGGCGCCGTATGCCCTGAGGACCGCGATCTTGTCCTGGGCCACCTTGTCGGGCACCACGAACAGGCACCGGTAACCCTTCTGCTGGGCCACGATCGCCAGGCCCACCCCCGTGTTGCCGGAGGTCGGCTCGACGATCACGCTCCCAGGACGCAGCTCGCCGGACGCCTCCGCGGCCTCGATCATCCGGACGGCGATGCGGTCCTTGACCGAGCCGCCGGGGTTGAAGTACTCGACCTTGGCCAGCACCTGTGCGGACAACCCCGCGTTGACCTTGTGCAGCCGGACGAGCGGAGTGTTCCCCATGAGATCAACCAGGGAATCGTAAACGCGCACCGAGGTGTTCACCTTCTTTACCGAAGCTTGGTCAGCTTGCCTGTGGCCGAGATCCAGTGGGGGTGGCCGGCACTCGGCTAGTTTTCAAGCAAACGCTACCGCTGAGTTCGACTAGGAGGGCACGTACCGTGGTCTGGCCAGCTGGTATGGCACGCGCCGCCCGCAAGATCGCCACGGCGGCGGCGCTCGGAGGCGGTGGGCTGACGGCCCTGGGCGCGACGGCGTACGGACTGCTGATCGCCGAAGGACTGCTCGCGCGCAGGGCCATCGGGCAGCCGCACGGCCTGGACGGGCCGCCCTCCGACGGCACGTACGGCGACTTTCCCGGCGAGCCGCTCAAGCTCGCCATGCTCGGCGACTCCACCTCGGTCGGGCTCGGCCTGACCGACCCCGCCCAGACCCCCGGCGGGCTGCTCGCGCACGGCCTGGCCTCGGTCGCCGAACGCCCGGTACGCCTGCTCGTCGTCGGCAAGTCGGGCGCGCCCTCGTCCGAACTCGGCGACCAGGTGGACAAGGCCCTGGCCGTGGAGCCCGACATCGCGGTGATCTTCGTGGGGGCCAACGACATCATCACGCAGACGGCGCCCGCGACCGCCGTACGCCATCTGACCAAAGCCGTGCGGCGGTTGCGGGGCGCGGGGGTCGAGGTGGTCGTGGGCACCTGTCCCGACCTCGGCACGGTGCGGCCGATCGGGCAGCCGCTGCGCTGGGTGGCGCGGCGGTGGAGCCGCCAGCTCGCCGCGGCCCAGACGGTGGCGGTGGTGGACGCCGGCGGCCGGACGGTGGCGTTCGCCGACCTCCTGGGCCCCGAGTTCGCTACAAATCCGGCAGAAATGTTCGGACCGGATCGTTTCCATCCATCTGCCCGAGGTTACGCGCAGGCCGCTTACGCGGTGCTACCGTCAGTGTGCGCTGCGTTGGGGCTGTGGCCTGAGCCGCGTCCCGCACGCGGCGAAGCACTACAACCGATCTACCTTGCGGCGGCTACGGCCGCGGAGGAGCCCGGCACCGAGGTCACCGCGACCCGGGTCGACGGACGGGCGACGGGCCTGCACGGGAAGTGGGCGTCGTTGTTCCGCCGGCGACTCGGCGAGACGTTCAACGACGCCCGGCGTCTGACGTCCCGGCTCGGCGAGACGCTCGACGACGCCTGACGTCCCCCGTCAAGGCCCGCCGAGCCAGATGTCGGTCACTCTGCGCGCCCGCGTCGCCACTCCTCGTCCCCTTTGGAGTGGATTGCCCGTGCAGCGACCCCTCTGGAAACCGTCCGTCGCCCTCGCCGGAACCCTTGTCGGAGTCCTCGCCGCGGCCGCCTGCTCCGGCAGCGACGCGGCCACCACCCCGAACTTCCCGACCTGGCAGAACACCCAGGTCAACGCCGTCAGCCGGATGGCGGTGGCGGGCGGGGTCGTCGCCGCCACCTCCATCAAGCCCGACGGCTCGCTGGAGACCGTCGCCGTCGGGCTGCGCGACGGCAAGCGGCTGTGGGCCTACCCGGCCACGATGGCCGGCCGCCTGCCCGGGATGGGCGTCTCGGCCCCGGCGCTCGTCGAGACGTCCCCGGGCCAGGGCGTGGTCGTCGCTCTCGACCCGGCCAAGAGCGGCCGCTGGAACGCCACGCTCGTCGCCCGCGACGCGCGCTCGGGGGCGCAGAAGTGGAGCAGGCCGGTGCACTCGACGTTCGGGCCGCAGCGCTGCGGGCCGTACGTCTGCGTGTCGGAGCACACCGCCCTGACCAAGGCTCGCATGGTGGTGCTCGACCCGGCCACCGGGAAGACCCTGTGGAAACTGCCGGGGATCTCCGAGGTGGAGTGGTCGGACCCGAGCCGGGTCCTGCTGCTCAGGCTGGCCGCCAACCCCATGATCGAGTCGTACGAGCTCAAGACCGGCAAGCTCCAGTGGCAGCAGCCGATCGAGCAGGCGCTCGGCCCGGGGATCGACATGTCGGGCGGGTGGGCGTTCGGGGCCACCGGCGACAATCTGGTCGGCTACGTCGCCCCTTACACGAACCCCCAGACGAAGAAGGTCTCCACCTTCGGCCTCTTCTCCGTCAAGATCGCCGACGGGACGATCAACTGGATGCGGCCCTCGGTCGTACGCGTCTATCCGAGCGGCAACCCCGGCTTCGCCCCCGTCGTACGCCCTGTCGACCGCCAGGGGGCCTACGGCGGCTTCGCCCGGCTGGACTCGGAGAGCGGCCGGGTGGTCGGGCAGGTCAGCGCGGCCGACGTGCCCGGGTCCGGCTGGTGGCTGGCCTTCCCCGACCGGATGGACAAGCTGGGCTTCCTCAAGCACGACGCCAAGGGCACGGCGTTCGACCTGGCCTCGGGCAAGCCGGTGCCGGTGGAGGAGCAGCACGGCTGGTCCTTCTGCGTCACCGACCCCAAGCCGCTGCCGCTGCGCGGGCAGGCGCCGGGCTTCTACTCGACGGCCGCCGTCTGCGAGTACGACCTGGCCACCGGCAAGCGGGTCCAGGGCGCGGTCGTGCCGCCGCCCTGGTTCACCGGCAGCCAGGACGGGTGGCGGCTGTGGCGCGACGAGAAGGGGGCCATCCACGCGATCAACGACCAAACCTCCACCGCACCGGGTATGTACGGATAGGACCGGAATATAGTTCTATCGGTAGCACCGACAAAGGAGGGGCCATGCCCGAGGCAGTCATCGTCGCGACCGCGCGTTCCCCGATCGGCCGGGCCTTCAAGGGCTCGCTCCAGGGGATCCGCCCCGACGACCTGACCGTGCAGATGATCCAGGCGGCGCTGGCCAAGGTGCCCCAGCTCGATCCCTCGTCCATCGACGACATCATGCTGGGGTGCGGGCTGCCGGGGGGCGAGCAGGGGTTCAACATGGCCCGGGTGGTGTCGGTGATGCTCGGGCTGGACAACGTGCCCGGCACGACCGTGACGCGCTACTGCTCCTCGTCGCTGCAGACCACGCGGATGGCCTTCCACGCGATCAAGGCGGGCGAGGGGGACGTGTTCGTGTCGGCCGGGGTGGAGACCGTGTCCCGGTTCACGAAGGGCAACTCCGACTCGCTGCCCGACACGCACAACCCCCTCTTCCTGGACGCCCTGGCGCGTACCAAGTCCTTCGCCGAGGGCGGGAAGGTGTGGCACGACCCGCGCGAGGACGGCGCCGTCCCTGACATCTACATCGCGATGGGGCAGACCGCCGAGAACCTCGCCCAGCTCAAGGGCGTCACCCGCCAGGAGCAGGACGAGTTCGGGGTGCGCTCGCAGAACCTGGCCGAGAAGGCGCTGGCCGACGGGTTCTGGGCCAAGGACATCACGCCGGTGACGCTGCCGGACGGGACGGTGGTGGAGAAGGACGACGGGCCGCGGGCGGGGACGACGTACGAGAAGGTCGCCACCCTCCAGCCGGTCTTCCGGCCCGACGGGACCGTGACCGCCGGCAACTGCTGCCCGCTGAACGACGGGGCGGCGGCCGTGATCGTGATGAGCGACGTGAAGGCGGCCGAACTCGGGATCACGCCCCTGGCCCGGATCGTCTCGACCGGGGTCACCGGGCTGTCCCCGGAGATCATGGGGCTGGGGCCGGTGGAGGCCTCGAAGCAGGCGCTCGCGCGGGCGGGGATGGCGATCGAGGACGTCGACCTCGTGGAGATCAACGAGGCGTTCGCCGCCCAGGTGATCCCGTCCTATCGGGATCTGGGGATCCCGCTGGACCGGCTCAACGTCAACGGCGGGGCGATCGCGGTGGGGCACCCGTTCGGGATGACGGGGGCGCGCATCACGTCCACGCTGATCAACAGCCTGCAGCACCACGACAAGAGCATCGGCCTCGAAACCATGTGCGTGGGCGGCGGCCAGGGGATGGCGATGATCCTCGAGCGCCTTTCTTAGGCATCCTTTACGCGGTGGCCCGGTTACGTTCCCCCGCAACGCACGTCGCCCCGCGCACGTCGCCCGGCGCGCGCCATCCGGTGGGCCGGGCGCACGCCAGCCCAGCGCCGTCAGCGCCGCCACCGCTGTCTGAGCGCCGTTCGCCGGGCACCGTCGCGACTCGCCCCGCCGCACCCCACCACGGGGGCGCTGGGGTCAGCCGTGGGTGTCGGGGCCGGCGTGGTGGGGGGTGATGCGGAGGAGGACGCGGCGTTCGCGGGTCATGGCGGCGCGGTAGTCGTCCCAGTCCGGGTGCTCGCCGGAGATGTCGCGATAGTAGGAGACCAGGCCCTCCATGGCCTCCGGGAGCGACTGGACGTCGGCGGTGCCGTCCACCTGGATCCATTCGCCGTAGAAGCCGTCGGTGAAGGCGCACAGCGAGACGTGCGGGTCGCGGCGGGCGTTGCGGACCTTGGCGGCCGTTTCGCGGGTGCTGACGATGATCTGGCCGCCCGAGACGCCGACGACCACCGGGGACATCTGCGGGCGCCCGTCGCGATGGCTGGTGAGCAGGACGGCGTGGTGGTGGGTGCGAAGGAAGGCGAGTGCCTTGTCGAGATCCATCCCCTCATGATGACGGCCATGAGGACGCGCCCGCGCTTAGGGCACGGGCGCGGGGATGGATGGGCTTAGATGAAGCCCATGCGGTTACGGCGGTGCCGCTCGTGTTCGTGCACGATCGCGGCGGCGTAGCCGTGGGATAGCCCGTGCTCGTCGGCAAGCCAGTTGGCCCGCTCGTCGCACCTCAGGAAAGCCGGGCCGTTGTCGATGGCTTGGAACCACTCTGGGAGTTCGCGCCCCGTTATGGACGGGACTCTGGCGATCAGCTTGGTCTGCGTCTCCGGTGAGTGGTTCAAGGACATGGGCACCTCCGCGGATAACGGTCCTTTGCTCGACACTGCAACACCAGCGTCCGAATGGCAACCCCCTAACCAGGCATCATTTCGTGACGGCACGTAGATTTTCGGTCGCACACGGAGAGGGCCCCGCCTGAACGGCGAGGCCCTCGGTGGTGACGCGGACGTTAACGATCAGTCACTACTGGTGAAATAGCTGACGAACCGGAGCACCTCGAGGTAGATCCAGACCAGGCTCAGCGTCAGACCGAACGCGCACTGCCAGGCGAACTTCTCCGGCGCCCCCTGCCGCACGCCCTGCTCGATCGAGTCGAAGTCGAGCAGCAGGAAGAAGCAGCCGATCAGGATCATGACGATGCTGAACACCCAGCCGATCGGGCTGTCGGTGCGCAGGCCGAGACCACCGTCGACGAAGAAGCCGAGGATGAGGTTGACGAGCAGCAGCCCGAGCGCCGCGATGCCGGCCGCGAGGCCGAACTTCACGAGCTTGGGTGTGACGCGGATGATCCGCAACGAGTAGACCGTCAGCACCGCGCCGAACGCGAACGCCGTGCCGAGCACGGCCTGCAGGACGATGCCGCTGACGAGGCCCTCGAAGACGGAGCTGATCTTGCCGAGGAACACGCCCTCGAAGACGGCGTACCCCAGGATGAGCGCCGGGTTGGTGCTCTGGGTGAACGAGGCGATCAGCCCGAGGATCAGCGCGACGATCGCGGCGCCGATGGCGATCCCAGGCGGGACGTTGAGGACCCAGGCCGCGGCAGCGGCCGCGACGAGAGCCCCGAGGGTGAGAAACCCGCGCACGACGACGTCGTCTAGCGTCATGGTGCGGTACGCGGGCCGAGTGGGTTGCGCGTACGACGGCGCGTCGTACATGTTCTGCAGCTGGCTGGGGGACGGGGCCGGGCCGGCCCAGCCCGCGGACTGCTGCCGCGACCTGCTGAAAACGGGGTTCTTGCTCTCCATCGCTGCCTCCTGTGACGCCGAGCCTACGGGGCGCGGCGACACCTTGGTCAACTGACGTGTTAGATCGATGTTCATTCGGGACTTCGGCAGCTTCCCAACGAACGTGCCCGGCCGAGAGTTCCCAAGGTCATCGAGCTCCACTTTCAAGATCATCCACGACCCCGGCGCCAGGAGCTCCGCGCGCCCCATTTACTGTGCGTCCACGCGAAAAGACCGGCAGTAATGGCGTAGTCAAGCATTCACAGAAAGAAACGTTCGGGAGAACCCCGAAGATGCAGAAAGACGGCGCGTTGTCAATATGGCCGAAGAAGAAAGTAAACGACGCCCACCTGAGCTTACTCGGCCGCTCCAGGTCGGACTCAACCGGTCCGGCATCGGCGCCCGGAGACCCCTTCCACCAGGGGCGGAGCGCCCGGAGGCGGCGCAACTCCATAACAACTCGATATCGGCCGCAGCAAGCCTGTCCGACGATCGCGGTAAACCTCCAGGTCAGGGACCTAAAGGCGATGAAGACGGCAAGTGCCCCCGGCGGGATTCGAACCCGCACGTCAACCCTTTTAAGGGGTTTGCCTCTGCCATTGGGCTACGGGGGCGCCGCAATCATACGAAACAGACCATGGTTCAGAAGAGCACAACTTCGCATCAGGCGCCACAACTGTGAAGTCTGCGGTGAAGTGAGAGGGCTCCGGGGACTCTGTCCAAGAAGAGTAGACCGTCCAGATGGTCGAGTTGGTGCTGAATGCAGCGGGCTTCGAAGGCATCCGCTTCGATGGTGACGGGCTCCCCCGTACCTGGCAAATGCCCACGTACGGTGATACGGGTGGCGCGGAGGACATCGGCCGTGAGTCCCGTGATGGAGGTGCAGCCCTCGCGCCCGGGGTCCCAGTGGGACGCTCTGGCGAGGCGTGGATTGGCCAGGACGAGCTCTCCGGCCCACGAACGACTCCGAGGGTGGAGCCCGGCGTCAAAGGCGATCAGGCGCCACCTCAGGCCGATCTGGGGGGCGGCCAGCCCGGTCGTGGCGGGCCCCCGGCGGAGGGTGGCCAGGAGATCGGCGGCGGCGGCCACGATCTCGGGGGCGGTAGGGTCGACCGGCTCCGCGGCGGCGGACAGGAGCGGGTGCGGGGCGTCGAGAACCTCGCGCGGGGTCCCCAATCGGCCGCCGGGCGCCGCCCAAGGCACGCCGCCCCACCCGTTCACATGTCCTCCTGCTCGTTCACAGCAGGTCCGGTTCGACGGGGCGGAAGGTGATCTCCGAGTCGAGGCTGGCGCCGACGGCCGCCAGCCTGCGCATGAGCGCCGCCACGTCCACCTCCTTCGGTAGCTCGACGTCCGCGATCAGCACGTAGAGACGGCCGGTGAGCCTGGTGCTCATCCCGGTGATGTTGCCTCGGTCGGCGGCGAGCACGGCGCTGATGGCCGAGATGATCCCGGGCCGGTCGGGCCCGTGCACGGTCAGCACGTAACCCAGGCCGCCGCCCTCCTCGCAGAAGTGCCGCTGGGCCTCGATGGCGGAGGCGGTCACCACGAGATCGGGCGCGCACAGGCGTTTCAGCAGCTCGGCCGAGTCGAGGTCGCCCGACACCAGCAGCATCATCGCCACGTGACCGCCGAGCAACGTCATCGTCGAGTCCTGGATGTTCGCTCCGCAGTCGGCGAGCGAACCGGTGACCGCGGCGATCACGCCGGGCCGGTCGACGCCGAGCACGGTCACCGCTGAGAGCCCCACCCGTGGTACCCCTTCCGCTTGCGACCAGGGGTGCCGAAAACGCCCCGGCGAGGTTCGCCGGGGCGCTTGCCGTTCCTGGGCTAGCGACGGGTCGTCGCGACTGCGGCCCTGAAGTCCTCACGCGGGTGCTCCATCTCACCCAGCGAGATCGTCTCGCGCTTGAAGAACAGGGCCAGGGTCCAATCGACGACGACGCGGACCTTGCGGTTCAGCGTCGGCACCCGCGACAGATGGTAGGTCCGGTGCATGAACCACGCAGGGAATCCGCGAAGCTTGACGCCATAGACATTGGCGACACCCTGATGCAGGCCCAGCCCGGCAACCGATCCGACATACTTGTGGCGGTATTCGACCAGTTGCTGGCCACGCAGGTGACGGACGATGTTGTCGGCCAGCACCTTGGCCTGGCGGACGGCGTGCTGGGCGTTCGGGGCGCAGTACTGGCCGGGGTTCGTGACGTCGGGCACCCCCGCGGCGTCTCCCGCCGCGAAGGCGTCGTTCGTGCCGGCGATGGTGAGCATGGCGGTGCACTTGATCCGGCCGCGCTCGTCGAGCGGCAGGTCGCTGTCGTTGACCACGGGGCTGGGCTTGACGCCCGCGGTCCACACGAGGGTCTCCGCGTCGAACTCCGAGCCGTCCGAGAGGATCACGTGCCCGTCGGTGCAGGACTCCAGGCGGGTTTCGAGCTTGACGTCGATGCCGCGCTCGCGCAGCTGCTCCAGGGTCCACCTGCCCATCTCGGGGCCGACCTCGGGCAGCACCCGGTTGGAGGCCTCCACGAGCACCCAGCGGACGTCGGACGGCTTGATGTTGCGGTAGTAGCGCGTCGAGTCCTTGGCCATGTCCTCCAGCTCGGCGAGCGCCTCGACGCCCGCGAAGCCGGCGCCGACCACGACGAACGTGAGCGCCTTGCGCCGCACCTCCGGGTCGTCGGTCGACTCGGCCACGTCCAGCAGGTGCAGCACGCGGTTGCGCAGGGCGATGGCCTCGCCCACGGCCTTGAAGCCGATGCCGATGTCGGTGAGGCCGGGGATGGGCAGCGTACGCGAGATCGATCCGGCGGCCATCACGATCACGTCGTAGGCCACCTGGCGCGGCGCGCCCTCGGGCGGCTGGAAGGTGACGGTGCGCTCGGAGTGGTCGACCTTGGTGACCCTGCCGTTGAGGATCCGCACCTTGGGCAGGATCCGCCGCAGCGGCGCCACCACGTGCCGGGGTGAGAGGTTACCCGCCGCCGCCTCAGGCAAGAAGGGCTGGTAGGTCATGTAGGACTGGGGGTCGATGATCGTGATGCGTGCCTCGCCGCCGCGCAGCTCACGCTGGAGTCTGCGCTGCAGCCGGAGCGCTGTGTACAGGCCGACGTATCCACCGCCGACGATCAAGATGTGCTTGTTCATCCTGAGGCCCCATCCCTCGTGGAGTGCTTGTGAAAGCATTCACAAGCTTACGTCAAGCGCTCTTGATGAATCCAATCCGGGGGTGGTGGAACGCGTCACACAGCCAGTGACCTGGCCCTGGTGAAGACGTCGTCGAGCATCTGGGCGGTCACGCGGCCGGTGAACGTGTTCTGCTGGCTGGGGTGGTAGCAGCCGATCAGCGTGACGGGGGTCTCACCGTGGCGGACCTCCACCTCGGCCCCGTGCCCGAACGGCGGCCTGGTGCGCGGCAGCTCGTAGCCGGCGTCCTTGAGCGCGGGCCACACGGCCTGCCAGGCGTACCCGCCGAGCGCCACGATCACCCGTACGTACGGCGCCACCAGCGCGACCTCCCTGGCCATCCACGGGAAGCAGGCGGCCTTCTCCGAGGGCAGCGGCTTGTTCGCGGGCGGCGCGCAGCGCACCGAGGCCACCACCCGCGCGCCGATGAGCTCCTGCCCGTCCCCGGCGTGCGTGCTGGTCTCCTGCGCGGCCAGGCCGGTGCGGTGCAGCGAGGCGAACAGCCAGTCGCCGCTGCGGTCGCCGGTGAAGATCCGCCCGGTGCGGTTACCCCCGTGGGCGGCCGGGGCCAGGCCGACCAGCAGGATCCGCGGGCGCTCGGCGCCCCAGCCGGGGACCGGGCGGCCCCAGTACGTCTCGTCCGCGAACGCGCGCCGCTTCACCTCGGCGACCTGCTCACGCCACTCCACCAGGCGGGGACAGGCACGGCAGACGGACTGCCCGGCCGTGAGCTCCGCGAGGGTGTCACTGGTGGCGGCGAGGCGGCGCACGTCCGCGGGATCGAGGGCGACCGGGGTGTCAGCGGTCGCCGGGTCTTCCGGCCAGCCGGTGCCAGGAGGTACGAAGCTCATGACACCGATGGTGCCCGATCACTTGGCGGGCTTCGGCGTGGGAGTGGCCGTCGAGCAGCTCGGCCTCGGCTCCGGCGTGGTCTGCGGATCCGCGAGGCCGTCCTGGACCAGCGGCAGCGGGTAGCGGTTGAGTATGGGCTCCCCGCACGACCTGTCCACCCTGTATCCGAAGTCCTCGGGGTTGGTGGTCAGCGGCTTGCCGTCCTGGTCGTAGAGGTAGACGTCGCTCAGCGGGGTGCCGTCCTTGGCGTACGGCTTGATGTTGTAGACGCGGTCGTTGGACGACGCCTCGCCCACCCACACCGGCTCCTGGTTCGCCATGACGACGCGCACCTGCTCGGAGCCGTACGACGCCGCGTCCACGATCCCGGCGAACAACGTCAGCGCCGCGACCAGGTTGAGCGCCCCGACGAGTCCCGCGGCCAGCCGTCCCCTGCGCCGCCTGCCGATCCAGACCGAGACCCAGACGCCCGCGGCGGCCAGGGCCCAGCCGGCCGGGTTCGGCGGGACGAGCCCGCCCTCGCCGGTCATCGCCAGCAGCAGCATGGCCAGCAGGTAGCCGCGCAGCACCCACCATCCGGGGCGCAGCTCCGGCAGGAAGCCCACGAAGCTCCGGTACGGCCCCTGGTCCATCAGCCGGGTGTGCGCGCCCAGCGCCCACGCCCGCGGATCGACGCGGCGCTTCCGGCCGCCCTCAGGGCGGTCCCCGTAGGCGGCCGCCAGCTCCTCGGCGTAGACCTCGGGCGGGCCCAGCCGGTCCTCCAGCGGCAGCTCCGACTCCGCCGCGATCTCGGCCAGGTGGTCGTCGAGGTCTTCGAGTAACTCGCCCCGCTCGGGATGGTCTGCCAGGGCATCCCGTACGGCCTGCGCGTACTGTTCGGGGGTCATGCTTGTCCCTCCTTGAGCAGGGATGCCATGGTCGCCGAGAACGAGGTCCAGGTCTTGGCCGAAGTGGCGTACATGCTCCGGCCGACCTCGTTGAGCCCGTAGTACTTGCGGTGCGGTCCTTCGTCCGAGGCGACCACGTACGACGTCAGCGCCCCGGCCTTGAACAGGCGGCGCAGCGTGCCGTAGACCGAGGCGTCGCCCACCTCCTCCAGGCCCGCCTCCCTCAGCCGGCGCACGACGTCGTAGCCGTAGCCGTCGCGCTCGTTGAGCACGGCGAGCACGGCCAGGTCGAGCACGCCCTTGAGGAGCTGGCTGCTATCCACGTAAAGCACACTACTGCGCAAAGCAGAATAGTGACAACAAGAAAGCCGGGTGGCGCCCGAAGGTGCCACCCGGCTCTCAGTCAGTCACTCGGCCGTGCTCACGCGGAAGGCGTGGAGGCGGCCGGGGCCGGGAGCGTTGCCGCGCAGGCGGCGTAGGACTTGGTGACGACGTCACTGTTGTCCGGTCCCGAGACCAACAGGGTGACCGTGCCGCCCTTGGCGTCATCGCCGGTCAGCGCGCTGGAGAGCGAGTCGACGCTCTTCGTGCCGCCGTTCCGGTCGAAGTAGGTCGCACCGCTGGACACCGCCTTGCCGTTCACGGACCAGGTCCAGGAGACCCGGCCGGCGCCGGTCGAGGTGATGGTGCCGGTCGCGGCGACCTTGCAGTCGTTGGTCGTGGCCACCGAGGCGGAGGCGGAGACCCGCGAGGCCGGGGCCTCGTCCTTGCACCAGACCTTGTAGTAGGCCCGGTTGGAGGAGGCGCCCTCGGGGCCCAGGATCTCGAGCTGCGCCCAGCCGCGCTGGCTGTGACGCGGGGAGATCCCGAAGCCGACCTTGCGCGTGTCGTAGACCTTGACCCTGCCGTAGTCGGCCACTTCACCGTTGAGAACCCAGCGGTAGCGGACCCACGTCGGGCGGTTGGCCTCGATCACGCCAACGAAGTCGATCTTGTCGCCGGGGGTGCAGGGGCCCGCGTACGAGTCGGGGCTGGCCCATGCGCGGGCGGACACCGACACGTCGAGCTGCGTTCGCCCAACCTCCTTCGGCTCCTCACAGGAGACGGAGAAGTAGCCCTTCTTCGAGGTGACCTTCTTCGGACCGAGGACCTGAACGGCCTCCCAGCCCTTGACGTCTTCCTTGAAGGTGATGGACTGCCTGACCGTCACCGACTTGGTACCCTTGCCCGAGAGCTTGATCACCTTGACCTTGCTCTTGGACCCGTCGCCGTGGAGCCAGCGGTAGGCCAGCTCCGTCTTGCCCTTGACGGGAACCTTGATCTTGGCCGAGAAGTTGACCTTGACCGGGCAGGCTCCCTCGTAGTCGCCCCCGGAAACCGCGGGCGTCGACACCGAGACCTTGGGAGCGGCCTTGGTGGTGGCGGCCGTCGCCGCCTGGGCGGGGCTGGCGACCAGGCCCGCGGCCAGGGCGGCCAGCACCGCGGCGGACGCGCCGAACGCCGCCGCCTTACGTGCTAACCCAACAGACATCATGTGAGAGTGCTCCATTCCTTTGAGGGAAGAGACGCGCTCGGGAACGGTCGCCACGCCGGCACCTTCCGTGCACAGCAATATGGCAAAGCCCCCGTAATGCCCCTTTACCTAACCACAATACTGATTGCACGCTCAACACGGCCCATGGACCGGAAATGTCCGGATTTCTTCAGCTATCGGGCGATGGACCAGGCGATACCGTCCAAAATGTCGTGTTCGCTCACCACGACCTGCGAAAACGCGAAACGACGGACGATCCGGTCAAGAATTAGCGCGCCGGCGCCAATCACGTCCACTCTTCCCGGATGCATCACCGGGACCTCGGCACGCTCACCATGGGTCATCGCCAGCAGCCGTCGCGTCACGTCATGCACTTGCCCGGCCGAAATCCGCGAGTGATGAATTCTGGCCGAGTCGTAAGCGGGCAGATCGAGCACCATCCCCGCGACCGTCGTCACCGAACCCGCCAGCCCCACCAGCGTGCGGGCCCGCCGCACGGGCACCTCCGCCTCGACCCGGTCGAGCGCCGCCTCGATGTCGGCCACCACGGCCTCCAGCGCGGGCGCGGAGGGCGGGTCGCCGGCCTCCTTCAGGTGCCGCTCGGTCAGGCGCACGCAGCCGATGTCCACCGACAGCGCCGCCTCGGCGTGCTCCGAGCCGACCACGAACTCGGTGGACCCGCCGCCGATGTCCACCACCAGGTACGGCGGCAGCGGCCCCTGCGGCATCTCGGTCTCCGGCGACAGCCGGACCAGCCCCCTGGTCGCCCCCACGAACGAGAGCTCCGCCTCCTCGGCCCCCGACACGACCTCCGGCTCCACCCCGAAGATCTCGCGGACCCCGTCCACGAACTCCTGCCTGTTGGCCGCGTCCCGGGTCGCGCTGGTGGCCACCACACGCGTCCTGACGGCGCCGTGCCGGTCGATCAGCTCCCGGTAGACCCTCATGGCCTTGAACGTGCGCTCAAGGGCGTCAGGGGCCAGCCTGCCGGTCCTGTCGACGCCCTGGCCGAGGCGGACGATCTCCATCCGCCGTTCGACGTCCTCGATGAGATCGTCGCCCACGTCGGCGATGAGCAGGCGTACGGAATTGGTGCCGCAGTCGACGGCGGCTACACGCATGGTCCGTCACTCCACCAGTCGGGGAGGGCGTCGAGCGCCTCCCTGCCGAACGGGTTGCTGCCGGGCGCCGCCAGCTCGTGCGCGACGAGCGCGTGCAGGCACTTGACCCGCAGCGGCATGCCGCCCGTGCTCTGCATGTCGCGCGGGAGCGGCTCCAGGCCCTCCTCCTTCGCCGCCTCGTCGCGCCTGGCGACGTAGTCGTCGTGCGCGGCGCGGTAGGCGGCGGCCAGCTCGGGATCGGTCGCCAGCCGGGCCTGCATCTCCCGCATCAGCCCCGAGCCTTCGAGCGTGCCGATGGCCGAGGCCGCCTTGGGGCAGGTCAGGTAGTAGAGAGTCGGGAAGGGCGAGCCGTCGGGCAGCCTCGGCGCGGTCTCCACCACGTCGGGGTTGCCGCACGGGCAGCGGTGCGCCACCCCGCGCAGCCCCCTGGGCGGCCGCCCGAGCTGCAGTCGCACTGTCTCGACGTCTTTACCGTCCAACACTTTCCTTCCCCGTCACGGCCCGGCGGCCGGTGCCCTTGTCGGCGGCCTCCACCGACTCCCAGAGCGTCTCGTACCACGGCGGCGGCGCCGGCGCCTGCTGCACGGCCGCCGGCTCCTTGATCTGCTGCTGGTCCATCACCACGTAGCACTTCTCGCCTGGCCCGCAGTAGTGCAGCCGTTCCTTGGCCGTCTTCTTGATCCAGTTGGGATCGTCGCTCTGCCGGTCGCGCTCCAGCAGCGTCTGCTTCTCCGCCTCGACCCTGGCCTTCTCCGCCCGGTGCTCGGCGATGCTGCGGCGCAGGCTGATGTACTCGCGGACAGGGTAGGCCAGGCTCATCGCGATCGCGCAAACCACGACGGCCAGGATGGCGGCCCGCCCAGTCAGTTGCGGCCTCTTGGCCATTTGCACCCCCCTGCTTATTGCCGCCGCTTCGCGGCGGCGGCTCGTTCGCCCTGGAGCCGTCGTTTTCCTCACCATTCCGGTCGCTGCGCTCCCTCCAAGGTGAGGAAAACGACGGCGCTCCCTCGCAGGAAACTAGCGCCGGAAGCGCGGGAAGGCGGCGCGACCCGCGTAGCGGGCGCCGTCGTCGAGGAGCTCCTCGATGCGCAGCAGCTGGTTGTACTTCGCCACCCGGTCGGAACGGGCCGGGGCGCCGGTCTTGATCTGGCCGCAGTTGACCGCGACCGCCAGGTCGGCGATCGTCGTGTCCTCGGTCTCACCGGAGCGGTGGCTCATCATGCACTTGTAGCCGTTGCGGTGGGCGAGGTCCACGGCGTCGAGGGTCTCCGACAGCGTGCCGATCTGGTTGACCTTGACCAGCAGGGCGTTGGCGGTGCCCTCCTTGATGCCGCGCTCCAGCCGCTCGGGGTTGGTGACGAACAGGTCGTCGCCCACGAGCTGCACCTTGTCGCCGAGCGCCTCGGTGATGGCCTTCCAGCCGGCCCAGTCCTCCTCGTCGAGCGGGTCCTCGATGGAGACGAGCGGGTAGTTGGCGACCAGGTCCGCGTAGAACTCGATCAGCTCCTGCGCCGACAGGCCCTTGCCGTCGATCGTGTAGACGCCGTCCTTGTGGAACTCGGTGGCGGCCACGTCGAGCGCCAGCGCCACGTCCTCGCCCGGCACGTAGCCGGCCCGCTCGATGGCGACCAGGATCAGGTCGAGCGCGTCGCGGTTGGACGGCAGGTTGGGCGCGAAGCCGCCCTCGTCGCCCAGGCCCGTGGCGTAACCCTTCTCCTTGAGCACGCTCTTGAGCGCGTGGTAGACCTCCGTGCCCATGCGCACGGCCTCGCGGAACGTCTCCGCCCCGATCGGCGCGATCATGAACTCCTGGATGTCCACGTTGGTGTCGGCGTGGGCGCCGCCGTTGAGGATGTTCATCATCGGCACGGGCAGCACGTGGGCGTTGGGACCGCCGACGTAGCGGAAGAGCGGCAGGTCGGCGCTGTCGGCGGCGGCCTTGGCGACGGCCAGCGAGACGCCCAGGATGGCGTTGGCGCCGAGCTTGGCCTTGTTGGGCGTGCGGTCCAGGTCGATCATGATCTGGTCGATGATGCGCTGGTCCTCGGCCTCGATGCCGTTGATCTCCTCGAAGATCTCGTCGGTCACGGCGAGGACGGCCTTCTCCACGCCCTTGCCGCCGTAACGCTTGCCGCCGTCACGCAGCTCGACCGCCTCGAACTGGCCGGTGGACGCCCCGCTCGGCACGGCCGCGCGGCCGGTGCTGCCGTCGTCGAGCACGATCTCGACCTCGACCGTGGGGTTGCCTCGGGAGTCGAGGATCTCGCGGGCGTATACGACCTCGATGGTAGCCACGGGATTGCGCTCCTAAGTGAAAGGCGATATGCCATCAGAGCCTATCGGTACCCCCCGTACGCGGGACCGCACGGTCACCACGCACCGGCGTCAGGCCGACTCCCAGGCGCGCACCCGGTCCCGGTACGTACGGGCGGCCGCCCGCAGCTCGGCCTCGGCGTCGAGACCGGCCTCGGCGGCGCGGCGGACCAGGTCGAACAGCTCCCGGGCCACCCCCTGCCCCACGGCCGCCGCGAGCGCGTCGGGCGCCCCCGCCCGCTCGGCCCGGCGCAGCAGCTGGGCGGCCAGCGACAGCGCGGGCTGCCCCATGGGCACGCCGTCGAGCGCCGACTCCCGGCCCTTGGCGGCCCGCTCGGCCGCCTTGATCGCGTCCCAGTTGTCGCTGACCTCGTCGGCGCTCTCCGCGCGTACGGAGCCGAAGACGTGGGGATGGCGGCGCACCAGCTTCTCGACGATCCCGGCCGCCACGTCGTCCATGTCGAAGTCCGCGGCCACCCGCGCGTGGAAGACCACCTGCAGCAGCAGGTCGCCCAGCTCCTCGCGGAGTGCCGGGTAGTCGCCCTGCTCGATGGTCTCCAGCACCTCGTAGGCCTCTTCGAGCAGGTACGGCACCAGCGTCTCGTGCGTCTGCTTGCGGTCCCACGGGCACTCGGTCCGCAGCCGGTCCATCACGGCGACCAGGTCGAGCACCCGCGCCCCCGGCAGGTCGTACGAGCCCGGCACCACCTCGATCAGCGGCGGCTCCTCGAGCGCGATCGCGGCGTGCCCCACCGCGCGCATGAACTCCTCGTCCTCCTTCTCGGAGGCCGAGGCGAGCCACACCACGCTCTCGCCCACGGCCCGCGCGGCCAGCCCGCGCGGGTCGGGCTCCACGACCTCGACCGTCACTCCCGCCTCGGCCAGGTAGGGCAGCTGCGGATGCGCGGCGGAGCCGGTCAGCACCGGACCCGAGCGCAGCGCCTGCCAGGCCTGATGGCTCAGCAGTCCCGGCGGGACCCTGGGCGAGGTGGTGACGACGGTCAGCGGCACGGCTCAGCCCTGCTGCTGTGGCCGCGCCTGCGGCGTGGTGGCCTTGCCGAACCTGCCGGCGTCGATGAACAGCGCCGGGTTCTCCTGCGACGGGTTGGTGTTGACCACGCCGAAGCGGGGGTTGAAGGTCGTCTTGATCGAGGCGAAGTCCTGGCGGAGCTTGTCCATCCCGCCCTGGCCGGCCTGCTGCTGCAGCTTGGCCATCCCGACCGCCGTGCGCGCGTAGTCGCGGGCGTAGCTGGGCGCGACGCCCAGGGCCAGCAGGTTGATCTCGGCCGACTGGTACTGGCCGGGGTCCTGGAGCTTGGCGTCGATCTCCTTCTCGGTCACCTGAACGTTGTTGCGCGCCATCAGCTGCTCGGCGGCGCTGATGTCGGCCAGCCGCTGAAGCACGTACTGGGTGACCGGCACGCCGAGCGCCGTCTCGTCCAGCTTGTTCTTCTTCAGCGCGGCCTTGTAGGCCTCCGCGTCCGCGTTGAGCTGACTCGTCGAGATGCGCTCCTTGCCCACCACGGCCGCGGCGCCGGCCTGCAGAGGGGAGGAGCAGGCGGTCAGCGCTAGGCCCACCGCGGCGGCGGCCACAGCCACTCGTATCGACTTCACGTGCGTCCCTTTCCGACCGAAAACCGCCGCTAGCTTACCCGCGCTGGCTCGAGGAACATCGCCTCGACCAGGTCACCGCACCATTTGAGCAGGTCGAGATCCCGGAGCGGCTGCCCACCGAGCGGCTTGGTCTTGGGCACCGGCACCAGCAGCGTCTCGGCCGCCTGCTTGTATATCGCCTTCTTGTAGAGCCGGTCGAGCCGGACCTGCTGCGACTCCTTCAGCCTGGCCGGGCCGAACTTGATGTTCTGGCCCTGCAGCGTCACGTCCGTGAGCCCGCCCTGGCGCGCCTTGATCCGGAACCTGGCCACCTCCAGCAGGTTGTCCACCTCCGCGGGCGGCTTGCCGTAGCGGTCGGTCAGCTCCTCGCGCACCTCGTCGATGTCGGCGGGGGTGGCGATGGCCGCGATCCGCTTGTACGCCTCCAGCCGCAGCCGCTCGGAGGTGACGTAGTCGTGCGGGATGTGGGCGTTGATCGGCAGCTCGACCTTGACGTCCGGCTGCTCCTCCCGCGCCTCGCCGCCGTCGAGCTTGGCCTTCTGCTCCTGCACGGCCTCGGCCATCAGCCGCACGTACAGGTCGAAGCCGACGCCCGCGATGAACCCGGACTGCTCGGCCCCCAGCACGTTGCCCGCGCCGCGGATCTCCAGGTCCTTCATGGCGACGTACATGCCCGCGCCCATCTCGGTGTGCTGCGAGATCGTGGCCAGCCGCTCGTGGGCGGTCTCGGTCAGCGGCTTCTCCGGCGGGTAGAGGAAGTACGCGTAACCGCGCTCCCTGCCCCGCCCGACGCGCCCGCGCAGCTGGTGCAGCTGCGACAGGCCGTAGTTGTCGGCCCGGTCCACGATCAGCGTGTTGGCGTTGGGCACGTCGAGCCCGGACTCGACGATCGTGGTGGAGACCAGCAGGTCGTACTCCCGCTCCCAGAAGCCCACCATGATCTTCTCGAGCTGGTGCTCGTTCATCTGCCCGTGCGCCACCGCGATGCGCGCCTCGGGCACCAGCTCGCGCAGCCGCGCGGCCACGCGGTTGATCGAGGCCACCCGGTTGTGCACGAAGAAGATCTGCCCGTCGCGCATCAGCTCGCGCCTGATCGCCGCCCCGATCTGCTTCTCCTCGTACGGCCCCACGAACGTGAGGATCGGGTGCCGCTCCTCCGGCGGCGTGAGGATCGTGGACATCTCGCGGATGCCGGTCAGGCCCATCTCCAGCGTGCGCGGGATCGGCGTGGCCGACATGGCCAGCACGTCGACCTGCGTGCGCAGGTGCTTCATCGCCTCCTTGTGCTCGACGCCGAACCGCTGCTCCTCGTCGATGATGATCAGCCCCAGGTCCTTGAACCGGACCTCGGGGCTGAGCAGCCGGTGCGTGCCGATCACGACGTCGACGGCGCCCGACCTGAGCCCTTCGAGGGTGCCCTTGACCTCGCCGTCGGTCTGGAACCGGGAGACCGGCTTGAGCGTGACGGGGAAGCTGGAGAACCGCTCGGTGAAGGTGGACATGTGCTGCTGGACCAGCAGCGTCGTCGGCACCAGCACGGCCACCTGCTTGCCGTCCTGGACCGCCTTGAACGCCGCCCGCACCGCGATCTCGGTCTTGCCGTAGCCGACGTCGCCGCAGATCAGCCGGTCCATCGGGACGCCGCGCTCCATGTCGCGCTTGACCTCGTCGATGGCCTCCAGCTGGTCGCCGGTCTCGGCGTACGGGAAGGCGTCCTCCATCTCCCGCTGCCACGGCGTGTCGTCCCCGAAGGCGTGGCCGGGCGAGGCCATCCGGGCGGAGTAGAGCCTGATCAGCTCCCCCGCGATCTCCTTGACCGCCTTCTTCGCCCGGGACTTGGCCTTGGCCCAGTCGGCGCCGCCCATCCGGTTGAGCGTGGGCGCCTCGCCGCCGACGTAGCGGGTGACCTCGTCGAGCTGGTCGGTCGGCACGTAGAGCCGGTCGCCCTTGGCGTACTCGATGACCAGGTATTCGCGGGTGGCGCCCTGGACCGTGCGCTGGACCATCTCGATGTAGCGGCCCACGCCGTGCTGCTCGTGCACCACGTGGTCGCCGACCTTGAGCTGGAGCGGGTCCACCATGTTGCGCCGGCGCGACGGCAGGCGCCGCATGTCCTTGGTGGACGCCTTCTGCCCGACCAGGTCGAGGTGGGTGAGCACGGCCAGGTTGGGCGTGATGAAGCCGTGCTCGATCAGGCCCGTGCTGACGTGGACGACCTTGGGCTCGGGCGCCTTGTCCAGGAACTGCCGCAGCCTGGCGGGCACGTCGACGCCCTTGAGCAGCTCGACCATCCGCTCGGCCGGCCCGTGGCCCTCGCTGAGCAGCACGACCGCCTTGTCGTCGGCCAGCCAGCCCTTGATGTCGGCCAGCGCCTTGGCGGTGTCGCCCCGGTAGGCCTCGGAGTCCTGCGCGTCGAGCTCGATCCCGCCGCCGAACGGCGCCATCGTCCACCACGGCTGGCCCAGCGCGTCGGCGTGGTCGCGGATCTCCTCCAGCGTGCGGAACGCCGCCGCGCCCAGGTCGATCGGCGCCTCGCCACCGGCCGCCGCGTTGATCCAGGAGGCCTCCAGGAACTCCTGCGACGTGCGTACGAGCTCCTCGGCCCGCCCCCTGATCCGCTCGGGGTCGCACACGAACACCGCGGACCTGACCGGCAGGTGGTCGAGCAGCAGGTCCATCTCGCCGGCCAGCACGGGCGCGAACGCCTCCATGCCCTCGACCGGCGTGCCCTCGGCGAGCTGGTCGAGCACCTCGGCCAGCGCCGGGTGCTCCTCGGCCAGCTCCGCCGCCCGGGCCCTGACCTCGTCGGTCAGCAGCAGCTCGCGGCACGGCGGCGCGAACAGCCCCTCCTCGGCCGCCTCCAGCGAGCGCTGGTCGGCCACCTTGAACCAGCGGATCTCCTCGACCGTGTCGCCCCAGAACTCCAGCCGCAGCGGGTGCTCCTCGGTCGGCGGGAACACGTCGAGCAGCCCGCCGCGCACGGCCACCTCGCCGCGCTTCTCCACCATGTCGACGCGGTGGTAGCCGTTGGTCACCAGGCGGTCGACGACCTCGTCGAGGTCGGCGTCGTCGCCCGCCCGCAGCCGGATGGGCTCCAGGTCGCCGAGCCCCTTCACGATCGGCTGCAGCAGCGCCCTGATCGGCGCCACGATCACGCTGAGCGGCCCGGCCGCGCTGTCACCCTTGATCGGGTGCGCCAGCCGCCGCAGCACCGCCAGCCGCTGCCCCACGGTGTCGCTGCGCGGCGAGAGCCGCTCGTGCGGCAGCGTCTCCCAGGCCGGGAACACGGCCACCGAGCTGGGCTCGATGAGGCTGGTCAGCGCGGCGGCGAGGTCTTCCGCCTCGCGGCCCGTCGCGGTGACGGCCAGCACGGCCCGCTGGTCGTGCGTGGCCAGCGCGGCCACACCGAACGGCCGCAGCGCGGACGGCGCGATCAGCGCGACGTCGCCGCCCTCTTCGAGAGCGGCGGTCAGCTTCGGGTCGGCGCGAACAAGGTCAAGTAGCCCGGAAAGACTCATCAGATACGCCCACAGCCCCACGACGGCAACACGACTACCCCCGGCCGGGTCAGGTCGCGGGGGTTCTCTCCAAGGGTACTCGCAGGCGTAACTCAGCCGCCCCGATTACCCGACCCGGTAACCAGGCACGGAGGGCCAGCGGACGGTGAGCACGGTCGAGGCCTCCTCCGCGCGCCACGAATGGTCGACGCCCTTTCCCCAGACCACGTAGTCACCCGGCTCGGCCAGCAGCACGCTGCGGCCCGGCAGCTCCACCCGGAAGCGGCCGCTGATCAGGACCAGCAGGGCCGTGCGCGCCTCCCCCTTGACCCACTCCGCCCGCTCCTCGCCGGGCGCGTGGACACCCCATTTGATCTCCACGTCGTCACTGTGCCTTGGGTCGCCGAGGGGTTTGAAATGACCCAGCAGCCAGCCCCGGTCCATCCCCGCATCGACGCCCGCATTTCCCACGTAAACCTCGCCGTTCACGGGGAAGGATGCTAGCGAGGAAATGGCTCACTGAAACCGTTCGAGTGATTACTGTAGGTGACATGTCTGAGGTGCGATCGGTCGCCCAGCGGGGCGACCTCTTCGGTCAACGGGTCCGCGAGCACTGGTCCGGGCTGCCCGGCAGGCGGCTCGACGTGCTGGTCGCAGGGTGCGCGCACGACGAGCCGCTGGACCTGGGCGAGATCGAGACGAGGGCCACCGGAGCCGACGAGGAGATCGCGGCGATCAGGGCGGTGCTCGGGGAGCGCGCCGACCTGGTGTCGTGGTCGCTGGGCGACCTGCGCTGCGTGCCGCTGCCGCCCAGGTCGTACGACGTGATCCAGCTGTCCTTCCTGCTGGAGCGCATCAAGCATTCGGAGCTGGTGTTCGACCGGCTGCTGCAGTCCCTGCGCCCGGGCGGCCTGGTGCTGCTGCGGATGCGCGACCGCAGGTCCGCCTACGGGCTGCTCGACCGGATCACGCCGTCGCTGGTGCGCCGCATGTTCTGGCGCATGCTCGTCACGCCCGGCACCCCGGGCCCGCTGCCCAGCGTGTACGAGCCGCTGGCGTCGAGCGACGGCATCTACGCCTTCTGCCTCAGCCGCGGCCTCATGATCACCGACGACGAGCGCAACACCAGCGGCCCGGCCCGCCGGCGCAGGCTCACCGTCGCCGCGGTGGCGCTGGCGTCCAAGCTGAGCAACGGCCGCTACCCTGCCACCCACGACGAGATCACCATGGTGATCAGGAAGCCGCAGCACCACTTCGCCCGGGTCCTCTAGCGGCACACTTGCATCAATCGGTAGACTTCATCCCTACCAATTCAATCGGAATAGTTGGGATGTTGGAGCCGTGGAGTGGACCCCCGATGCGCGCGAGCTGGCCGACCTCGAGCTGCTGCTCTCAGGTGTCTTCGAGCCGCTGACCGGGTTCCTGGGCCACGATGACCTCCACTCGGTGCACGAGCGGGGCGCTCTGGCCGACGGCACGCCGTGGCCCGCGCCCGTCACGCTCCACGTGTCCGCCGACCTCTCACCCGGCGACGAGGTGACGCTGCTCGACCCCGAGGGCCTGCCGCTGGCCGCCCTCACGGTGGCCGCCCAGGAGCCCGACGGACTGACCTCGGGGCCGATCAAGGGCCTCGGCACGCCCGAGCACGGCCCGTTCGCGCGCCTGCGGCGCACTCCGGCCGACGTCAAGGCCGAGCTCGGCGGGCGTCCCGCGCTGGCCGTCACCATGCGGGGGCCTCTCGACGACCTCTCCGAGATCGTCGCCACCGCCAAGGAGCTCGACGCGCTGATCATGCTGCTCCCCCTCTCGTACGGCGAGCCGGGCCCAGCGGTCGTACGCGCCGCGCTCCGGGCCAAGGAGAAGCTGCCGGAGGACACGATCGTCGTCTCCGTGCCCCTGGCGCCCCGCGAGGAGCCCGAGATCGACCTGGAGCTGCGCGAGCACGTCGCCACCGCCTACGGCGCCGCCGAGCACCTGGCCGGGCCCGACCCCGTGCACATCCCCGGCCCGCCGCACCGCCGCGGCCTCGTGGTCTTCTTCACCGGCCTGTCCGGCTCCGGCAAGTCCACGATCGCCCGCGGCCTGCGCGACGCGCTGCTGGAGCTCGGCAGCCGCGCGGTGACCTACCTCGACGGCGACGTCGTACGCCACCTGCTGTCCAAGGGCCTGACGTTCTCCAAGGCCGACCGCGACCTGAACATCCGCCGCATCGGCTTCGTCGCCGCCGAGGCCGCCCGCCACGGCGGCCTGGCCGTCTGCGCGCCCATCGCCCCCTACGCGGCCACCCGCGAGGAGGTGCGCGAGATGGTCGAGTCGGTCGGGGCCGACTTCCTGCTCGTGCACGTCGCGACGCCGCTGGAGGAGTGCGAGCGGCGCGACCGCAAGGGCCTGTACGCCAAGGCGCGCGCCGGCCTCATCCCCGAGTTCACCGGCGTCTCCGATCCCTACGAGGAGCCGGACGACGCCGAGCTGGTCATCGACACCACGCACATTTCGATCGACGCGGCCGTCTCCCAGGTTCTGGGAGCGCTGCGGTCTGGAGGCTGGGTTCGTTGATCGACTTCCCCCTGATCCTCGGCTCCTTCTTCGTCGCGATCGTGGTCGGGCTGACCGGGATGGGCGGCGGGGCGCTCATGACGCCGATGATGATGCTGTTCTTCAACGTCCCGCCGCTGGCCGCGGTCTCCAGCGACCTGGTCGCCTCGGCCGTCATGAAGCCGGTCGGCAGCTTCGTGCACCTGCGGCGGGGCACGGTCAACCTGCGCCTGGTCGGCTGGCTGTGCGCGGGCTCGGTGCCGGCCGCCTTCTGCGGAGTGTTCCTGGCCCGCGCGTTCGCGGTCACCGACGCGGTCAAGTACGCGCTCGGCGTGGCGCTCCTGCTGGCCGTCGCCGGCATGGCGCTCAAGAGCTGGCTCGGCACGCGGGGAGGCACGTCCAGCGCCCATGAGATCGTCGTGCGCCCAATTCCGACCCTACTGGTCGGCACGGTGGGCGGACTGGTCGTGGGTGTGTCGTCCGTCGGATCCGGATCGCTGATCATCGTGGCCCTGCTCGTCCTCTACCCGGCGCTCAAGGCCAACCAGCTCGTCGGCACCGACCTCGTCCAGGCCGTGCCGCTGGTGGCCTCCGCCGCGCTCGGGCACCTGCTGTTCGGCGACTTCAAGCTGGACCTCACGCTGTCGCTGCTCATCGGCTCGATCCCGGGCGTCTACCTCGGCGCCCGGATCTCCTCACGCGCCCCCGGCGGCCTGATCCGGGCGCTGCTGGCCATCGTCCTGCTCGCCTCCGCGCTCAAACTGCTCAACGTGAGCAACACCCTCACCGTCTGCGCCCTCGCGGCCGCCGCGGTCGTCACCATCGTCGGCTGGCGGCTGCGAGGGAGCGCCGTTGCCTGGACTGAGGAGCGTAGGGAGCGTAGCGACCAGAGCGACGCGGGAAGGCGACGGCACCCCGGCGACCGAGCCGCCTCCGCGGAGCGGAGGCCATAATCACGGCCGGGGGACGGGTGTCGAGCGGAAGTAAGGATCCCGAGCCAGTTCGGTGAACGCCCGGTCGGCTCCCGAGCCGGTGTCGAAGCTGGTGTCGCCGCGCGGCGCCTGCGGCGAGTCGAAGTACAGCAGCGCCTTGATCTGCGGATACCGCTTGATCTGCCGCCGCACCGACTCGTAGAACGCCCGCTTGAACCCCCGGTCGTCCTTCCGCTCGAACACCCCCCACTCGGCCACCATGACCGGCTTGCCGGGGAAGCGCGCCTGCATCCACCGGTAGAACCCCGGCCAGTCCGGATATTCCTTGCGGGTCTTGTTCACCAGCCCCTCGAAGTCCTCGACCCGGCCGTCGGCGTATGGGTCCATGCCGACCCAGTCGACCACGTCGTCACCCGGATAGAGGTCCTCGAACCACGGCTCCGCCGCCCAGTTGGGCGCCCCCATGTACGTCATGACCATGACGGCGTTCTTCACCCCCTCGGCCCGCAGCCTGGCCACGACGTGCCGGAACATGGCCGCGTAGTCGGTGGCCTGCATGCCCGAGCCCGACGACTCGTCCACGTCGTTCTCCGGCTCGTGGTGGAGGGTGAGGAAGAACCGCTCGGGGAAGGTGCGCCTGAGGTATCCGGCCAGCCGGTCGATCCGGGCGTCGAGCGCCCCGTCGGCGATCTCGGCCCAGGTGTGGTCGAGTGAGGGCTTCCAGTTGACCATGAGCAGCCGGGGCCTGGCCGGGTCGCGGGCCAGCCTGATCTCCGCGGGCGTGGGGAACAGCTCGCTGCCCCGGTGGTAGACGTGCACCACGTCGGCGGCGGCGCCCATGCGGGACTCGGCGCTGTGCAGGGCCTGGTCCAGCGGGGCCCCGGTGAAGACCTCCGGCGCGAGGCCCCACCAGGCGCCGCAGGACGGGATGAGCCTGGAGGTGGCCGTGCAGGAGGGCGAGCCCGAGGCTTCCTTGATCGCTACGGGCGCGCGGGCGTTGGAGCCCTCCGCCGTGGAACAGGCGGCGAGCATCGCGATCACGGCCAGAATAAGCGCCGCGTTGGTGGTGTTATGAGAAATTCCCCGTAGCTGCAAAGCCTTTCAACCCCCTCGTCGAACGACCCCCGCCTATCAAACCGGATCCTTGCCATGCCGTTCCGGGAACTTCAGCAAGTGTGCCGGGTCTCACCAGCTCGCGATGGGTATATGGCTCAAGGAATTTTCCGGACATGTCCTTTTATAACTGCCTTTACCTTGTGCCCTTCTGCAGAAAATCTTGGGTATTAGGCTTGGCTGATAATCGTCCGCCCTATAGTGGGCGCACATCTCGACGCAATTCCAGGAGACCCTCCCCAATGAGCTCCGGCACGGACCTGGACGAGCACCTCTCACTGCTGCGCAGGCGATGGTTGCTGCTGGTGGGCTGCGTCGTGTTCGGCGGCACCGCCGGCCTCGCGCTCATGCGCCTCACGCCGCCCGCCTACACCGCGACCACGCAGGTGCTGGTCATGCCGGTCGGCCCGCAGGAGCCGGCCAACCAGGTGACCAGCCGCCAGCGCGAGGCACTCAACCTCGACACCGAGGCCCAGGTCGCGCAGTCCGCCGTGGTGGCGGCGCGGGCGGCCAGGACGCTGCGGGTCGAGACACCGGAGCCCGTCGAGGTCTCGGTGCCGCCCAACTCGGCGGTGCTGTGGATCTCGGTGACGGCCGCCGACGCCGGCGTCGCCGCGGCCCAGTCCCGTGCGTACGCCCAGGCGTACCTGGCCAACCGCCGCGAGAGCGCGCTGGCCGCGCTGACCGCCCAGCAGCAGGTGGTGCTGGGCAAGCTCAAGCAGGTCAACACCGCGCTCGACGCGGTGATCAAGCAGCTCTCAGGACTGTCCAAGGGCACGCCCGAGCACACGATCGCCACCCAGCGGGAGAGCGTGCTCAACCGGCAGGCCGCCGGGCTGGCGCTGCGGTACGACGCGCTCAGGACGGTCGCGGTGACCCCCGGCACGGTCATCGGCCAGGCCACCCCGCCGACCGCGCCCAGCTCTCCCAGCCTGCCCCTCTACCTCGGCACCGGCCTCATGGCCGGGCTGCTCGCAGGCTCGGCCGCGGCCTACGCCCGTGACCGGCTCGACCGGCGGCTGCGCACGGTCGCCGACGTCGAACGGCTGACCGGCCTGCCCGTGCTGGGCGACCTGTCGAGCCCGCGCGAGCCCGGCGTGGCGCACGAGCTGGCCTGCGCCGCGGTGGCCGCCTGTCCCGGCAAGCGGCTGCTGGTCCGGATCCTGCCGCCCGACCTGGAGGAGTCCGGCGACCCGGTGGCCGTCAACATGCCTCTGACCGTGCTCGACGGCTCCGACGTGCGCGACCTGTCCAGGGCGGACGCGGCGCTGCTGCTGGTGGCGCTCGGCCGGACCACCTCGGTCCAGGTCGCGGCGGCCGTACGGCGGCTCGCCAGGCACGACGTGCCCGTCATCGGCGTGGTGACGGTGACCGACGCGCTGCCGTCGTTCGTGCCGCTGCTGGAGCCGCGCACGCACACCCCGCTCGGCAAGCTCGTCGCCACGGGCGAGCTGGACATGGGCGAGACCACCCCCATGCCCATGCACCCGCGGCGCCCCGGCCAGCCGACGTGAGCAGGGCCGCGTGGCCGATCGCGGCGCTGCTCGTCGGCTATCCGGTGTGGTGGGCGCTGGGGTTCGGCGGGCTTTCCGTGATCGTGGTGGCGGTGCCGATGGCGGTGGTGCTGTGGCGGCGCCGGCCGATCAAGGTGCCGCGCGGGTTCGGGCTGTGGCTGCTGCTGCTCGCCGGCTACCTGGTGAGCGGGCTCATGCTGTCGGAGATGCCGCCCGGCACCTACGGCGAGATCGGGCCCGGCCGGGTCGTCGGCTACGCCATGCGGCTGGCGCTCTATACCGCCATTCTGATCATGGTGCTCTACCTGGGCAATCTCACCGAGCGCGAGCTGCCGCAGGTGCGCCTGGTGCGGATGCTCGGCGTGCTGTTCGTCACGACCGTCGCGGGCGGGCTGCTCGGCGTGTTCGTCCCCTCGTTCGCGTTCACCTCGCCGGTGGAGCTGCTGCTGCCCGACTGGGTGAGCTCCAACTCGTTCGTGCAGAACCTCATCCACCCCACCGCCGCCCAGACCCAGAAGGTGCTGGGCTTCGCCTCCCCCAGGCCGGAGGCGCCGTTCGAGTGGGCCAACGCGTGGGGCAGCAACCTGTCGGTGCTGCTGGTGTGGTTCGTGGTCGGATGGTGGGTGTACGGGGGGCGGCGGCAGAAGGTCTTCGTGGCCGCCGTGGCCGCCCTGGCCGCGATCCCCGTCGTCTACTCGCTCAACCGCGGCCTGTGGATCGGGCTCGGCCTGGCCGTCGCGTACCTGATCGTCCGGGTGCGGGGCCGGACCAGGGTGGCGCTCTGCGGGGCCGTCGCGGTGGCGGCGGCGGCGTTCGCGCTGAGCCCGCTCGCGCCGCTGGTCGCGCAGCGGCTGGACCGGCCGCACTCCAACGACATCAGGGCCTTCACCGTGACGGCCACCGTCGCGGCCGCCGGCCACTCGCCGCTCATCGGGTACGGCAACACGCGCAACGCCATGGGCAACCATCGCACGATCACCACGGGCCGCACCCAGTGGTGCGAGGGCTGCGGGCACCCGCCGCTGGGCAGCGACGGGCAGCTGTGGCTGCTGATCATCACGCAGGGGTTCACCGGGGCCGTGCTCTACGTGGCGTTCTTCGCGGGCGCGATCCGGCGCCACTGGGCCGACCGCAGCCCGATCGGGCTGGCCGGGGTGCTGGTGATGGGGCTGGTGCTGCTCTACATGTTCGTCTACGACGGCCTGGTCACCCCGCTCAGCCTCTATCTCATCTCGTTCGCCCTGCTGTGGCGCAACAGCCGAGGGGAAGTCACGTGAACGACGCCGCCATCCGGCTCGACTATCTCGAGAAGACCGTGCGGCTGCTGTATCCGGGGACGGGGTCGCCCCGGAAGTACACCGTGCTGCCGCACTCCGCCGTGCCCCGGCGGATGGTGCCGCGGCGCTGGTGGCACCCCTGGCCCCCGGTCGTCGTGCCGGGCGAGGGGTCCATCGCCACGTACCTGGGCGAGGTCTTCGGGCGGCCCGTCGAGACCGTCCTGCACGTGCGGCCGGCCGCGCGGGCCAACCGCAAGCCGGTCCTGGAGGCCCGCTCGGGCGGGCGGCTGCTGGCGTTCGTGAAGATCGGAGACAGCGCCCGGACACGGGCGCTGATCACCGCCGAGGCGGCGGCCCTGCGCAGGCTGGCCGGGCTGGCGCTGGAGACGGTGGTCCCGCCCGCCGTGCTGCACCACGGCAGCTGGCGGGAGCTGGCGGTGCTGGCGCTGTCGCCGCTGCCGGTGCGGCGCGGCCGGGTGCCGCGGCCGCTGCTGCTCGACGCGGTCAGGGAGATCGCGGCCACCGGAGGGCCGTGCGCGGCCTGGCACGGGGACCTCGCGCCCTGGAACATGTGCCCGTCCCCCGACGGCCGGCTGCTGGTGTGGGACTGGGAGCGGTACGAGCTCGGCGTCCCCTACGGCTTCGACGCCGTCCACCACTTCTTCCAGCGCGCCCTGCGCAGGATGTCCCCGCCGGTCGCGGCGCGGGCGTGCGTGGCGCGGGCCGCCCGCGAGCTCGCGCCCCTGGGGATGCCGGCCGCGGTGGCCAGGCAGACCGCGCTGCACTATCTCATCGCGCTGGCCGACCGGCACGCCGCCGACGGGCACGCGCCGCTCGGGCCGCCGGAGACCTGGCTCAACCCGGCCGTCGACCACGAGGAGCTGCTCACGTGAAGACCATGAAACGGTCGGTGCTGTCGCTGTCACGCGCCACGGGCAGGATCACGTCGGGGGCCCGGGTGCTGCCGTCGTTCCTGATCGCGGGTGCGCAGCGGTGCGGCACCACCTCGCTGTACCGTGCGCTGGCCCAGCATCCGCTGCTGCTCAAGCCGGTGCTGCACAAGGGGGTGCACTATTTCGACGTCGGCTACGCGCGGGGACTGCACTGGTACCAGGCGCACTTCCCGCTGCGGATGAGCGCCGGGCTGGTCGAGCACCGGTACGGCTCGCGGGCGCTGGCGTTCGAGTCGTCCCCCTATTACGTGTTCCATCCGCTGGCCAGGGAGCGGATCGCGGCCGACCTGCCCGGGGTGCGGCTGATCGTGCTGGTACGCGATCCGGTCGCGCGGGCCTGCTCGGCCCACGCCCACGAGCTGGCCAGGGGTTACGAGACGGAGTCGCTCCTGGAGCGCGCGATCGAGCTGGAGCCCGAGCGGCTGGCGGGGGCCGAGGAGGCGATGCGCCAGTCACCCTTCTCCCCGCACCACTCCCATCGCCACCACGCCTACGTGGCCCGCGGACGCTACGCCGACCAGCTCGACCGGCTGGAGGCCCTGGTCGGCCGCGAGCGGATCCTGGTGCTCGACAGCCACCGGTTCTTCGCCGAGCCGGAGACCGCCTACGACCAGGTGCTGGCGTTCCTGGGCGTGCCGCATCTCGGCTATCCGGTGTTCGAGCGGCACAACGGTCGTCCACTGCCGCGGCCGGTGCCCCGGGCGCTGGCGCGCAAGCTGCGCGACCACTTCGAGCCGTACGACGCCCGGCTGGCGCGGTGGCTGGGCGGTGAGCCTTCGTGGCGGCGATGACCGCCGTCGCGGACCGGCGGCTGCGGCGCGGCGGGATCGCGGGGGTGCTGGGGGCGGGTTGCGGCGCGGTGGCGCAGTTCGTGCTCGTGATGGTCGTGACCAGGGCGTTCAGTCCGGCCGACGCCGGGGCGTTCTTCACGGTCACCGCGGTGGCCCTGATGGCGGCGGGGATCGCCAAGCTGGACGCGGGGAACGGGCTCGTGTTCTTCATCGCGCGGGCGAAGACCTACGACTATCTCGGTATATCCGGATATATCCGGGCGGCGCTCGTGCCCTGTGCGATCGCCTCCTGCGTCGCGGGGGTCGTGCTCCATCCGCGGCTGGGCCCGGTCGCCGCCATCCTGCCCGTCATGGTGGTGGGGGACGTGCTGCTGGCCGCCACCCGGGGGTTCGGAGCCATGCGACCCACCGTGCTCGTGGACGGGCTGCTGGTGCCTTTCTCGCAGCTCGCGCTGGTCACCTGCGCCGCGCTGGCGGGGGCGGTCTCCTGGCTGCCGCTGGCTTGGGGGGCGCCGTACGCGCTGGCGGCGGTCATCGCCTGGGCGGGGCTGCGGGGTCGGGTGCCGCGGACCCCGTACCTGCCGGGGACGGCTCGCGACCTGTGGCGGCACACGGCTCCCCGGTCGGTCGCGGGGGCGATCCAGGCGGTGTTCCAGCGGCTGGACATCGTGGTCGTCGCGCTGCTCGGCGGGCCCGCGCAGGCCGCCGTCTACACGGCCGCCACCCGGTTCAAGGTGGTCGGGCAGCTCGCGAACCAGGGGCTGGCGCAGGCCGTACAGGCTCGGCTGGTGAGCGCGCTCGCGGACGGCGAGCGGGCGCGGGCCGGTGAGCTGTACCAGACCGCCACGATCTGGCTGGTGCTGCTGACGTGGCCGGTGTGGCTGGCGTACGCGGCGCTGGCACCGTGGCTGCTGCGGCTCTTCGGCCCCACGTACGGGTCCGCGGTCCCGGTGGCGCTCGTGCTGGCGGGCACCATGATGGTGGCGACGGCCTGCGGGATGGTGGACGTCGTGCTGACGGCCGCCGGGCACACGGGCACGAGCCTGCTCAACCTGGTGGCGGCGATCACCTGCACGGTGGCGCTGGACGTGGCCCTGATCCCCGTCCACGGGGCGCTCGGGGCGGTCATCGGCTGGTCGGGCGGCGTGCTCGTCAAGAACCTCCTCCCGCTGTGGCAACTGCACCGCCGCTACGGCCTCCACCCCTTCGGCCGCCACACCCTGCCCGCGCTCCTTCACCGGAGGGTTGCATGACAGTCCTGGTGACGGGGCTTCCCAGGAGCGGTACGAGCTGGACCGGCAAGATGCTCGCCGCCGGCGGCGACCTGGTCTACGTCAACGAGCCGCTCAACCCGCAGCACCCGCCCGGCCGCTGCCCGGGGGTGCTCAGGGCCACCGTGACCCACCGGTTCCAGTACATCTGCGACGACAACGCCGCCCACTGGCTGCCCGCCTTCCGCGACACGGTGGCCCTGCGCTACCGCTGGCTCTCCGAGTTGCGCGCGAACCGCTCCCCGTACGACCTGGCCCGCCTGCTGCGCTACGGCACCGCCTTCGCCTTCGGCCGCCTGGCGGGCCGCCGGGCGCTGCTGGACGACCCGTTCGCGGTGCTGAGCGCGGGCTGGTTCGCCGCTTCCCTGGGCTGCCGGGTGATCGCGCTGGTGCGGGATCCGGTGTCGTTCGTGGCGAGCTGGCAGCGGCTCGGATGGACGGTCTACTTCCACGAACTGCTCGAACAGCCGCTCCTGGTCCGCGACCACCCCGAGCTGCTGGAGCTGCGCGCGCTGGTCGGCTCCCAGGACCGGATCGCCAAGGCGGCCGCGCTGTGGCGGGCGACCCGCGCGATCCTGGAGCGCACGCCCGGCGTCCGCGTCACCTCGTACGAGTCGCTGGCCGCCGACCCGCTGACCGGCTTCCGCGGCCTGTACGCCTATGCCGGCCTGCCATGGACACCCGAGGCCGAACGCCGCATCACGCGGGCCTGCACGGGCCCCTCCGGGGCGGGCACGGGGTTCGCCCGGTCGGGCCTGTCCCGCACGGGGTTCGCCTGGTCAGGCCTGTCCCGCACGGCCTACCGCCCCATGGACTCCCGCCGCGCGCTCGACGACGCCGCCCGAGGGCTCAGCCCGCAGGACGCCGCCCGGGTCCGCGCCCTCACCTCATGAGGCGGGTGACCAGGCTGCTTCCCAGCAGCCGTACCGCGAACGGCAGGTCGTCGACCAGATAGCGGCGCGCCAGCCGCCCCGGCTCGCAGCCCAGCCGGTACGCCCACTCCAGCCCGGCCCGGCGCATCCATTCCGGCGCCCTGGAGACCGTGCCGGCGGCGAACGCGATCGCCGCCCCGCACCCCACGAACCACGCCTCGGGCAGCTCCTCCCGCAGGTCGGCGATGAGCCGGTCCTGGCGGGGGAAGCCGAGCCCGACGAACACCACCCTCGGCCGGGCCGCCGCCACCATCCTCCGGACGCGCGCGCTCCCCTCGGGGGTGGTGTCGAAGTGGTACGGCGGCGCGTGCACCCCGCACACCTGCAGCCTGGGGTGACAGCTCGTGAGCTCCTTGGCCGCCCTGCGTGCCACACCAGGGGGGCCGCCCAGCAGGTAGACGGGCCAGCCCCGGCGGGCGGCGAGCTTGCTGAGCGACCAGATGAGATCCGCGCCCGTGACCCGCTCGGGCACCGGGGTGCCGAGCAGCCTGGACGCCCACACCAGCGGCATCCCGTCGGTCACCACCAGCTCGGCGGTGCGCACGAGCTCCCGCAGGGCGAAGTCGGTGGCGGCGGCGCGGCAGATGTCGACGTTCGGGGTGACGATCCGGCCGCCCCTGCCGGACTCCAGCTCGGCCTCCACCCACCGGACCACCTCGTCCTCGGTGAGCGCGTCCAGCCCGATGCCACCCACCCGCACCCGCTCCCACCAGCGGCCGGGCGCCACCACCCCGTCACCGCCGGTCGCCCGCACCACCGCGCGCGCCTGGCTCGAAGCGGCCATCCGCCGTCCCCCGGCCTGCGCCGCCCGCTCCCCCGCGCGGCCCTCGGGTGGCGCGGCCGGTGGCGGGCCATCGAGGGGCGGCGCCGCGGGAAGCGGCGGATCGCCGGGCGGCCCGTCGAGGCGTGTGGGGGTGGCGTCCTGATGTGGCGCCTCGGGGAGGCGCTGGAGCGGGACGTGCGGAGTGGTGGTCTCGGAGCGAGTCAAATGCCGTGCCCCCTACGGTGAAGGGCGGAAAGAACCGCCGGCGCGGAGATGAGGCCGGCCGCCACCGCCAGGGCGATCGGGGCGCGTGGCTCCCCGGCCCGGGCCCTCATGGCGCGCAGGGCCCAGCGGGCGGCCTCGCGGCGGTGCCCGAGCGCCGCGTGGCCGAAGGCCAGCTGGCCGTAGACCCGTGCCGCGCCGCGCGGGTCCACGGCCAGTTCGGGGTGCCGGGCGAGCATCCAGTCGAGCCCGGCAATGCGGTCCGCCCATCGGGCGACATAGTGGGATCCACCCCAGCGCACCTGGACGAGCGGGCGGTCCACATGGGTGATCGGCCGGCGTCCGGCGGCACGCAGGGCCAGGTCCCAGTCCTCGTTCTGGCCGCCCGGGGCGCTCTCGTCCACCCGCAGCGCGCCGCGCTCGAACAGGAACGTCGACGAGTGCACCATGACCATGCGCGAGCGGACCAGGTCGTCCGCCGTCACCGTGTCGCACCCGGCCAGGCGGGTCACGCGGCGCTGCCCGTACTCCACCTCGATGCCGCAGCTCGCGAACTCGCCGCCGCGCTCGCCGAGCGCCCGCGTCTGGGCGGCGAGCTTGCCGGGCAGCCACACGTCGTCGTCGTCGCAGAAGGCGACGAGGTCGGTGTCGCAGGCAGCGATGCCGGTGTTGCGGGCGCCGGGGAGGCCCGGGGTCAGCGTGTTCGGCAGGACCCGGACGGAGGCCGGCACCTCGATGTCCTCAGGGGCGGCGCCGTCGGCGACCACCACCACGGACAGGCGCCCGGGATAGTCCTGGGCCAGCGCCGACTCCACCGCCTCACGCAGCTGCGCCGGGCGGTCACCGCGGGTCGGGATCACCACGCCTACCGAGGGGCTCATGCGAACCCCCGATAGCCGTAGCGGGCCCTGAGCGGCAACGTGAGGGCATTGACCACCCGCCGGTCGCCGTCACGCAGGCCCGTCACCCACGCGTCGTCCCGGCGCAGCTCGATCCGCCCCACGTGGAAGCGCATCGGGTTGCCGGACGCGGTGTGGGAGGGCCCGAGCCAGGCCGTGCGGCCCTCCAGGAACGGCAGCTCCGGCTCCGCCAGGCCGAGCCCGAGTGCCAGGGAGCTGAGCGTGGGCCCGGGCTCGGCGAGGAGGTCCTCGTAGCGGACCCTGGTGACGCGGGCCCCGCGCCCCGGCAGGAGCTCGAGCGCGGCGTTCTGGGCCGTCCAGTGGACGGCGGTGTGGGCGGGCCGCCACCGGGTCATGGGCCGACCGTCCTCGGGGCGCCGCACCGTCCTGGCCCAGGAGTGGGCGACGGCGCGCGGGTCCCTGACCACGTGGACGATCCGTACGTCCACCCCGGCGGCCACGAGGCAGCAGGCCAGCGACGCGTGCTTGCTGGAGTCGATCACGACCGACGCGCCGGCGGCCTCGTACAGGAGCCGGTACGCCTGCACGTACTCGGCCAGGTCGGGATGCGCGATCCGCGCGATCCTGCGCGTGCGGTCGACCCGCCGCCGCAGCGTCAGGACCTTGCCCGCCAGCGCCGGGCTCCATCCGCCGAACGCCCGCTCCCCCACCTGCCGCCAGAAGGGACAGTCGGGAAAGGCGACGCCGCACCCGCAGAGCTCCCCCGCGAGCACGCCCCTCTCCCACAGGTGCACGACCTCACCGAGCGCGACCACCCCCGGCAGCTCGCCCAGGAGCCGCTCGAGCAGTGTGGTGCCACTGCGCCCGAGGCCGCCCAGGTAGATGACCCGGGTGGTGCTTTCGCGGTCGGTCACGAAAAAGGGCCTTCGCGTCGTGAACACGGAACGCGAAGACCCTATCGCGGAGAGTAACCAGAGGTCGGTGAACCCCTGAAAGATCTACCTACCGGGCGTCGATGACCATGCCGGCGCCGACGGTGCCGTTCGTGGCCTCGTCCACGAGGATGAAGCCGCCGGTGAGCCTGTTGCGCGAATAGTCGTCCACGAACAGCGGCTGGGTGACCCGCAGCGACACCCGCCCGATCTCGTTGAGGCCGAGGGAGGTCGCCTCCTCGTCGCGGTGCAGGGTGTTGACGTCGAGCCGGTAGTGCAGGTCGCGCACCATGGCGCGGGCCGTACGGGTGGTGTGCTTGATCGTCAGCTTGGAGCGCGGCGTCAGCTTGAGCCCGTCGGCCATCCAGCAGACCATCGCCTCCAGCTCCTGCGCCACCTGCGGCTGGTTGTTGGGCCGGGCGATCATGTCGCCGCGCGAGACGTCGAGGTCGTCCTCGAAGCGCAGCGTCACCGACATGGGCGGGAACGCCTCCTCCACCGGCCCGTCGTAGGTGTCGATCGAGGCGATGCGCGTCGTGAGCCCCGACGGCAGGTGCACCACCTCGTCGCCGGGCTTCAGCACGCCGCCCGCCACCTGGCCCGCGTAGCCGCGGTAGTCGTGGAAGGCCTGATCGGTGGCCCGCTGCGGGCGGATCACGTACTGGACGGGGAAGCGCACGTCGACCAGGTTGCGGTCGGAGGCGATGTGGACGTTCTCCAGGTGGTGCAGCAGCGACGTGCCGAGGTACCACGGCATGTTCTCGGAGCGCGAGACCACGTTGTCGCCGTTGAGCGCGGAGATCGGGATGAAGGTGAGGTCGGAGACGTTCAGCTTGGAGGCGAACGCCGTGAACTCCTCCCTGATCTCCTCGAACCGCTCCTGCGAGTAGCCCACCAGGTCCATCTTGTTGACGGCCAGCACCAGGTGGGGCACCCGCAGCAGCGTGGTCAGGAACGCGTGCCGCCGCGACTGCTCC
This sequence comes from Nonomuraea sp. JJY05, assembly GCF_043496855.1. Classification (NCBI taxonomy): domain Bacteria; kingdom Bacillati; phylum Actinomycetota; class Actinomycetes; order Streptosporangiales; family Streptosporangiaceae; genus Nonomuraea; species Nonomuraea sp. JJY05. The sequence goes on from NZ_JBIEIS010000013.1 coordinate 98,990, forward strand.
AGCACGCCCTTGCGGGCGTCGATGAGGATGATCGCCAGGTCGGCCGTGGAGGCGCCGGTGACCATGTTGCGGGTGTACTGGATGTGGCCGGGCGTGTCGGCGATGATGAACTTCCGCCGGGGCGTCGCGAAATAGCGGTACGCCACGTCGATCGTGATGCCCTGCTCGCGCTCCGCCCGCAGGCCGTCGGTCAGCAGCGACAGATCGGTGTATTCGGTGCCCCGGTCACGCGACGTGCGCTCGACCGCCTCCAGCTGGTCCTCGAAGATCGCCTTGGAGTCGTAGAGCAACCGTCCGATGAGGGTGGACTTGCCGTCATCGACACTTCCCGCCGTGGCAAAGCGAAGAATGTCCATTAGAAGTAGCCCTCCCGCTTACGGTCTTCCATCGCGGCCTCGGACGAGCGGTCGTCGGCCCTGGTGGCCCCGCGCTCGGTGATCCGGGTGGCCGCGATCTCCTCGATGATCTCCTCGACCGTGGCGGCCGTGGACTGCACGGCGCCCGTGCACGTCATGTCGCCCACGGTGCGGTAGCGCACGACGGCCTCGAACAGCGGCTCGTCCTCGCCCCGCTGGACGACGTCGGAGTCGGGCAGCAGCATGCCGTCGCGCTCGAACACCTTGCGGGTGTGGGCGAAGTAGATGGAGGGGATCTCGATGCCCTCGCGCCTGATGTAGTCCCAGACGTCGAGCTCGGTCCAGTTGGACAGCGGGAAGACGCGGATGTGCTCGCCCTTGCGGATGCGCGAGTTGTAGAGGTTCCACAGCTCGGGGCGCTGGTTCTTCGGGTCCCACTGGCCGAAGTCGTCGCGGAAGGAGAAGACCCGCTCCTTGGCGCGGGCCTTCTCCTCGTCGCGGCGCGCGCCGCCGAAGACCGCGTCGAACTCGTGCTCCTCGATCGCGTCGAGCAGCGTGGTGGTCTGCAGGCGGTTGCGCGAGGCGCGCCGCCCGGTCTCCTCGACCACGCGCCCGGCGTCGATGGAGTCCTGCACGCTGGCCACGATCAGCCGCGCGCCCAGCTCCGCGGAGCGGCGGTCGCGGAAGTCGATGACCTCGTCGAAGTTGTGGCCGGTGTCGACGTGCATGAGCGGGAACGGGATGGCCGCGGGCCAGAACGCCTTCTCCGCGATGCGGAGCATGACGATCGAGTCCTTGCCTCCGGAGAAGAGCAGACAGGGACGCTCGAACTCGGCCGCCACTTCGCGCATGATGTGAATGGCTTCGGCCTCGAGCACGTCGAGCTGCGACGTCGTGTAGTCGCGCTGGAGCATGGGAGCTTCCTCCGGCGGTTTAGCGGTGCAGGTCCCGAATCCCGCTGAGCAGCGATGTCGCTAGCTCAGGTAGGGAAACCAGGATATCCGGTAGTGACGGGTCGGCTTGGTTGTAGGTCAGCTCGGAGCCGTCGATCCGGCTCGCGTGAACCCCGGCGGCCTGGGCGACGGCGACCGGCGCGGCGGAATCCCACTCGTACTGGCCCCCGGCGTGTACGTACGCCTCGACCTCGCCGGTGAGCACCGCCGAGATCTTCGCCCCGGCGGACCCGATGGGGACCAGGTCGGCTCCGACGAGGAAGGCCAGCCTGCGCACGAACTCCGGCGGCCGAGTACGGCTCACCGCGATGCGGAAGCGCCCCCCGTCGAAGGAGGGCGGCTTGGGCGGCTCCGAGGTGGTCAGCGTGCGGCCCTGGGCGGGCAGCGCCACGGCGCCCGCGGTCAGCCTGCCGCCCTCCCACAGCGCCACGTGCACGGCCCAGTCGGACCGGCCCTCCGCTGCGCTTATGGTCGCGCTCCCTTCGGCCCCGTCTTGGTTACGCAAGCTGCCGCTTCCGGTGCCGGCTCGCCGCTCCGCGAACTCGCGGGTGCCGTCGAGGGGGTCCACGATCCACACCCGGGGCGCGCTGAGCCGGCGCGGGTCGAGCCGCTCCTCACGGGTGGCCTCCTCCGACAGCACGCTGTCGCTGGGACGGAGCCTGGCCAGCGACTCCATGAGGAAGACGTGGGAGGCCCGGTCGCCCTCCGCGCGCAGGGCGGAGGAGTCGCCGAACCCGGTGCGCTCGCGAATGCGCAGCAGCCGCTCGCCCGCCTCGGTGGCCAGATCGGCGGCAAGTGAGTGGTCGTCGCGAATCGTCATCAATAAGCTCCTTGCCCGCGGGCGACGGCCGACCAAGTCTTCCACAGGATCTGGAGGTCGAGCGTGAGGGACCAGTTCTCCACGTAACGCAGGTCGAGGCGTACGGATTCCTCCCACGATAGGTCAGATCTACCACTGACCTGCCACAGGCCCGTCATCCCGGGGCGGACCAGGAGCCGTCTGCGCACGTCGTCGCCGTAGCGCGCCACCTCCTCCGGCAGCGGCGGCCGGGGGCCGACGAGTGACATGTGGCCGCGCACGACGTTGATGAGCTGTGGCAGCTCGTCCAGCGAGGTGCGGCGCATCCACGTGCCGAGCGGTGTGACCCGGGGATCGTTCCTGATCTTGAAGAGCACGCTGTCGCGGTCGCTGACCAAGGTGATCTTCTGTTGCTCGGAGCCGCGCCGCATGGTGCGGAACTTCAGGATCGTGAACAGCTTCCCGTCCCTGCCGACCCTGGTCTGCCGGAAGAGCGCGGGCCCGGGACTCGTCACGCGTACGGCCACCGCCAGGCCCACCAGCAGCGGCGCGAGCAGCACCAGCAGCGCGACGGCGACGAGGCGGTCGAAGATGTTCTTGACGAGTTTCCTGGCCCCGCCCAGCTCGGGATGCTCGACGTGCAGGAGCGGCAGCCCGGCGGCCGGTCTGATCATGGTGCGCGGGCCCGCCACGTCCATCAGCGCCGGGGCGACCACCAGCTCGGTGTGGGTGCGCTCCAGCCGCCAGGCCAGCCGCCGCAGCGCCTGCCCGTCCATCTCGGGACAGGCCAGCACGGCCACGGTGTCGGCGCGGAACTGGTCGACCACGATCGGCACGTCGCTGAGGTCGCCGGCGACCGGCACCTCGCCCACGAAGTCGCCCGGCGTGCCCCCCGGCAGGCAGGCGGCCACGACGTCCATGCCGTGGTAGCGCTCCTTCTGGAACAGCCGCACCAGCTCCTCGACGGAGGCCGCGTGCCCGACGGCGACCACCTTGCGCATGCACTCGCCCGCCGCCCTGCGCCGGTGCAGGGAGCGGCGCAGGGCGTACCTGAGGACCAGGGTGAGCAGCGTGACCAGCGGCAGCGCGAGCACGACGTAGCCCCGGGCGACGTCGGTCTTGGTCAGGTAGGAGCCGATGGCCGTGCCCGCGGTCAGCGCGACGCCCGACTGCACGACCCGGCGGAACTCCTCGGAGCCGACGCCGAGCATGCGCGGCTCGTACGCGCGGTTGAGCGCCACCGCGAACGCCCACACCACCGGCAGGGCCAGGCTGACCAGCAGGTACGGCAGCACGTACGGCGTGAGCTCGCCGAAGCGCACGTAGAAGGCGAGCCCGGACCCCACCCAGGCCCCGCAGAGGTCGCCCAGCACCGCGCGGAAGCGATAGGAGCGGACCCAGGTAGGCGTGCGCGGGCTGACTCGCCAGGAGGCCACATGGCCCGGTCCGACGACGGCCATGAAGCCCTCACCCCGCACGCATGCCTCCAGGTGACCATTCCTGAACGGACAGTCACAGATGGTAGCTGCGAGAGAGGCAGAGAACCGGCGAACGGACCTATGTGGCGATCAGCGTGGAGGGCCCGAAATATGCAGATCAGACCGGTGGAAGTCGTTCTGGGTGACTTCCAGGCCGCGAGCCATCAGCGACTCCACGACGTCGGCCGCCCGGTCCACGAGGAAGGGCAGGTCCTTGCGCTCCATGGTGGCGAAGTCGCGCAGCACGAAGGAGGCGGGGTCCATGCGCCCGGGCGGGCGCCCGATGCCGAAGCGGACCCGCAGGTAGTCGCGGGTGCCGAGGACCTTGGTGATCGACTTGAGGCCGTTGTGGCCGTTGTCGCCGCCGCCGAGCTTGGCCCTGAGGGCGCCGTACGGCACGTCGAGCTCGTCGTGGACGACGATCAGCCGCTCGGGGCCGATCTTGTAGAAGTCGGAGAGCGCCTTGACGGGCCCGCCGGAGAGGTTCATGTAGGTGAGGGGCTTGGCCAGGATGGCGGTGCTGGTCTCGCACACCTCAGCCCTGCTCTTGTGCGCCTTGAACCGCCCGCCGGCCCTGGCGGCGAGTTCGTCGAGCACCATGAAGCCCGCGTTGTGCCGGTTGCCCGCGTATTCGGGCCCGGGATTGCCCAGGCCGGCGATCAGCCAGCGATCCATCTGCACCCCCTACAGCGGAACGGGGCGGCTCGAGTCCGGCCGCCCCGTTCACGAATCGGACCGTTACTCGGCGGGAGCCTCGGCGGTCTCGGCGGCCTCGGCGACCGCACCCTCGGCGGCCTCCTCGCCCTCCTCCGGCACCTCGACCGGCTTGGCGCTCACCTGGAGCACGACGACCTCGGGGTCGGCGGCCAGCGTGGCGCCCTTCGGCAGCGTGAGCTGCCCGGCCGTGATGGCGGTGCCGACCTCCAGGCCCTCGACGTCGACCTCGACGCCGGTCGGGATGTGGGTGGCCTCGGCCTCGACGGCGATGGCGACGAGCTGCTGGTCGAGCAGGCCGTCGGTGTGGACGTCGCCGACCGTGGTGACCGGGATCTCGACCGTGACCTTCTCGCCGCGCTTGACCAGCAGCAGGTCGACGTGCTCGACGAAGCCCTTGATCGGGTCGCGCTGCACGCCCTTGGGCAGGGCCAGCTCGTCGACGCCCTCACCCTTGAGGTGGATCAGCACGTTGGGCGTGCGGAGCGCGAGGAGCACCTCGTGGCCGGGCAGGGTCAGGTGCTTGGGGTCGATGCCATGCCCGTAGAGAACGGCGGGCACCTTGTCGGCGCGGCGGATCTTGCGGGCGGCGCCCTTGCCGAACACGGTGCGGGGCTCGGCGGCGATACGTACTTCGGACACGACATCTCCTAGGGATGCTTGGGTCGGTGGGTGTCGGCGCTCTCCCTCACTCGCCCTAGCGAAAGGCGTTACGAGCGCAACCGTGCCAGTCTACTTGGTCAGGTGTCACCCTCGAACAAGCTCGTGACCGAGCCGTCCTGGAAGACCTCGGTGATCGCGCGGGCGATGAGCGGCGCGATCGACAGCACCGTCAGCTTGTCGAACCTGTTGGCCTCGGCCAGCGGCAGCGTGTTGGTGACGATGACCTCGGAGATCCGGGAGTTCTTCAGCCGGTCGACCGCCGGGTCGGAGAAGACCGCGTGGGTGGCGGCGACGATCACGTTGGTGGCGCCCTGCTCGTAGAGGGCGTCGGCGGCCTTGCAGATGGTGCCGGCGGTGTCGATCATGTCGTCGATCAGCACGCAGGTGCGGCCGCGGACCCGTCCGACGACCTCGCTGACCTTCACCTGGTTGGCCACGTCGAGGTCGCGGCGCTTGTGGATGAACGCCAGCGGCGTGCCGAGCGTGTCGGCCCAGCGCTCCGACAGCCGGACGCGGCCGGTGTCGGGCGAGACGATGGTGGTGTTCTCCAGGTCGAGCTTGTTCTTGAGGTAGCTCTCCAGCACCGGCATCGCGAACAGGTGGTCGACCGGGCCGTCGAAGAAGCCCTGGATCTGGGAGGTGTGCAGGTCGATCGACATCAGCCGGTCGGCGCCCGCGGTCTTGAACATGTCGGCCATCAGCCGGGCCGTGATGGGCTCGCGGCCCCGGCCCTTCTTGTCCTGGCGGGCGTAGCCGTAGAACGGCATGACCACGGTGATGCGCTTGGCGGAGGCCCGCTTCAGCGCGTCGACCATGATCAGCTGTTCCATGATCCACTTGTTGATGGGTGCGGTGTGGCTCTGGATGACGAAGGCGTCGCAGCCGCGTACGGACTCCAGATAGCGGGCGTAGATCTCGCCGTTGGCGAAGTCGATCAGCTTGGTGGGGGTGAGGGAGACGCCGACGTGCTGAGCCACCTCCTCGGCGAGCTCAGGGTAGGCCCGGCCGGAGAAGAGCATGAGGTTCTTCTCGCCCGGCTGTTTGATGCTGCTCACTTGCCACTCTCCTGCTGCTCTTGCTCGGCCAGCGCCCGCTGGGCGGCCGCGGCCGACTTCGTGCCCGCGCGCCTGCGCAAGACCCATTTCTCGATGTTGCGCTGCCGCGCACGCGCCACGCCGATGGCGCCGGGAGGCACGTCGTCGACGATCACCGAACCCGCCGCCGTGTAGGCCCCGTCATTGACCGTGACCGGGGCGACGAGCATGGTGTCGCAGCCGACGAACGCACCGTCGCGAATGGTCGTCTGGTGCTTGTTGACCCCGTCGTAGTTGACGAAGACGGTGGAGGCGCCGATGTTGACGTCGTCGCCGATCGTGGCGTCTCCCGCGTAGGACAGGTGGGGCACCTTGGAGCGCTCGCCGACCTTGGTGTTCTTCATCTCGACGAACGTGCCGGCCTTGGACTTGCGGCCGAGCACCGTGCCGGGGCGGAGGTAGGCGTAGGGACCGACGTTGACCTCGGGACCGATGTCGGCGCTGTCGCAGACGGCGTTGCGGACGACGGCGCCTTCGCCGACGCGGGTGTCGGTCAGCGTGGTGGCGGGGCCGACCTCGGCACCGGTCTCGATCACGGTGTCGCCGTGGAGCTGGGTGCCGGGGTGGATGACCGTGTCGGGCGCGATCCGCACGCCGACGTCGATCCAGGTGCTGCCGGGGTCGATGATCGTCACCCCGGCGCGCATGTGGTCTTCGAGCAGGCGCTGGTTGAGCACCTTGCGGGCGGCGGCGAGCTGCACGCGGTCGTTGACGCCCTCGACCTCGACGAAGTCGCCCGCGACGCAGGCGCCGACCCGGTGGCCGTCGCCGCGCAGGATGGCCAGGACGTCGGTGAGGTATTCCTCGCCCTGGGCGTTGTCGGTGGACACCCGCTTGACGGCGTCGGCGAGCAGCGAGCCGTCGAAGGCGTAGATCCCGGAGTTCATCTCCTTGATGGCGCGCTGCTCCGGGCTGGCGTCCTTGTCCTCGACGATCTCCAGCACGGCGCCGCTCTCGTCGCGGATGATCCGCCCGTAGCCGGTCGGGTCGGGCACGTTGGCCGTCAGCACGGTGACCGCGTTGCCCTCGGCCTCGTGCCGTTCGAGCAGCTCGGCGAGGGTCTGCGGGCGCATGAGGGGCACGTCCCCGTACGTGACCAGCACTGTGCCGGAGATCACGCCGACCTCTTCGAGCACGGTGCGGACCGCGTGGCCGGTGCCACGCTGCTCATGCTGGACGACGGCGCGCGCGTCGGGACTGGTGGCGGCCAGGTGGCCGCCGACCCGCTCGAGCGCGTGGCCGATGACGACGATCAGCTGCTCGGGACCGAGGCCCCGGGCGGCTGCGAGCATGTGGTCGACCAGCGCACGGCCACATAGCTCGTGCAGGACCTTGGGGGTCTGGCTCTTCATCCGGGTGCCCTCGCCGGCGGCGAGGACGATGACGGCTGCCGGGCGCGGCACACTCACGGACTGCGGCTCCCTGTGACTGGACGGATCAGGGCAATTGGTACGTCTACCGCACCGCTACCCTCCCGACACCGTGAGGATACCTGGCCGCACCCCGAACATTCGCGCCGGGGAGCACGTCACAGCTCCCGGAAGAGGACTCGAACCCCTACAAAGTGGACCAAAACCACTTGTCCTGCCGATTAGACGATCCGGGACAGATCGGACACGTGGCGTCCGACACATCCCTACGATACCGATCCCGCACCCCGGCGCGCGCCCGTAATTGCGCCCCGCACCCGGCTCGGACGCGAAGCCCCAGGTAGTGGCGGGTGCGCGGCACGCCGACCGCATAACAGACCGCCCTAAATGGCGCAAGGCACGAACCCCACCCACCTTGTTCTGCAGAGCGTCATGTTCCCCACATTCACGGCTTAGGGCTTCCTTACTTACGCTGGCGTAGGTTACGGTGGCGTAGCCCGGACATACATCCTCATACATGCCGTTGGAGGTCGTCCATGACCGTTGTCGCCGAGCGTTCAGCCCCGACGCCGAAGCCCGAATTCGAGCCCGAGCCCAGATCCAAGGCAGAACTCGTCACCTTCGCACTCGTCGTCGGGCTGCCGCTGATCGCGATCGCGGCCGCGGTGCCGTTCGCGTGGGGATGGGGTCTCGGCTGGACGGACATCGCCATCTCCTTCGTCTTCTACGTGGTCTCCGGGCTCGGCGTGACCGTGGGCCTGCACCGCTACTTCACCCACGGCTCGTTCAAGGCCAAGCGGCCGCTGAAGATCGCGCTGGGCATCGCGGGCAGCCTGTCGCTGGAGATGTCCGTACTCGACTGGGTGGCCACGCACCGCAAGCACCACAAGTTCTCCGACAAGGAGGGCGACCCGCACTCGCCGTGGCGCTTCGGCCCCGGCTTCAAGTCCCTGTCCAAGGGCCTCATGTACGCCCACATGGGCTGGCTGTTCGAGAGTGAGCGGACCAACCGGGAGAAGTACGCTCCCGACCTGGTCAAGGACCCCGACATCATGAAGCTGCACAAGTGGTTCGGCCCGATCGCCCTCACCTCCATCGTGCTCCCCGGCGTGCTCGGCGGGCTCCTCACCTGGTCCTGGCAGGGCGCGCTGACCGCGCTGTTCTGGGGCTCGCTCATCCGCATCGGCCTGCTGCACCACGTGACCTGGTCGATCAACTCCATCTGCCACGTCTTCGGCGAGGAGGAGTTCCAGGTGCGCGACAAGTCGCGCAACGTCTGGTGGCTGGCCATCCCGTCCTTCGGCGAGTCCTGGCACAACCTGCACCACTCCGACCCGACCTGCGCCCGGCACGGGGCGCTGAAGGGCCAGATCGACCTGAGCGCCGGCCTCATCCGGATCTTCGAGAAGCTCGGCTGGGTGTACGACGTCCGCTGGCCGACGCCTGAACGGCTGGCGGCGAAGCGCATTGCCTGACGTAGATCAGCCGGTGAACGGCCACGCACCCGTGGCCGTCATTATGGAAACCGTGACCGAACCCCCAACTCGCAGGCGCATGTCCGGTAGCGAGCGTAGAGAGCAGCTGATCCGCATCAGCCGCACCCTCTTCGCGGAGAAGGGGTTCGACGGGACCTCTATCGAGGAAATCGCAGCTACCGCACAGGTGTCGAAACCCGTGGTATACGAGCATTTCGGCGGCAAGGAAGGCGTCTACGCGGTCGTCGTGGACCGCGAGATGCAGAAGCTCCTCGGCATGATCACCGAGGCGCTGGCCGCGTCCCATTCGCTGATCAAACTGGAGCGGGCCGCGCTGGCGCTGCTCCAGTACATCGAGGAGAGCAGCGAGGGCTTCCGCATCCTGGTGCGCGACTCCCACGCCGCCTCCGGCACCGGCTCGTTCGCGAGCCTCATCAGCGAGATCGCCAGCCAGGTCGAGGACGTCCTCGCCGACGAGTTCGCCTCCCGCGGCTACGACCCCAAGCTCGCGCCCATGTACGCCCAGATGCTGGTCGGCATGGTCGCGCTGACCGGGCAGTGGTGGCTCGACGTCCGCAAGCCGGGCCGCGAGGAGGTCGCCGCCCACCTGGTCAACCTGGCCTGGAACGGCCTGACCGGGCTCAACCCCCACCCGGCCATCACCGCCGCCTCCCGCGAGCAGCCCGTCTCCGTCCCCGCCCCGGGCCCCGTCCCCGCCAAGCCGCGTACGAACGAGAAGGAGCTGCGCGAGCTGGAGAAGGCGCGCGAGAAGGAGCTCAAGGAGGCCGAGAAGGCGCGGGTGCGGGAGTTCAAGGAGGCGGAGAAGGCGCGGGTGCGGGACCTCAAGGAGCGGGAGCGGCTGCTCAAGGAGGCCGAGAAGGAGCGCGAGCGGGTGCTGAAGGAGGCGGAGAAGGCGCGGGAGCGCGAGGAGAAGATCCGCCAGCGCGAGGCCCGCCTCGCCGAACGCACGGCCCGCCTGGAACAGGCGGACCACCCGGAATAGCCCCCGATCCCCTGGGGCTCCAAGCGCGTCTCCCCGACGTCGGCAGCGGGGGCGCGTTCGGGAAGACGGTCCCGCGGTGGGCTTGAACAGGGGGGATGTCTTGAGTGACGATTGGGTTGAGCGTGGTTGACTTTCCGGGATAAGCCGTTGCGACCGCGTTAACGTTCTGTTCAACCAAACGGGGCAATATAGGCCATATGTCCGCGGAACCGTTCCAACCCGCCAACGACCTGCCCCTGCCTCAGGAGCGGTTTCTCAATCGTGAAGAGAGCTGGCTCCAGTTCAACGAGCGCGTGCTCGATCTGGCCGAGGATCCGTCGACGCCCCTTCTGGAGCGGGTGCGCTTCCTGGCGATCTTCGCCAGCAACCTCGACGAGTTCTTCCGGGTACGGGTCGCGGGCCTGAAACGGCGCATGGCCACGGGCCTGCTGCTGCGTACCAAGAGCGGGTTGAAGCCGCGCGAGGAGCTGGCCAGGATCGCCACGATCGCGGACGATCTGGCCAGGCGGCACGCCGCGGCCTTCCACCACCACATCTCCCCCCAGCTGGCCGCCGAGGGCATCGAGATCGTCAGGTGGGACGAGCTGGGCCGCGAGGAGCGTACGGAGCTGCGCAAGCTGTTCAGGGAGCGGATCAGGCCCGTGCTGACGCCGCTGGCCGTGGACCCCGCGCACCCCTTCCCCTACATCTCCGGGCTCAGCCTGAACCTCGCGGTCCTGGTGCGGAATCCGGCGACCGATCACACGGTTTTCGCGCGGGTCAAGGTCCCGTCGCAGTTGCCGCGGTTCGTGCAGGCCTCGAAGGACCGGTTCGTCCCTCTTGAGGATGTGATCGCGGCCCACCTGGGGCAGCTCTTCAAGGGCATGGAGATCCTCCAGCACCACGTCTTCCGCGTCACCAGGAACGAGGACCTCGACGTCGACGAGGACGTCACCGAGAACCTCATGCAGGCCCTGGAGAAGGAGCTGCTCAAGCGGCGGTTCGGCCCGCCCGTGCGGCTCGAGGTCGAGGACACGATCACCCCGGAGGTGCTGGCGCCGCTGATCGAGGAGCTGGAGCTGGCGCCGCACGAGATCTACCGGCTGCCCGGGCCGCTCGATCTGTCGGGCCTGCACGCCATCGCCGATCTCGACCGGGGTGAGCTGAGCTACCGGCCGTTCGTGCCCGCCGAGGTGATCAGCGCCGAGGACGACCTCTTCTCGATCCTGCGCGAGCGCGACGTGCTGCTGCACCACCCGTACGACTCGTTCGCCACCAGCGTGCAGCGCTTCATCGAGGTGGCCGCGGCAGACCCCCGGGTCCTGGCGATCAAGCAGACCCTCTACCGCACCAGCGGCGAGTCCCCCATCGTGGACGCGCTGATCGACGCGGCCGAGGCGGGCAAGCAGGTCGTCGTGGTCGTGGAGATCAAGGCCCGTTTCGACGAGCACGCGAACATCTCCTGGGCGCGCAAGCTGGAGCGGGCCGGCTGCCACGTCGTCTACGGCGTGGTCGGGCTGAAGACCCACTGCAAGCTCGCGCTCGTGGTCCGCCAGGAGGCCTCGGGCGAGCTGCGCCGCTACTGCCACATCGGCACCGGCAACTACAACCCGAAGACCGCCCGTCAGTACGAGGACTTCGGCCTGCTCACGGCCGACCCGCTGGTCGGCGAGGACGTGACGGACCTGTTCATCCACCTGACCGGCTACTCCAACCACTCCGCCTACCGGCGGCTGCTGGTCGCGCCCCACTCGATGCGCAGCGGGCTGCTGGCCAGGATCGAGCGGGAGATCGCCCACCAGGAGGCGGGGCGCCCGGCGCGGATCAGGATCAAGACGAACTCCCTGGTGGACGAGCCGATCATCGACGCCCTCTACCGGGCGTCCAGGGCGGGCGTGCCGGTGGACCTGTGGGTGCGGGGCATCTGCAGCCTCCGCCCCGGCATTCCAGATTTGTCCGAAAATATCCGCGTAAGGTCGGTCTTGGGGCGCTTTCTTGAGCACTCCCGGGTCTACGAGTTCGGCCTGGGCCGCCGGCCCGAGGTCTGGATCGGCAGCGCCGACCTCATGCGCAGAAACCTCGACCGCCGCGTCGAAGCCCTGGTCAAGGTGACCTCACCGCAGCACAAGGCCTATCTCATCGAGCTGATGGACCTGGCCATGGCCGAGACCACGAACGCGTGGGTGCTGCACTCCGACGGCACGTGGGCCCGCCACCCGGGCGAGGACCCGCAGAGTCGTCTCATCAGCACGCGCCGCTGGAGGACCGTTGACGACTGACCCGCTCCGCGCCGCCGGAGCCGTGGTCTGGAGGGGCGAGGAGAGCCGCCCCGAGGTAGCCGTCATCCACCGGCCCAACTACGACGACTGGACCTTCCCCAAGGGCAAGCTCAAGTCCGGCGAGCACGTGATCGCCGCCGCCCTGCGCGAGGTGCGGGAGGAGACCGGGCTGACCGTGCTGCTCGGCCGCGCGCTGCCGCCTGTCCACTACCTCAGCGCCGGGCGGCTCAAGCGGGTCGACTACTGGACGGCGCGGGTGGCCGCCGACGACGGGTTCTCCCCCGGTGACGAGGTGGACGAACTGCGCTGGCTGCCGTCGGAGGAGGCCAGGCGGCTGCTGACGTACGAGTGGGATCTGGGGCTGCTGCGCGCGCTGAGGGCGGCGCCGCTGGAAACCGTACCCCTCGTCCTCGTACGGCACGGCTCGGCCGGATCCAGGCACGAGTGGCAGGGCGACGACGCGCTGCGCCCGCTCGACACCGACGGCCAGTCGCAGGCGGCGCACCTGGCCACGGCGCTGCCCGCCTACCGGCCCGAGCTGCTGATCAGCTCCCCCAGCGCCCGATGCGTCCAGACCCTGGAGCCGTACGGGACCGAACTCAAGCTGGAGCCCCTCCTCAGCGAGGAGGGGCAGGACTCGCAGAAGACGCCTGCCATGGTCAGGGAGATCGCCGTGCCCGCGGCCGTGTGCAGCCACCGCAAGGTGCTGCCCGAGCTGATCAGATCGTTGAGCGGCAAGGACCTGCACCTGCGCAAGGGCGCGTTCGCCGTGCTGCAGCGGGTGGGCGGGCACGTCGTCAGCGTCGAGCGCTACGCGGCCTGACCGCCCGCGCCGCTCACCAGGCGACCGGCAGCTTCGCGAAGCCGTCGGCGATCCGCCCCTCGCTGCGGGGCAGCTCCTCGACGGGCACGGCCGTCCGCAGCGTGGGGAAGCGCTGGAACAGCCTGCTGAACACCGCCACCAGTTCGACCCTGGCCAGGCTGGCGCCGATGCAGAAGCGCGGGCCGTATCCGAAGCTCAGATGCGGGTCGGTCTGCGGACGGCGGATGTCGAACTCATCCGGATCCGGATAGATCCGCTCATCCCGGTTGGCCGCGCCCGGGGTGAGCACCACGGCCTCGCCCCGGCGGATCGTGTGGCCGCCGATCTCGATGTCCTCGTGGGCGTACCTGGGCAGGCCGTGCAGGCTCGGCGCGGCCATCCGCAGGATCTCCTCGACCGCGCCGGGCGCCAGCCCCGGATCGGCGATGAGCAGGTCGCGCTGGCCGGGGTTGGCGAGCAGGAGCAGCACGCCGAAGTCGATGCGGTTGACCGTGGTCTCGTGGCCGGCGAACAGCAGCGTGCCGGCGAGGTCGGCGATCCTCCCGTCGTCGTCCAGCTCGTTCGCCAGGTCGGACAGCACGTCCTCGGCCGGCTCGCGCCGCTTGCGCTCGATGAGCCCGGCCATGTACGCGCCCAGCTCCTCCCGCGCCGCCTGGCCCTTCTCCAGGTCCAGCATGTCGCCCAAGCGGTACGACACGCCCCCGAAGTAGTCCCTGTCCTCGTACGGCACGCCGAGGAGCCGGCAGATGACCAGCACCGGCAGCGGGAAGGAGAGCTCTGCGTGCAGGTCGACCGGCGGCGTCAGCTTGGCCAGGTGGTCGAGCCGCTCGTCCACGAGCGCGCCGACGTCGTCGCTGAGCGCCTTCATCCTGCGGGCCGAGAAGGATGGCATGAACAGCTTGCGCATGCGGTCGTGCTCGGCCTTCTCCGTGGCGATGTCGCCCTGGGGGCCGCCGAGTATGGCCGAGCCCGACAGTCTGGCGGCCTTCTCCGGCTCGGGATGCGAGCGTCCGAGCCGGGGGTCGTTGAACAGGCTGCGCGCGTCCTCGTAGCCGCTGACCAGCCAGACCTCGTCACCCGTCCGGGTGCGTACCTTCGCGATGCCCGCTTCGGCCCGCAGGTCGCGGTACGCGGCGGGCACCTCCAGCAGGCTGCCGCGCTCGAAGGGGATGGTGGGAAGGTTCCTCATAGAACCTTCATAACCGCCCCGACCGTCTCTGCCCAGACTCTGGGGAACTCCGCGTACGCCCGCTCGGCCGCGCTGCGCTCGATGCCGATGAGCACTCCGTACGTGAACGTGTCCTCGCCTGCCTGGCGGGCGCTCTCGGCCTCCTTCGCCAGCGTCTCCTGCGCCACCACGCCGTCCTGGTGCGCTCCCAGGACCTCCTGGACGTTCTCGGAAAGTTTGGCCAGCTTGCCCATGTTCGCACCGAGGGTGGGTTGGAGGGCTTCGGCGGTGTAACGAGCGCGTTTGGCGGCCTTGCGCACGTCATGCATGGCTATTTCGCGACGTTCCGGGTCTTCTATGGCCTGAGCGGTTTCGTAGGCCTTCGTCACCCGGTTCCAGCCGGCCGCCGCGATGGCGCTGAGCTTCTCCTGGGCGGGCTTGGCCGCCGCCTTCTGCAGCTTCGGGGCGGAGACGAGCTGATCGAGCGCGTTGAGGAGGGTGTAGTAGCGCTCGCCGCTGAGTGTCTCCTTGATGCGGCCGTACGCCTCCTGCTCGCGTTCGAGCAGATCCGTACCGAGCCTGGCCTGGATGGGGCCGTGGACCAGCTCGGGCTCCAGCCTCGCCAGCTCCTTGGCGAACCTGGCCCTGATCACCTCCAGGTCGCGGGCCTCGCCGAGCACGTTGCCGAGCCAGCGCAGCTCGTCCTGCAGCCGGGCGGTGTCGGCGACGACGCTCTTGAACGCCTTGAGCGCGCTGCGCATCCTGCGGGCGGCCACGCGCATCTGGTGGACGGCGTCGTCCTCGGCCCTGCGCACGCGGGGGTCCTGCGCGAGAAGGGCGTTGACCTGCCCGGCCAGGTAGGCGACGACGATCTCGCCCGCCGTTCCCGGCTCGGTGGGGGCCTTGGGGAGCGGGGCGGGTTCGAGCAGCTTGGCGAGTTTGCTGGCGACCGCCGAGGGCGTCGCGCCGGCCTTCCTCAGGCGCTTGCCGACCTTGGCGAGGACGGCCTGGCGATCGGGGGCGAGCAGCTCGGCCTCGACCTCGCGCCACCGTACGATCCTGGGCTCCGCCCCGAACACCGTGCCCTTGACGCGGTCGTCGGCGACCTCGACGAGCTTGACGCCGTCGTCGAGCAGGACGGTGACGCTCCTGCGGGTGTCCAGCTCGGCGACCGGCTGGAGTGGCGCGCCGCGGGTGTAGGCGCGGACGAGTTCGGCCAGTTCCTCGGGCACGACCTTGGTGCTGCGGGTCAGGGGATGAGTGATCTCCTGGCGCACGCCCTTGGCCTTGGGAAGCTTCAGGTGCCAGCCGGCATCGTCGCCACCTCGCCGCCGCCTGAGCGTGACGCCTCGGGCCGCCAGCCGCAGGTCGGCGGTGTCGTAATACAGAGCCACCAGCTGATGGCTCTTCGGGCCCATGACCTCGCCCAGACGGCTCAGGTCCGGAATCGCGTAGTCGGGAGGAACGTCGAACTTGTCCTCGATCTCGATGCCCACCACACCTCGCAAGAGTCCGATTTCGGAACATCATGCCACCCTGAGGTGAACATCACACGGCCTGCAGGAGCTCGATTCTGTTGCCGACGGGGTCCGCGAGATAGATCCGCCGGTAGCCGGGGAAGAGCAGGTCGGGCTCCATGCCGGTGGCGTACGCGTCGAGGTCGTCCACCAGGAAGGCAGGATGCGCCTTGCGCGCGGGCCTGAAGTCGTCCTCGATGCCAAGGTGGACCTCCACACCCTCGCCCCTGAACCATACCCCACCGCGTTTGGCCAGCTCCGGCGGCTTGGGCACCTCCCGCAGCCCCAGCACACCCTCGTAGAAGCGCCTCAACTCCGGTTCGCTGCCCCGGGGCGCGGCGAGCTGGACGTGATGCAGCGCTCTGATCATTTCTGCATCACCACGAAGATCCGCCGGAACAGGAAGGGCGTCCCGTAGCTCCTGGCCGGGTACGCCTCGGCGAGCGACTTGGCGAGGTCCTGCTTGAAGCGCCGCTGCTCGTCCGGGTCGAGCCGGTCGAAGAGCGGGCGCAGGGCGGTGCCGGAGACCCAGTCGAGCACCGGATTCTCACCCTGGAGCACGTGCGTGTAGGTCGTCTCCCACGCGTCCACCTGCGAACCACCGTGGTTGAGCAGGTCCAGATAGTCGAGGGGGTCGTCGACGGGTTGTGTCCTGAGGACGCCGTCGAGCTTGTCGGACCAGGCGCGGGAGGCACACAGCTCCCGGATGACGACGTGGCTGGGCGCGTCGAAGTTGCCCGGCACCTGGAACGCCAGCCAGCCTCCCGGGGCCAGATCTTCGACCCAGTGCTCCAGCACGTCGCGATGCTCCGGCACCCACTGCAGGACGGCGTTCGAGACGATCACGTCCATCGGCCGGTCGGGACGCCACGTGGCCACATCCGCCACCGCGAACCGCACCTTGGACCCCAGCCCGCGGGCCTTGGTGATCATCGCGGGCGAGGAGTCGTAACCCTCCACGGTCGCGCGGGGCCAGCGATTGGCCAGCTCAACGGTGAGTTCACCACTGCCGCAGCCCGCGTCCACGACATAATCGGGGTCCACCGCCCCGACTCTGGAGATCAGCTCGATGAACGGCCGCGACCGCTCGTCGGCGTAGACCGCGTACGTCACCGGGTCCCAAATATCTCTTGACATGAAGATAATTGATATCGAGAGAGATATCTCGATGTCAAGACAGTACACTCTTGTGTCATGACGGAGGATGCTAGAGACGAGGTCGACCGCCTCGTCGCGGCTTGGCGCGCGGAGCGCCCCGACCTCGACGTCGAGCCGCTCCAGGTGCTCTCCAGGGTGTCACGGCTGGCCAAGCATCTCGACCGGGCCAGGCGGGCGGCGTTCGCCGAGCACGACCTGGAGCCGTGGGAGTTCGACGTGCTGACGGCGCTGCGGCGGGCCGGCAAGCCGTACGAGCTCAGCCCCGGTGCCCTGCTGCGGGCCACGCTCGTCACCTCGGGGACGATGACCAACCGCATCGACCGGCTCGCCCAGGCCGGCCTGGTGCGCCGCCGCCCCGACCCCGAGGACCGCCGCGGCGTCCTGGTGTCCTTGACGGACCCGGGTCTCGCCCGCGTGGATGCCGCCTTCGCCGACCTGTTGCGGCGGGAACGCGAACTCCTGTCCGGCCTCGGCCCCGACGATCAGCGCACCCTCTCCAGCCTCCTCCGCACCCTCCTCGCCCCCTTCGACTCCCCCCACTAGCCCCGGCGACCCACCCGAGCAGGCATCACGCCCGCGCCGCGGCCCACCCTCCCTGGAGCCCCGCACACCACACCTCCCATCGGGCGGGTGTGCCGCCAAGCGCGCACCCACCCAAGCGGCCGACCACCATGCGCCGGGCGTGACGCAAAGCGCAGACGGTCGACCACCAAGAGCCACTCCGCCTCGCGTGACGTGAAGCGCCAGTCGCCCAAGCGCCCGACCACCACGCCCCGACGGATGCGAAGCGTCAGTCGCCCAGGCGGTCGGCGGCCTCGAGCCACTCCGCTTCGATCGTGTCCTTCTGGGCGGTGATCTCGCGCAGTTGGGCGTCCAGGGACCCCAGCTTCTCGTAGTCGCTGGCCGCATCGGCCATGGCCGCGTGGAGGCGGGACTCCTGGTCGCTCAGCTTGTCGAGCTGGCGTTCGAGGCGGTTGAGCTCCTTGCGCAGCTCGCGCTCTTCCTTGGCCGACAGCGCCGACAGCGCGTCCTTCCCCTGGTCGGGAACGGACGTGATCGCGACGGCGGCAGCGGACGGCTGCCCCACGGTGCCTACGCGGGCGGTCAGGGCCGTCCCGGCCGCGCGGCGTTCGAGGTATTCGTCCACCCCGCCGGGCAGGAACGAGAGCTTGCCGTCACCGAGCAGCGCCACGCAGCGATCGGTCACCCGCTCCAGGAAGTAGCGGTCGTGGCTCACCAGGACCAGCGTGCCCGGCCAGGCGTCCAGCAGGTCCTCGAGCTCGTTGAGCGTCTCGATGTCGAGGTCGTTGGTGGGCTCGTCGAGCAGCAGGACGTTGGGGTCGTCCATGAGGAGCCTGAGCAGCTGCAGCCGCCGCCGCTCACCGCCGGACAGGTCGCCGACGACCTTCCACTGCGCCTCGCCCTTGAACCCCAGGCGTTCGAGCAGCTGAGAGGCCGTCCACTCCCGCTTGCCGACCTGGAGGTACTTGCGTACCTCCTCCACCGACTCCAGCACCCGCCGCGCCGGATCCACCTCGGCCAGCTCCTGGGACAGGTGCGCCAGGCGTACCGTCTTGCCCTTGATCACGCGCCCGGAGTCGGGCACCACCGTGCCGGCGAGCAGGCGCAGCACCGACGACTTGCCGGAGCCGTTCACCCCGATCAGCCCGATGCGGTCGCCCGGGCCGAACTGCCACGTGAGATCGTCGAGCACCAGCGGCCCGCTGTCCGGCCCGCCAGCGTGCAGGGTGACGTCCTCAAGGTCGTAAACGGTCTTGCCGAGGCGGGCCGCGGCGAACTTCATCAGCTCGACGGTCTCGCGCGCCGGAGGCTCGTTCGCGATCAGGGCCTGGGCGGCCTCGATGCGGAACTTCGGCTTGGACGTGCGGGCCGGCGGACCGCGGCGCAGCCAGGCGATCTCCTTGCGCATGAGATTCTGGCGGCGCTCCTCGGCGGCCTGCGCGATCCGCGCCCGTTCGGCCTTCGCGAGCACATAAGCGGCATAGCCGCCCTCATACCGCTCGACCCGCCCGTCCACGACCTCCCACGTACGGCTCGACACGGCGTCGAGGAACCACCGGTCGTGCGTCACGGCCACCAGGGCGCTCTTCCTGGCGGCCAGATGCCCCGCCAGCCAGGCGATGGCCTCGATGTCGAGGTGGTTCGTGGGCTCGTCCAGCATGATCAGGTCGTGGTCGTCGATGAGCAGCCGCGCCAGCGCCGTACGCCTGCGCTCCCCACCGGACAGATCGCCGGCCCTGGCGTCGAGGTCGAGATCGCCGATCAGGTTGGCGAGGATCTCGCGTACGCCCTGATCGCCGGCCCACTCGTGCTCGGCCCTACCGCCGAGGACGAGCTCGCGCACGGCGGCGCCCGCGTCGAGCGTGTCCTGCTGCGACAGGAACCCGACCCGCAGGCCCCGGTTATGCGTGACCCGCCCCTTGTCGGGCCGCACCGCTCCCGCGATCACGGACAGGAGGGTCGTCTTCCCGCCCCCGTTGCGCCCGACGACACCGATGCGCTCGCCCGCCTCGACGCCCAGGGATACGTCGCTGAGGAGCGGCTTGGGCCCGTACGCATGGGAAACCGACTCAAGATTGACCAGATTCATGACCTCCCCAGGGTATCGGCTCCCCGCCCACCCGACGCCCGTTGGGAGGACTGCTTGCGGGCATCCTCGTAGACGGCGATGACCTCGGCGGGGGTCTCTTTGCCGAGTTTCTTCGGCGGCACACCGGCCTGATCGGGGTGATCATGGCGCACTCCCTGCGGGATGGCATAGCCACGTCCGACCGACAACGACCACACAAGGCTGGTCCGCCGACCTGGGCGGCCCCGAGGCGCTACCGCTCACGAAGGTCAACGAGCTCATCGCGGCCTTGCTGGGCCTGCAGATCAAAGGAGAGAACAGGATGCCAGCCGGGATGCTGCGCTTGTTGAGCCCGCTGACCAGGCCGTTCAACGAGGTCCTCGCCCGGCAGATTTCGAGCGGATGGGGGATTCGGGCAAATCTCTACGAACTTGACTCTGCGTGTTGAGGAGTTGGGCGTTCCCTAGGTCATCTTTCGAGAACCGCATGTCAGGGCGGCGTGCCTCGATAACATCGAGTGTCCTTGACCCCGGCAAGTGATGAGAGTGGCAGAAGATCGATGAGTTCGGTGACCGTACGTGTGCCCGCGAAGGTCAACGTACAGCTTTCTGTCGGCCCGCTCAGGGAAGATGGCTACCACGACCTGGTGAACGTCTTCCACGCAGTCTCGATCTTCGATGAGGTGGTAGCGAAGGAGTCCGAGTCGATCACCGTGGCGGTGAGCGGGAAATGGTCCGACCAGGTGCCGACCGATGAGAGCAACCTGGCGATCCGGGCCGCCCGGGCGCTCGCCAAGCACGCGGGTCGCACGTACGGTGCCGATCTGATCATCCAGAAGGACATCCCCGTGGCGGGCGGGATGGCGGGCGGCAGCGCTGACGCCGCCGGTGCGCTGGTGGCCTGCAACGAGCTGTGGGGTCTGGGGCTGCCGTTCGAAGACCTCATGGAGATCGCCGGAGACCTCGGCAGTGACGTCCCGTTCTCCCTGCTCGGGGGCACGGCGGTCGGCACCGGTCGCGGTGAGCAGCTGAGCGAACTGCCCACCGGGGGCACGTTTCACTGGGTGTTCGCGCTGGCGGACGGCGGGCTCTCCACGCCCAGCGTCTACGCCGAGTGCGACCGTCTCAGGGCAGCCGAAGGGGCCGAGGTGCCCTGGCCTCAGCTGGACAACTCCCTGATGGAGGCGCTGGGCATGGGCGACGCGTACTCCCTGGGCGCCCACCTGAGCAACGACCTGCAGTCGGCGGCGCTCAGCCTGAGGCCGGAACTCGCGCTCACCCTGGACGCCGGCCGCCAGCACGGGGCCCTGGGCGCGATCGTCTCGGGGTCGGGCCCGACGTGCGCCTTCCTGGCCATCGACGCCCTCCACGCCCGCGACCTGGCCCTCAGCCTGACCACCACAGGCGCCGCTCAAACAGCCGTAGCCGCCCACGGCCCGGTCCAGGGCGCCACACTGGCCTGACCTCCCCTTCCGGTGAAGCGGTTCTCGACCCACCACGAAGTGGGCGCTGCGCACACGACCGTAGCCGCCGCCCACTGCGCCACCCAGGGCGCCACACTGGTCTGATCCTCCCGCTCCGGCGAAGTGGTTCTCGACCTACCACGAAGTGGGCGCTGTGCACACGGTCGTAGCCGCCCATGGCCCCGCACAGGACACCGCCATGGCCTGACTGTCGACCTCCCGTGAAGTGGGCGCCGCCCACACGGCCGTAGCCGGCTACGGCCCTGTCCAGGGAGCCGCCCTGGGCTGGCTTTCGTCCTTCCGCGTAGCGTTGGTCTGCGGGGGATCGGTCTGACCAGCCGGTTCCCGAGGAAATGATCAATGAGGCATACGTGATTTGGAGGCCGCGGTGGCGGGAGTGACGGTGGTTGAGGTTGGGCAGTGGCGGGGGTCGGGGGCTTTTACGGCAGAGCGGCTGCGGGAAGGGGCGCGGTTGCTGGCCGGGATGGTGGGGGCGGATCAGCGCTTGCGGGTGGAGGTCGATGACGATCTTCGCTCGACGGCTGGGAAGGTTCGGGCGGCGGTCGGGCAGGTTCAAGGTGGGCTCCTGGTCACCGTGGGCGGGGATTGCGGAGTTGAGCTCGAGCCGGTTGCGGCGGCTCGGGAGCGGTACGGGGATCGGCTCGTTGTGGTCTGGTTCGATGCCCACGGGGATCTGAACACGCCTGAGTCGTCGCCTTCCGGGGCCTATCACGGAATGGTGCTGCGGGCGCTCACCGGGGAAGGGCCCGAGGGGCTCGTGGCTCGGGAGCCGGTGGCACCTGGGCGGATCGTGCTTGTGGGGGTACGGGACCTCGATTCGGGTGAGGCCGCCTTTGTCGAGGACCATGGGGTTCGGCATCTTCCGGTGGTGGACGGGGCGGGGCTTGTCGCGGCGATCGAGGGCTGTGGTGCCGGCGCGTTCGGGGATGACGGCTCTGAGGGGCGCGGGCCTGTGGTCTACGTTCATGTCGATTTCGATGTGCTCGATCCTCTGGTCTTCCGGAGTGTGGGGTGTCCTACGCCCGGTGGGCTGCAGCCTGATCAGTTGCTCTCGCTCGTCGCCGCCGTTGCCGAGCGGTTCGAGGTGGCGGGGTTGGGGCTCATGGAGTACGAGCCGTCCAGGCAGGAAGATCAGGAGTTGCTCACCGGGTTGGTCGAAGAGCTGGTGAAGGTCTGCGCTCAGCCTGGGCGTACGACGCCGCGATAGGTGGAGCGGAAGTATGGCGAGGCCAGGAAGTTCGTCTTTCTGACCACGTCGCCGGTCCTGGGGGCGTGGATCATGAGGCCGTCCTGGAGGAACAGGGCCACGTGGGTCGGGTCGCCCGTGCCGCCGCCGAAGAAGAGCAGGTCGCCTGTGCGTCGCGCGCGGAACGGGATCCTGCGGCCCTGGCGGAACTGGGTGCCGGTGTAGTGGGTGAGGGTGATGCCGGCCTTCGACCAGGCGTAGAGGGTCAGGCCGCTGCAGTCGAAGCCCCTCGTGCCGGCGCCCCTTCCGATGCCGATGGTGGGGCCCTTCGCCGAGCCGCCGCCCCAGGAGAAGGAGACTCCCAGTTGGTTCAGGGCGGCCGAGGCGGCGATCTGGCCTCTGGTCAGGCCCTTGGTCCTGCCGCCTGTGGTGCGCAGGAGTGCTTCGAGTTTGGTCGTGGGATCCGTGATCTTTCCCGCTGAAGTGCGTTGAAGGGGCTCGACTTCGGTCGTGAGGGCCGGGGTTCTGCGTTGGGGCGGGGTCGCCGCGGCTTGGGCGGAGGTTGGGAGGGCGGCCAGGACTGCGATGAGACCGCTGAAGAGGCCGCCGCCGAGGGCGAGCCTGAGGAAGGTGGAGAGGGTGATCACGGTGGCCTCCTGACCGGGTGGTGAGTGGGTGTGGAGGCCAGGATCATTCGGTGGCGGGAGGTGGGGGTGGGCCGAGCGTGATTCTGTGGAGAACGGGAGGCGGGGTGGGTGCGGCTGTGGAAAACGGGAGGCGGATGGGTGCGGCTGTGGAAAACAGGAGGCGGGATGGGTGCGGCTGTAGAAAAGGACATCGAGCTGGCGTCGTGACCCACCGGCCGGAAGGGTGAAATGGGGCGTTGACTACGGGGCGGCGCAGGGTACCGGCCGGGAGGGTGGGTTGAGGTACCGGCCGGGAGGGTGGGTTGAGGTACCGGCCGGGAGGGTGGGTTGAGGTACCGGCCGGGAGGGTGGGTTGAGGTACCGGCGGGGAGGGTGGGTTGGGGTGGTGGGTTAGGGTTTGTGTTCGGCTATGCGGGTGAAGGCCGTGATGTCTAGTTGCTCCCCGCGGACCGACGGGTCCACGTCGGCCGCTCTCAGGGCCTGTTCCGCCTGGGCCGCGCTGCCGGCCCATCCCGCCAGGGCCGCGCGCAGGGTCTTTCTGCGCTGGGCGAAGGCGGCGTCCACCACCGCGAACACCTCCTCGCGCGACGCGCTCGTCGTGGGCGGCTCGCGGCGCGACAAGGAGACGAGGCCGGAATCGACGTTGGGGACGGGCCAGAAGACGGTACGGCCGACCGGGCCGGCGCGGCGTACGTCCGCGTACCAGGCGGCCTTGACCGACGGCACCCCGTACACCTTCGAGCCGGGGCCGGCGGCGAGGCGGTCGGCGACCTCCGATTGGACCATGACCAGGCCCTTGCGCAGGGACGGCAGGACCTCGAGAAGGTGGAGCACCACCGGGACCGCCACGTTGTAGGGGAGGTTGGCGACGAGGGCGGTGGGGGCAAAACCGGACAGATCGTCCGGTGTGATCTTCATGGCGTCGGCGTTCACGACCGTGAGCTTGTCGAGCCCGCCGCGGTCTGCCACCGTGATGGGGAGTTGTCCCGCCAGCACCGGGTCGATCTCGACCGCCACCACGTGCGCAGCGGAGGGCAGGAGGGCGAGGGTGAGCGAGCCGAGGCCCGGCCCCACCTCGATGACCACGTCGTTCTCCGAAAGATCGGCCACGCGGACGATGCGCCGGACGGTCCCTGCGTCGATCACGAAGTTCTGGCCTAGCTTTTTTGTCGGACGAAGATCTAGCTTGTCCGCCAAAATACGTATTTCTGCAGGGCCCAACAGCCTCATCATCCAACCAGTCTCTCGCATCGAAGAACCATCGATGGCGCTTGGGGAGACCAAAGGAGAGGATGGCGTGGAACAGGAAGGGACGTCCCTCATGGAGCCAACGGGCGCCGCGCCGCTCCGCCCGACGGACTTGCGGGAAATCGGACCGTACCGGCTGCTCGGCCGGCTCGGCGAGGGCGGTATGGGGACCGTGTTCCTCGCGCGGGCGCCGACGGGTCGATTCGTCGCGCTCAAGGTCGTCAAGGCGGAGTTCGCCAACCAGGAGGGGTTCGCGGCCAGGTTCCATGCGGAGGTCGAGAACGCTCGCCGGGTGGCCTCGTTCTGCACCGCCCAGGTGCTGGACAACGGCAACACGGGGGACGGACGTCCGTACATGGTGACCGAGTACATCGCGGGCACCCCACTCTCGGACCAGATCGCGAAATACGGGGCTCTGGAACCGGGGCCGCTGCACGGCGTCGCGCTGGGGGTCGCGGCGGCGCTGGCGGCGATCCACGTGGCCGGGCTTGTGCACAGAGACCTGAAACCGGCGAACGTGATCCTGTCGTTGTCGGGGCCCAGAGTGATCGACTTCGGCATCGCCAGGGCGCTCGACCGGGAGACCGGGTTCACGCTCTCCGGCGAACTGCTGGGCAGCCCTGGCTGGTGGGCCCCGGAGCAGGTGCGCGGCGAAGTGGTCAGCCCGGCGGCCGACATCTTCGCCTGGGGCTGCCTGGTGGCGTACGCGGGCAACGGGCGGCACCCGTTCGGCCGCGGCGACCCCATCACGCTGGCCACGCGCGTGCTGAACGCCCCGCCCGAACTGGGCGTGCTGCCCGCGCCGCTCAACGAGTTAGTACGGCGGGCCACCTCCATGGACCCCGCCGTGCGCCCGTCGGCGCAGGATCTCCTGATCGCCCTCGTGGGAGGCAGTACGCCGGCGCGCCCCGCCGATCCGCCCACCCTGGTCGCGACCGAGATGCTCAACGAATGGCAGCCGCCGCAGAATGTCGTGGATGAGCCGGACATCACGGCTACATTTACGACGCCCCCGCCGAGCGATGCCACCGGTAGGAGCACAAGTATCTCCAGTGCCCCGAATGTCTCTGGGGCCCCCAACGTCTCCCATGCTCCCGGCGTCTCGGGCGCTCCGAGCGTCTCGAATGCTCCCCCGGTCTCAGGGGCTGGTGGTGTCTCAGGGGCTGCCGGCGGGCCGGGGGTTGCCCCCAGTGTGCCGGGATCGTTCGGGAGCTCGAGCGCGCCCCCTCAGCCGTCCGTCGAGGAGCTGGCGCGCAGGGAGGAGGAGGCCGCCAAGGAGGAGTTCGCGCGCTGGGAGGCGCAGGCGCGGCAGCGGGAGCAGGCTCAGGCCGAAGCCCTGGCCAGGAGGAAG
Organism: Nonomuraea sp. JJY05; assembly: GCF_043496855.1. Classification (NCBI taxonomy): domain Bacteria; kingdom Bacillati; phylum Actinomycetota; class Actinomycetes; order Streptosporangiales; family Streptosporangiaceae; genus Nonomuraea; species Nonomuraea sp. JJY05. The sequence goes on from NZ_JBIEIS010000013.1 coordinate 124,324, forward strand.
GAGGAGCAGGCCGAGCAGGAGCGGTCTCGCTCGCGCGGGCCGGACGTCCTGGCGCAGCTGCCTCAAGGCGGCCTGCCCGGCACCGACACCCGGCCGCCCGGGACCCTGGCGGGCAACGACGAGCCCGACACCCTCGGCGGCACCAGGACGAAGGGCACCCGGTGGCTCATCGCCGCCGCGGCTGCCGTGCTGGCCATCGTCGTGACGGTGGCCGTACTGATCGTCACTTCTGCCCGCAACCCGGTCACCACCGCCACCCCCGGCACCCCGTCCCAGACGACCGGCACCACCGGCCCGAACGACGTGGGCCGCCGCTTCGCGCTGGGCGCCAACTTCGACGACCCCGTCGCGATCGTCGCGTCGGCGCCGGAGTGCGGGCTGAAGGAGTACGAGGGCAAGACCGCGACCCAGGGCCAGCTCTGCGTGATCCGCTGGACGATGCTCAACCCCGGCGGCGAGCGCAGGCAGCTGGTCCAGCCCGTCGTCACCATGGTCGACGACCGGGGCGGCGAGCACGACCCGGCCGACCTCACCCTGCCCCCGGCCATCCTGCCGGGCGCGCGGGTGGACGGCGCGTTCGTGTTCGACCTGGCCATGTACCGCAAACCCGTGAAGATGACGGCGACCATGCTCGAGAACGGCAAGCAGATCGAGGTCGCGCTGTGATGATCCGATCCGCGCTCATCGCGCTCATGCTCGCGACGGGGACACCGCTCATGCACGCCGGCGCGGCGGCCTGCGCCGGAGCCGCCGACTTCGACGGCGACGGCGTGGACGACGTCGCCGTGGGCGACCCGTTCGCGGACGACCAGAAGGGCTCGGTGAGCGTGCTGTCGGGCGAGAAGGTCGTCCCCGTCACCGTCCCGGACCTGGCCAGGGGCGACGCCTTCGGCTGGTCCGTTCGACTGGCCAAGGTCGACGCCGACGCCTGCGCCGACCTGGTGATCGGCGCGCCGTACGCGGATGTGGACGGCACCGAGGACGCCGGCGCCGCGTACGTCGTCTACGGCGGCGGCGCCACGCCTCCCCAGCGGCTGACCGCGGCCCAGCCCCAGCGGTTCGCTCACTTCGGCTGGTCGCTGGCCGCGCGCGGCGACCTGCTGGCGATCAGCGCGCCGTACGAGGACGAGGGCCGGCTCCCGGACGTGGGAGCGATCTACGTACGCCAGGGCTCCGGCCAGCTGCGCAGGATCAGCCAGGAGTCCGACGACGTACGGGGCAACAGCGAGGTCGGCGACCAGTTCGGCTGGTCGATGGCGTTCGGGCCGAAGAACGAGCTGGTCGTCGGCGTCCCCTACGAGAACGACGACGGCGCCGGCCGCCAGGTGGAGACCGGCAAGATCGACTCGGGGTCGGTGGTCTTCATCGACGACGTGCTGGCACCCAAGATCACGTCGTTCAAGCTGGACTCCCCGACCGACGCCTCCGGTGACAGGTACGGCTACTCGGTGGTGTACGGCGAGGGCTCCGGGTACGCGGTGAGCTCCCCCGGGCCCGGGTACGTCCAGCTGATCGACCCCGGCAGGAAACCGACGCGGAGGGTGACGCAGGGGGGCAAGCAGGCGTTCGGGTTCTCGATGGCGGCGTCGGCGGACGGCAGGCTGGCCATCGGCGCCCCGTACGGTGGCGGGGTCCGGGTCGTCTCCTGGAAGAACGCGGCCGAGGACCGGCAGCTGGGGACCACCGACGGCCTGTTCGGATGGTCGGTGGCCTTCAGCGGCAACAAGCTGTACGTGGGACAGCCGGACGCGCGGCCGTACGGGAAGGTCGCGGTGGCCGGGCGGAACGCCGAGACGCTCCAGCCGATCCAGCCGCCCAAGGGCGCGGACTTCGGGGTGTCCGTATCGGGCTGAACCCCTACCGGGCCGGGTCGAAGAGGCGGTCGGCGCAGTTCGGCCACTGGCTCTGCCAGCGGCTGCCCATCTGCTGGTAGAGGACCTGCGCCCGGTACGTCTGCTCCTCCGCCGGCCACGTGCTGGGGATCCCCATCCCGCCGGCGGCCTGCCACACGGGCAGGCTGAACTGGTACATCCCGTAGTACGGCCCGTCCGGATTGTAGGCCTGGGGATCGCCCTGGGCCGCGCAGGCAGCCAGGGCCGGCCAGTTGAGCCGCAGGACCTCCGGGCGGATCGGTATGGTGTGCGATGGTGTGACCGTGATGACCGTCCCGTCCTTGGGGAAGCTGCCGAGCGGCGGGCTCACCACGTAGCCGCGGCGCAGCGGGACGCGCTTCTGCCTGAGCACCTCGCGTACCGTCCTGGCGGTGGTGCGCGAGGCGATCCGGCTCGTGCCCGCGACCACGTACACCCTGCGCCTGGTGTAGACGGTGAGCTCCATCCCCGACAGTGGCACCGCGTCGTCCGGCGGCGCGGAGAGCTTGCCGGCCGCCGGGGTGAGGTCGAGCTCGGCGAGGGCGTCGCCGACGTTCGTGGCGGTGACCAGGTGCCGGCTGGTGCGGCCGTCCAGGGTCAGGGTGATCGGGCGGGCGTGGCGTACCTCGATGGTGGATCCGTCGGTGACGTCCTCGTGCGCGGGAGGACGTACGAGGTCGCCGTACCCCACCGAGACCCCGGCCTCGGCGAGCACGTCGTGCACGGTCCCCGCGAACGCGCGGACCTGCGACTGCCTGCCATCGACGATCACGATGACCTCTTTGACCAGGGACGACACCGCCACGAGCGCCCCCAGCGCCACCATGCCCGCCAGGCACACGACCGGCGTCCACGGTGAACGCCACGGGATCGGGGGACGAGGCGCGCGCCTCTTACCTCGCACGAAGCACCTCCGGTAGCGGCCAGGGGCCGCCCGATTCCGCTAGCGGTCAGGACCGCCCGAACGCTAGCGTCGCGCCCGCTCCCGCAGCCGGAGGTTCAGCAAAAGATGGTCACCACTCGCCGAAGACCATGACTCCGTTGGCACTGATCGCCTCGCACAACTGATCCGGATGGACCCCTTTGACCTCCGCCAGACAGCGCAATGTGAGGGGGATGAGGTAGGGCGCGTTGGGCTTGCCGCGGTGCGGGACCGGCGGCAGGTAGGGGGCGTCGGTCTCGATCAGCATGAGCTCCTGAGGGGCGGTCTGGGCGGCCTCACGGAGGTAGGCGGCGTTCTTGTACGTCACCGGGCCAGAAAAAGACATGAAATATCCGGCTTCGACACACTTTTTCGCCATTTCGGCGTCGCCCGAGAAGCTGTGGAAGACGACCTTGTCCGGCGCGCCCTCCTCGGCCAGCACCTTCAGCACGTCGTCATGCGCGTCGCGGTCGTGGATGACCAGCGCCTTGCCGGTGCGCTTGGCGATCTCGATGTGCGCGCGGAAGCTCGCGTGCTGGTCCTCCTTGCTCGCCCAGTCACGGAAGTAGTCGAGCCCGGTCTCCCCCACCGCCCGGACCTCCGGCCGCCGCGCGAGGCTCTCGATCTCGGCCAGGACCTCCGCCGTGGCCTCGTGGGCCTCGTTCGGGTGGATGGCCACCCCGGCGTACACGCCCTCCTGCCCGGCCGCCACCTCCGCGTTCCACCTGGAGGACCTCAGGTCGTAGCCGATCGTGACCAGCCGCGTCACGCCGACCGCCCTGGAGTCCTCCAGGATGCTCCGGACGCTGGCTTCCGACGCCTGCGCCGCCTGTGCCACCGGATCCCCGGATGACGCCTGCCTGTTGCCGACCATGATGTCGAGATGGCAGTGACTGTCGAACACAGGGGCGGAAAGCGGCTCGGGAGCGGCGGGAAGCTTGGTCACGAGTTCTAAAGTAGCGTCCATGCGGTTCGGCATCCTCGGCAGCACCATGGCCTGGCGCGCGGACGGGGGCGAGGTGCCGCTCGGCGGTCCCGCGCGGCGGGCGCTGCTGGCGTTGCTGCTGCTCCGCCCCGGGGAGGTGGTCACCCGGGATCGGCTCGTCGACGTCCTCTACGGGGACCGGGCCCGCGGTGACGCGGTGCACGCGCTGCACTCTCAGGTGTCCCGGCTGCGGCGGGACGGGATCGCGATCGAGCTGACCGAGCTCGGTTACCGGCTGCTCGCGGCGCCCGACGACATCGACGCCCACCGTTTCCTGCGGCTCGCCGAGGCGGGCCGGGACGCCTTCGAGGGCGGCGGGGACCCCGTCCGGGCCGCCGGGCTGCTGCGTGAGGCTCTGGCGCTGTGGCGGGGGCCGGCGGTCGCGGACCTGGACCCCGAGCACGGGGCCTTCCTGGAGGAGCGGCGGCTGGCCGTGCTCGAGGACCGGATCGAGGCAGACCTGCGGCGCGGCGCCCACCGGGAGGTCGCGGCGGAGCTGGGCGAGCTGATCGAACGGCACCCGCTGCGGGAACGGCTGCGCGGCCAGCTCATGCGTGCCCTCCAGGCGGACGGGCGGCCCGCCGAGGCGCTGGTGGTGTTCGAGGAGACCCGGCGGCTGCTGGCGGACGAGCTGGGTACGGATCCGTCGTCCGAGCTGGCCGACCTGCACGGCCGCCTGCTGCGCGGAGAGGCCGTTGTGCCGGTGCGGCGCGCGTTGCCCGCCAGGCTGACGAGCTTCGTCGGACGGGACGCCGACGTGGCGGCGGTGTCCGCGCTGCTCGGCTCCGCACGCCTGGTGACCCTCCTGGGGCCGGGCGGCGCGGGCAAGACCCGGCTGGCGGTCGAGGTCGCCCGGTCGATCGGCGAGCCGCCCGAAGGCGACGACCGCGAGCCGACCGAGGTGGTGCTGGTCGAACTGGCCCCAGTGGGTGCCGTCGCGGCGGGTGCCGGCGCGTCAGGGGCGGATGCCGCGGGCGCGGGGACGGGCACGACGGACGCGGGGACGGGCGCGGCGGGCGCGCCGGGCGCGCCGGGCGCGGGGACGGGCACGACGGACGCGGGGACGGGCGCGGCGGGGGTCGGGGTGGATCTCGCGCAGGTCGTGCTCGGCGCGCTCGGCGTGCGGGAGAGCGGCCTGCTGGGCGGTCGTGCCATCGGCCCGGGAGGCCGGTTCTCGCCGGTGGACCGGCTGGTCGGCGCGCTGGCCGGACGGCCGATGCTGCTGGTCCTCGACAACTGCGAGCACGTCGTCCACGAAGCCGCCGAGCTCGCCGAACGCCTGCTCTCCGCCTGCCCCGCCCTCCGCGTCCTCGCCACCACCCGGGAGCCGCTGGCGATCACGGCCGAGCACCTCTGGCCGGTGCACCCGCTCGCCCCCGCCGACGCCGTCCGGCTCTTCACCGACCGGGCCGCCGCGGCGTGCCCGGGGTTCACCCCGGACGAGTCGGTCGAGCGGATCTGCGCGGCACTCGACGGGCTCCCGCTGGCCATCGAGCTCGCCGCCGCCCGCATGCGTACGCACGAGGCCCACGAGCTGGCCGTACGGCTGGCGGACCAGGATCGCTTCAGCCTGCTGTCGCGCGGCAGCCGTACGGCCGACCCCCGGCACCAGACCCTGCGCGCGGTCGTCGCCTGGAGCTGGGAACTGCTCACCGACCGGGAGAAGACCATGGCCAGGCGCCTGACCGCCTTCTCCGGCGGAGCCACGGCCACGGCCGCCGCCGAGGTGTGCGGGCTGGCGGACGCCGAGGACCTGCTGGACTCCCTGGCCGGCAAGTCGCTCCTCCAGACGGGCGGCGGCCGTTATCGCATGCTGGAGACCATCCGCGCGTTCTGCGCCGAGCAACTGGCCGACGAGGCGCACACCGTGCGGAGGGCCCACGCCGCGTACTTCCTCGACCTGGCCGAACGCTCTGACCCGCACCTGCGCGGCGCCGACCAGCTCCGCCACCTCGACCTGCTCGCCGCCGAGCACGACAACCTGCAGGCGGCGCTGCGCTGGGCGGCGGCGTCCGGGGAGGTGGCGCTCGGCATGCGGCTGCTGGCGGCCCAGTCGTCGTACCTGTGGATGCGCGGCATGCGCGCCGCCGCGACCGCCCCGGCGGTGGCGCTGCTGGAGGCGGCGGGTCCGGCGCCGGATCCAGAGCTGGGCGAGGCGTACGTGCTCTGCCTGCTGTCCGCGCTGGCCGGGAGCACCGGCAGGGATGCCTGGGAGAGCCACAAGAGCTGGGCCGAGACGATGGTCGCCGACGGTTCCGGGGCGCGGCGGTACCCGCTCGTCACGTTCCTGTGGCCGATGATCACGGCGGGTTCGATCGATCCGACGGTGGCGCTCACGGTGCTACGGCGGGCCGCGCTGGACGGGGACCCATGGGAGCAGGCGATAGCCCGGTTCATCTGGGCCTATCCGCAGATGAGCGCCGGGGAGTTCGCTTCGGCCGAGGCCGATCTGACGGCGGCGCTCGACCAGTTCAGGGTGCTCGGCGACCGCTGGGGCATGGCGCTGGCCCTGGACGGGCTCTCGTGGCTGGCGGGCATCTGCGGCGACGCCGCCACGGCGGTGGCGCGCGTGGAGGAGGCGATCGCGCTGGCCGAGCAGCTCGGGGCCGAGGAGGATCTGCCCGACCTGCTGTGCAACCGGGGCGATCACCGCATCGGCACCGATCCGGCCGGGGCGCGGGCGGACTACGAGCGGGCCGCCGAGCTGGCGGGGCGGGTGGGCCTGCCGACGTACCTGGCCTCCGCGCTGCGCGGGCTCGGTGACGTGGCCGTCTCGGAAGGCGATCTGGCACGGGCGCGGGAGCTGTACGAGCGGGCGCTGCGGCAGTCGGACCCCGTATGGGTCAAATCGGCGGGGAACCTGGCCCGGCTCCACGTCGGCCTGGGCCGGGTGGCCGAGGCCGACGGGGATCGGAAGGCGGCCAGAGCGTCCTACGAGCGGGCGGTGGCGGGCGCGGTCGAATCGGGCGCGCTGCCCGAGACCGCCCGGGCGTTCGAGGCGCTGGCCGGGCTGGCGTTCGATGACGGCGCCGCCGAGCCGGCGGCCACGCTGCTGGGAGCCGCCGTCGTCATGCGGGGGATCGAGCTGCCCCAGGAGCCCGAGTTCGCGAGGCGGGTGCGGGCCGCGCTGGGCGAGGCGGCCTACGCGCGGGCGCGGCGGGCGGGAGCCCAGCTCTCGCCCCGGGAGGCGCTGGCGCTCGCCGGGGTGCCCGACGAGGTCATCGACCGCTCACCGCTGAGCGCCATCGCCGTCGTCACCGATCAACCGACCCCGTGGTGAGGGCGCGGTGAGGGCGCGGTGAGGGCGCGGTGAGGGCGCGGTGAGGCCGGGCCGGCAGGGTCTGGGGCATGGACATTTTGATCTCCGGTGCGAGCGTCGCCGGGCCCGCGCTGGCTCTCTGGCTCACCCGGTACGGCCATCGCGCCACCATCGTCGAACGCGCCCCCGCCCTGCGTGAGGGCGGCCACTCCGTGGACTTCCGCGGTGAGGCGCACCTGACCGTCCTGCGCAAGATGGGCATCCTGGACGCCGTCGAACGCGAGCAGACCCACATGGGCGCCATGTGGAACGTCAACGAGGCCGGGAAGAAGATCGTGGCCATGCCCGCCGACCTGTTCGCGGGCGACATCGAGATCCTCCGCGGCGACCTGGCCCGCATCCTGCACGCCGCCACCGAGTCCAGCACCGAGTACGTCTTCGGCGACTCCATCACGGCCCTCGACCAGGACGCGGACGGAGTGACGGTCTCCTTCGAGCGGGGCCGGGCCAGGCGCTTCGACCTCGTGGTGGGCGCGGACGGCCTGCACTCCAACGTGCGCTCCCTGGCCTTCGGCCCCGAGCGGGACTACCTGTCGTACCTGGGCCTCTACGCGGCGGTGTTCCCGGTCGACAACTACCTGGGGCTCGACCACACCGGCCACACCTACAACCCGCCGGGCAAGATGGTCGCGATCTACAGCGCCAGGGGGAACAGCGAGGCCAGGGCGGTGTTCTGGTTCGGCTCGCCGCCGCTCGACTACGACCGGCACGACGTCGGCCGCCAGCGGGAGCTCCTGGCGCGGGCGTACGAGGGCGTCGGCTGGGAGGTCCCGGAGCTGATGCGCAGGATGCGGCAGACCGACGACTTCTACTTCGACTCGATCAGCCAGATCCGCCTGGACTCCTGGTCACGCGGCCGGGTGGTGCTGCTCGGCGACGCCGCCTGCTGCGCCTCCCCGCTGTCCGGCATGGGCACCGGGCTGGCGATGGTGAGCGCGTACGTGCTGGCGGGCGAACTGGCGGGGGCCGGCGGCGACCACCGCGCCGCCTTCGCCCGCTACGAGCAGGAGGTGCGTGCCTATGCCGAGGGGTGCCAGCGGTCGGCCGTGGGCGTCAGCAGGTTCATGGTGCCGGAGAACAGGTTCATGGCCTGGTTCATGAACCAGAACTACCGGCTCCTGCCGTACCTGCCGTGGAAGGGGCTGATGGCGAAGTCGGTCAGGAAGACCGCGAGCGCCATCAGCCTCAAGGACTATGGAGCCTACGAGATCACTCGCCCAGCCGGGCCAGCTCCTCGTCCACGACCTTCGGGTCGAGCTTCTTGAACAGCGGCACGGGCGGCGCGAGCGGCGTGCCCGGCTTGATCGGCCGGTGCTCCCAGCGGGCCGCCCCGTCGTACTCGCCGGTGATCACCGGGTACGGAGTGCCGCCGTCCTCGTCGACCTCGCGGATCTCCGGCATGCCCGACCACACGCCCTCGCCGCCGAGCATGGCGAACACCTTGTTGGACGAGCCGGGCAGGAACGGCGTGAGCATCGTCTTGGCGTCGTCGACGACCTGGAGCGCGACGTGCAGGATCGACTTCTGCCGCTCCGGGTCCTCCTTGAGCTTCCACGGCTCCTGCTCGGCCAGATATTTGTTGGCCTCGCGGACCACGTCGAACGCCTCGTTGATCGCGTTCTTGAAGCGCGACCTGCTCAGCTCCGCGCCCACCGGCGCGAACGCCTTGCGCGAGCGCTCCAGCAGTGCCCGGTCGGCGTCGGTGAGGTCGCCCGCCTCGGGCACCGCCCCGAAGTTCTTCGCCGCCATCGAGATCGACCGGTTGACCAGGTTTCCCCAGGCCGCGACCAGCTCGCCGTTGTTGCGGTTGACGAACTCCTGCCAGGTGAAATCGGTGTCCTGATTTTCCGGTCCGGCCACCGCGATGTAGTAGCGCAGGGCGTCGGCGTCGTAACGCGCCAGGAAATCTCTTACGTAAATTACTACTTGCCTGGAGGAGGAGAACTTCTTGCCCTCCATGGTCAGGAACTCGCTGGAGACCACCTCGGACGGCACCTCGAGCCCGCCGAGCGAGCCCGGCGTGCCGGCGCGCTCGCCCTGCCCGCTGTAGCCGAACAGCATCGCCGGCCAGATCTCGGCGTGGAAGACGATGTTGTCCTTGCCCATGAAGTAGTAGCCGCGGGCGTCGGGGTTTTGCCACCACTCGCGCCACGCGTCGGGGTCGCCCGAGCGCCTGGCCCACTCGATGGAGGCCGACAGGTAGCCGATCACCGCGTCGAACCACACGTAGAGCCGCTTGTTGGGCTGGTCGCGCCAGCCGTCGAGCGGGATCGGCACGCCCCAGTCGAGGTCGCGGCTGATCGCGCGCGGCTGCAGGTCGCCGAGCAGGTTGAGCGCGAACTTCAGCACGTTGGGCCGCCACTCGCCCTGCTTGGACTGCAGGTAGGAGCCGAGCACGCCGGCGAAGGCGGGCAGGTCGAGCATGAAGTGCTCGGTCTCGACGAACACGGGCGTCTCGCCGTTGATGCGGCTCTTGGGGTTGATCAGCTGGATCGGGTCGAGCTGGTTGCCGCAGTTGTCGCACTGGTCGCCGCGCGCGCCGTCGTAGCCGCAGATGGGGCAGGTGCCCTCGATGTAGCGGTCGGGCAGCGTGCGGCCGGTCGAGGGGGAGATCGCCCCCATCGTGGTCTTGGGGAAGATATAGCCGTTGTCGTAGAGGCCCTTGAAGATCTCTTGTGTGACGGCGTAGTGGTTTTTCGTCGTGGTCCTGGTGAACAGGTCGTAGGAGAGCCCGAGGCCGGTGAGGTCCTCGGCGATGACGCGGTTGTAGCGGTCGGCCAGCTCCCTGGCGCTCACGCCCTCCTTGTCGGCCTGCACCTGGATGGGCGTGCCGTGCTCGTCGGTGCCTGACACCATCAGCACCTTGTTGCCCGCCATCCGCTGGTAGCGGCTGAAGACGTCGGACGGCACGCCGAACCCGGAGACGTGCCCGATGTGGCGGGGGCCGTTTGCGTAAGGCCACGCGACGGCGGTCAAGATGTGCTGGGACATAGTCCTTAGCCTACGGGGCTCCCTGTCCCTCTCGGACCGATTCCCCCGTGTCGGCGGGGCCCCTCAGGACCCCGCCGTGCGGAACGGCTATCGCTTGGAGTCCTCGAGGGAAACCGCCTCCGCGGCCTCCTCGGCGGCCTTGGCGGCCACGTCGATGGAGCTCTCGCGCGTACGGCGGATGCCGAGGATGCTGATGAACAGCGCCGCGAAGATCGTCTGGAAGCTCATGATCAGAGCGGTCGCGGAGGGCACGACGATACGCAGCGACTCGCGCGGGTCGAGCTCGCCGAAGCTGCGCACCTGCCAGTGGACCAGCGACATCACCAGGCCGATCAGACCGGCCAGCGCCAGCAGGCCGCCGACCACGAGCCCCTTCTCCAGGCTCACGATGTCGATCAGCCGCCGGATGCGCGGCGACTCGGGCAGGAAGCCCTCCTCGGCCGCGTAGACCTTGGTGAACACGGCGAACAGGGCCGCCTGGAAGCCGATCACGACCAGGGCGGACGACCCGACGAGGGTGTCGACGTCGAAGGCCAGCTCCCCGATCTCCACCGGGCCGAACGTCAGCGCCGTGCCGGCGACGAGGCCGATGATCATCATCAGCACGCCGGGGTAGAAGAACAGCCACTTCGGGCTGTAGAGGAGCAGGAAGCGCAGGTGGCGCCAGCCGTCGCGCCACGAGCGCAGGTGCGGCGGGCGGGAGCGGCCGTCGGGCGAGAGCGTGGTGGGCACCTCGCGCACGTCGAGGCCCGACAGCGTGGAGCGGACCACCATCTCGGAGGCGAACTCCATGCCGCCCGTCTGCAGCTGCAGCTTGAGGATCGAGTCGCGCCGGAATCCGCGCAGCCCGCAGTGGAAGTCACCGATGGCCGAGGGGAAGAACAGCCGGCCGATGAACGACAGCACCGGGTTGCCGAGGTAGCGGTGGAGCGGTGGCATGGCGCCCGGGGCGATGCCGCCCTTGAAGCGGTTTCCCATCACCAGGTCGGCGCCGTCGCGCAACTGCTCGACGAACGGCAGCAGCGCGGTGAAGTCATAGGAGTCGTCGGCGTCGCCCATGATGACGTATTTGCCGCGCGCCGCCCTGATCCCGCCCATGAGGGCGTTGCCATAGCCCTTCTCGTCGACGTGGACCACGCGGGCTCCGGCGTCGCGGGCGAGCTGTTGCGAGCCGTCCGTGCTGCCGTTGTCGGCGATCAGGACCTCGCCCTCGATGCCGTGCTCCTCCATGCACGCCAGCGCCTTGCGTACACAGACTTCCACGGTCTCCGCCTCATTGAGGCAGGGCATGACCACCGTCAGTTCCACGTGTCTACCCTTCAGTTAAGACTCTTCCAGTGAACCATCATGCCCTGTGCCCAACCGTGCTCGGGTCAAGACCCAAAAACGACTGGCATTCTTTACAGCATGGTGAGCGTCGCGGAGATTACCCCTGTGGACCACTCCGCTCCTGGCCGGGCAGCTCGTTGGCTGTCATTCTTGCGCCGGCATCGAGTGTTCGCCGCGGTTTTCGGCGTAGGCGCCGTGCTGCGGCTCATCACCATGCTCGGCTACGGCCCGGCCATGTGGTTCAACGACTCCTACGAGTACGTCTCGGTGGCGCTGCACCCGCGGCCGCACCCGATCAGGCCCGACGGCTACAGCTTCTGGCTCCTGCTGCTCAAGCCGTTCCACAGCTTCGCGCTGGTGATCTTCACGCAGCACCTGATGGGCCTGGCCACGGCCTGCCTGATCTACGCCTTGCTGCGGATCAAGTTCCGGCTGCCGAAGTGGGGCGCCACGCTGGCTGCGGCGCCGGTGCTGCTGGACGCCTACCAGATCCAGCTCGAGCAGCTGGTGATGTCCGACAGCATGTTCACGCTGCTCGTGGTGGGCGTCATCACGCTGGTGCTGTGGAAGCGGCGGCTGTCGTGGCGGGCGGGCGCGGTCGTCGGCCTGCTGCTGGCGCTGACGTGGCTGACCCGCTCGATCGGCCTGCCGATCCTGGCGCTGGTGGTGCTCTACCTGCTGGTCAAGCGGACCGGCTGGCGCCCGATCGTCGCCGTGATCGCGGCCTGCGCGGTGCCGGTGATGGCGTACATGGGCTGGTTCGCCTCCGCGTACGGCAAGTTCGCGATGACCAACAGCGACGGCCTCATCCTCTACATGCGCACGGCCATCTTCGCCGACTGCAACAAGATGAAGATCGACAAGTACAAGGAGGTCCAGCTCCTCCTGCTGTGCATCAACGACCCGGTCAACCAGCGCAAGGACTACGCGCAGTGGTACCTGTGGGGCCAGGGCAACGGCGACGGCACGGGCACCGGCGAGGTGCTGCACCGGTGGGGCATCAACAAGAAGTGGAGCGAGATCACCAACGACGCGGCCAGCGCGTTCGCCACGCGGGCGATCCTGTCGCAGCCCGGCGACTACCTCAAGGTGGTCACGCGTGACTTCTTCCGCTCCTTCCACTGGGGCCGGCCGATGTTCCCCGACCCGTCCACGTACGGGATGTACGAGTTCAAGCCGTACGTCGAGCCGGACGAGAGCGGCCAGCCCAAGCGGCTGCCGAAGTGGTCGTCGTACGCGGGCGGCCGCACCGACACCGACGCCTTCAGCTACGAGCAGGGCCCGCCGGAGACCCGGATCGTGCACCCGTGGGCCGACATCATGAGCGGCTACCAGAAGGTGTTCTACCTGCGCGGCATCATGCTCGGCGGCATCCTGCTGATCGGCCTCTACGGCGTCGCGGTCAGGTGGCGCAAGTTCGGCGGCCCGGTGGTGCTGCCGTGGCTGGGCGCGGTGGGGCTGCTGCTGGCCCCGGCGGCGACGGCGGAGTTCGACTACCGGTACGTGCTCCCGGCCGTCCCGCTGGCCTGCGTAGCCGCGGCGATCACGCTGCGCCGCGGCGTCACTTGGGCGCGGCGGTCACCCAGGAACGCATCAGCATCCGAGCCCACCAGTCTGCGTGTGTGATCGTCTCGGCGGTCAGCACCGGATAGAGCCACCAGAAGTTGACCAGCATGATGAGCGCGAACGCCCCCACCAGCGCGGCCCCGGTCGCCCGCCGGGGCGCGGGGGCGTCCTGTCTGCCCAGCACCAGCCCCGCCACCAGCACGAGCGCCAGCACCATGAACGGCACGACGGGGATCATGTAGAACAGGTACATCGTCCGGTTGTCGGCGAGCGCGTAGTAGAACCACGGCAGCCAGCCGGCCGCGACGCTCAGCAGCACCGCCCCCGCCCGCCAGTCGCGCGTGGCCACGTACCAGGCGACGAGGCCGACCAGCGCCGGCACGGCGGCGTACCACAGGGCCGGGGTGCCGACCCCGAGCACGGCCTGTGAGCACTTGTCGGCCCCGCACGCCGACGGCGGGATGTCCGACGGGTAGTGGAACGAGACCGGCCTGATCAGCAGCGGCCACTGCCACGGCTCCGACATGTACGGGTGGTATTCGTGCAGGTTGCTGTGATAGCCCAGCACCTGCAGCTGGTACTGCAGCCACGACCGCACCGAGTCGACCACGAAGAACACGGGCCCGGACGAGGTGGCCTGCGCCCAGTTGCGCCCCCAGCCGCCGGCGGTGGCGAACCACCCGGTCCACGACGCCACGAAGGTGAGCGCGGGCACGAGCGCCATGGCCCCGAACGCGCCCGGCAGGTCGTACGAGAACGTCCCCCGGTACGGCCGGCGTATCCCGAGCGCCCGCCTGGCCCCCATGTCCCACATGAGGCTCATGACCGCGAACGCGATCAGGAAGAAGATCCCCGACCACTTCACCGCGCACGCCGCCCCTAGGCAGAGCCCGGCTGCGAGCCGCCACGGCCGCCACCCCAGCCGCGGCCCCAGCTCGATGATCGGCCCCCGCTCGTACCGGTCGGCCAGCCGTTGCCGCGCCCAGTCCCGGTCGGTGACCAGGCAGGCGAACCCGGCCAGCACCCAGAACATCAGGAAGATGTCCAGCAGCGCCGTGCGCGACAGCACCAGGTGCAGGCCGTCGAGCGAGAGCAGCAGCCCGGCCAGGCAGCCGAGCAGCGTCGACCGCGTCATCCTGAGCGCCACCCTGGCCATGATCAGGATGGACAGCGTGCCGATCAGCGCGGCGGCGAAGCGCCAGCCGAACGGGTCCATCCCGAACAGCCACTCGCCCACGCCGATCATCCACTTGCCCAGCGGCGGGTGCGCCACGAAGGAGGCGCAGTCGTCGGGCTGCGGACACTGCCGGAAGATGTCCAGGTTGCCGGTGATGAGGCGCTTGTCGGCGATCGGGTCCTTGGCGTCGCCGAGCATGGTCCGCTCGACGCCGTGGGTGATCAGCGAGTACGCGTCCTTGGCGTAGTACGTCTCGTCGAAGACGACGGCCTTGGGCTCGTCGAGCCTGATGAAACGCAGGAGGCCGCCGAACAGCGCGACCAGGATCGGCCCGGCCCAGCCCAGCATGGGTGTCCCCGGCATCGGCGGGACCAGTCGCTGAGCGGAAACCCCCCAGTTCCTCACGATGCGCACCCTATGGCGTAGGGGATCTCCTGTGAACCAGGTCATACAGCTCGCGTTTGGGGATGCCCGCCTGCTTGGCCACGTCGGCGACGGCGATCTTGCGCTGGACGCCCTCGGCGACCCTGCGGTCCACCTCGGCGACCAGCTCGTCCAGGTCCGGCTCGCCCTCCCCCGGCGCGTATCCGGCGACCACGAGCGTGATCTCGCCCTTGACGTCCTTCGCCGCCCATTCGGCCAGCTCGCCGAGCCCGCCCCGCCGTACTTCCTCGTACGTCTTGGTCAGCTCGCGGCACACGGCGGCCTGCCGGTCGGGGCCGAACGCCTCGGCCATGGCCTCCAGGGAGCTCGCCAGCCGCCGCGGCGACTCGAAGAAGACCATCGTGCGCTCCTCGCCCGCCAGGGCGGCCAGGCGGCGGGCCCGCTCGCCCGGCTTGCGCGGCGGGAAGCCCTCGAAGCAGAACCGGTCGCTGGCCAGCCCGGACACGGCCAGCGCGGTCGTGACGGCGCTCGGCCCCGGCAGCGCCGTGACCGTGATGCCCTCGTCGACCGCCAGGCGCGTCAGGCGGTAGCCGGGGTCGGAGACGCCCGGCATGCCCGCGTCCGTGATGACCACGACCGTGCGGCCCTCTTTCAGGGTCTCCAGGAGCTCCTTGGCCCGGGCCACCTCGTTCTGGTCGTAATAGGACACCACCCGGCCCTCGATCTCCACGTCCAGCTCGGTCGCGAGCCTGCGCAGCCGCCGGGTGTCCTCGGCGGCCACCACGTCGGCGCTGCGAAGCAGCTCGCGCAGCCGCGGCGAGACGTCACCCGCCTGGCCGATGGGGGCTCCTGCCAGCACCAACCTGCCGTCTCCTGTCACCCGACCATTGTGGCAGGGCATCCCAAATAACCGTGTTTCTGCGTTTGCTATCGGCTTGGGGCCCGTACGATGTCCGAATGGCGGTGACCGATTCCCCATACCAGGCCAACGAGAGCTCGGAGGTCGGCGACAGCCTTCCCAAGACGATGTCCGTACGCGAACGGCTCGTGCCTCCCATGCACGGCAGCATCCTGTGGGGCTGGATCGGCCCCCTGCTGGTCACCCTTTTCGGCGCCGTCCTGCGCTTCATCAACCTGGGCCACCCCAAGACCGTGGTGTTCGACGAGACGTACTACATGAAGGACGCGTTCTCGCTGATCACCTGGGGCGTCGAGCGGACGACCATCAAGGACGCCGACAAGGCGATCATCGCCGGCAACACCGGCATCTGGCAGTCGTGCACGCCCGAGACGCTCGACAAGTGCGCCTCCTATGTCGTCCACCCGCCGCTGGGCAAGTGGATGATCGGCGCGGGCGAGTGGCTGTTCGGTCTCAACCCGTTCGGCTGGCGCTTCGCCGCCGCGCTGATCGGTTCGCTGTCGATCCTCATCCTGGCCAGGGTGGCCCGCAGGATGACGCGGTCGACGCTGCTGGGCTGCTTCGCCGGCCTGCTGCTGGCCCTCGACGGCCTGCACTACGTGCTCTCGCGCACGGCGCTGCTCGACATCTTCCTGATGTTCTGGGTGCTGGCCGCCTTCGCCTGCCTGGTGGTCGACCGCGACCAGGCGCGCGAACGGCTCGCGACCTGGTACGAGAACTCGCCGCTCTCGCCGCACGGCCCCGCGCTGGGGATCAGGTGGTGGCGGATCGCCGCGGGGGTCTGCCTGGCCTTCGCGATGTCGGTCAAGTGGTCGGGGCTGGCGTTCGCCGTGGCGTTCGCGATCATGTCCGTGATGTGGGACTTCGGTGCGCGCCGGGCCGTCGGGCTGCGGCATCCCTACGTCGGGGCGTTCAACAAGGACGTGCCGCAGGCGTTCCTGGCGTTCGCCGCGGTGCCGTTCGTCACCTACATGGCCACCTGGGTCGGCTGGTTCGTCAACGCGACCGGCTACGGGCGCAACTGGGCCCAGGCGACCTCGTCCGGGCCCGTGTTCTTCGTGGTCGACTCGATGCGGTCGTGGATCAAGTACCAGTGGCAGGTCTACACGTTCCACAGCGGGCTGGAGACCTCGCACCCGTACATGTCGGAGCCC
This sequence comes from Nonomuraea sp. JJY05, assembly GCF_043496855.1. Classification (NCBI taxonomy): domain Bacteria; kingdom Bacillati; phylum Actinomycetota; class Actinomycetes; order Streptosporangiales; family Streptosporangiaceae; genus Nonomuraea; species Nonomuraea sp. JJY05. The sequence goes on from NZ_JBIEIS010000013.1 coordinate 140,941, forward strand.
TGGCAGTGGCCGCTGCTGCTGCGCCCGGTCGCCTTCTACTACGAGGGCAAGCAGAACACGTGCGGCGTCAAGGACTGCTCCGAGGCCGTGCTGGGCGTGGGCACGCCGGTGATCTGGTTCGGGGCGGTGGCCGCGCTGGTGGCCCTGATCGCGTGGTACGTCTCCACGCGCGACTGGCGGGCGGGGGCCGTGCTGCTGTCGTACGCCATGGGCCTGGTGCCGTGGATCTACTTCGCCATCGCCGACAACCGTACGATGTTCCTGTTCTACGCCATCCCGATGGTGCCGTTCATGGTGCTGGCCATCACGCTGTGCGCCGGGCTGCTGATCGGGTCGTCGAAACCGACGGCCACGGGGGCGATGCCGGTACGGCGCACCGTCGGGGCCGCCGTGGTCGGCGCGTTCACGCTGCTCGCGCTCATCAACTTCTGGTGGCTGCACCCGATCCTGTCCGCCGAACTCATCCCCTACACCGAGTGGAAGGCCCGCATGTTGTTCGAGAAACGGTGGATATGATCTGCTTACCGTCCGCCAATTAGTGGTTTCTTAGGGCTATCGCTGTGCAAGACCCAATACGCACCGGATTCGGTCATCGTCAGGCCAGGGGTCGATACGGCAAACTTCGAGGCATGAGTGCACCGGATGTCACCGCCCTGCTCGCCGAGTTGGAGCGCTCTCAGCCGGAGCTGGCCGAGGAGGCCAGGACCGCCGTCGAATGGCTGACGGGTGGGGAGCCGCTGGAAACGGTGACCCAGCTCGACGTCTGCGAGTTCCTCTGGTACACGTTGCCGCTCAAGGTGGGCGGCGACCACGAACGTCTGGCACGTTCGCTCGGCCGGCTGCTCCAGCTCGGCGGGATGGAGCGCTATGCCGCTCTGTGCGTGTCACCCACGACCCTCCAGATCCTCCGTACCTACGCCCGCGAGGGTGAGGACGCCGGCACCGGCGCCTATCAGCAGGCGCTCGAGGCCACGGGTGTGCTCCCGCCCGACGTCCCCGAACTGCAGTGGAGCATGATCATGGGGCCCGAGGAGCTGGGCGCGCACATCGCCTGCTCCGCCGCCCTGGAACTGGCGATCGTCGCCGGCGAGACCGTCGACCGCACCGCCCTGACCCGCCGCTGGCTCACCGAGCCCCGCTCCGAGCTGGGCGGCGACAGCTGGCTCAACCGGGTGCACGGCGAACGCCTCAACCGCTGGGTGCTGGGCCGCGGCCCGGCCAGGCGCGAGCTCGCCCAGCCGTTCGAGGTGCGCCTGCACGCGCCCATCACCCCCCAGGCCCTGCCCCCGTTGCACCGACTCCTCACCCTGGCCGCCTCGGAGGAGAGCCTGCCGCTGCGGCTGGCACCCTCGCCCGAGGCGCTCAGGCTGCGCGAGCTGGCCGAGCGGGAGCTGGGCGCGATCAGCCGCGACGGCACGAAGCTGGCCATCACCGACTACGGCCGGCGGCTGCTCAAGTCGAAGTCGGCCATGTGGTCGTCGGTCACGAGGCTGCTGCTGGCCAGGGGCAAGCACGAGTTCGAGGTGTCGGCGCGGGAGGCCGCGCTGATGCTGCTGGCCGACGGCACGCTGATGTCGCCCACCGAGTTGCGCGAGCGGGTGGCGGAAGTGGTCGGCGGCGAGGGCTGGCATCCCACCACGACCGTGGAGGACGTCGCCGCGCCGGTGGCCGACCTGATCTCGCAGCTCACCGCCCTGGGGCTGGCCTTCAGTGACGAGCTGGCGGTGCGGATGGACCGCTCCGGCCAGCTCGCCGCCCTGGCGGCCCTGCGCGCCCATGCCCTGCGACCGAGGAAGTACGTCAACCCGAGCTGACGAGCGTGCTCAGCCCAGCGGCACGCGGCGCACGGCCTGCTTGAACTCGGGACACTCCACGAGCGGGTCGTGGTCGCAGGTCACCGCGTGCCGCAGGCTGTCGCGCAACCGGGTGAGCTGCGCGACCCGCTCGGAGACCTCGCGCTCCTTGGCCGCCATGCGCTCGCGCAGCCTCGCGTCGGACGGCCTGGCGCGCAGGAACTCGGCGATCTCCGACAGCGTGAACCCCGCGTCGCGGGCGCACGTGATCAGCGCCAGGCGCTCCAGCGTCTCGGGCCGGTACGCGCGGCGCAGGCCGTTGCGTCCTTCCGCCTGGATGAGCCCCTTGCGCTCGTAGAACCGCAGCGCCGACGCGGCCAGCCCGCTCTGCCTGGCCACCTCGCCTATGTCGATCAACGTGTCTGCCACGACCTGGCTCCTTGACTTGAACCGCGCTTCAAGTCGCAGTCTAGTGCGCATGCGAATTCACCACCTGAATCTCGGCTCCATGCGCGAGATCGAATCCCTGGACGGACAGCCGGCGGCGCCCGCCGTGTGCCACGCGCTGCTGGTCGAGACGCCCGCCTCCGGGCTCGTCCTGGTCGAGGCCGGGCTGGGCCTCGACGACGTGGCCAAGCCCGAGGAGATGCTGGAGCGCGAGTGGGCGGAGCTCGTCGGGCCGCTGCTCTCGCCCGACGAGACCGCCGTACGGCAGGTCGCCGCGCTCGGCTACGACCCGCTCGACGTACGGCACATCGTGCTGACCCACCTGGACGTGGACCACAGCGGCGGCCTGCCCGACTTCCCGCACGCCCAGGTGCACGTCATGGAGGTCGAGCTGGAGGACGCCATCGCTCAGGCCCCGAACCGCCGCTACCGCCCGGGCCACTGGGCCCACTCACCAAAATGGGTGACTTATCCGGACACGGGCACCCGGTGGCTGGGCGTGGACGGAGTGCGGCCGCTGACGGGGCTGGGCGAGGACTTCCTGCTCGTGCCGCTGGACGGGCACACCCGCGGGCACGCCGGCGTGGCGGTCAACGACGGCGAGCGCTGGCTGCTGCACGCGGGGGACGCGTACTTCTACCACGGCGAGCTGGACCGCGAGCCGCAAGCGCACCCGCTGATGGACATCGTGCAGGTCGGCGCCCAGGTCGACGCCGAGCGCCGGGTGTCGAGCCAGGAACGCCTGCGCTCGCTCGCGCACGACCACGGCGTCACAGTCTTCTCTGCCCATGACCCGTGGGAACTGTCCCATTACATACGGTAGTTACCATTGGTCTCATGGAGTTGTTCCCAGCCATGCCGCTCGCCGAGTGGGCGGAGGCCAAGGAGACCTTTCACAGGTTCGCGCAGATCGTGGGGAAGATCCGGTTGTCGTCGAGCAACCGGCGCAACCACTGGTGGCAGGTGCCCTTCCACCCGACCGGCCGCGGGCTCACCACGCGGCCGATGGGCGGGCTGGGCGAGCAAGCGCTGTTCAGCATCGACTTCGACCTGGTCCGCCACCGGCTGGTGGTGGACGTCCTCGACGGGCGCAGCGCGGAGTTCAGCCTGATCGGGCGGTCGGTGGCGTCGTTCCACGACCGGCTCTTCGAGACGCTCGCGGGGCTGGGGATCCGGCCGGAGATCTGGGCCGTGCCGTTCGACCTGGGCGACGACACGCCGTTCGCCGACGACACCCTGCACGCCCGGTACGACCCCGTCCTGATCAATCGCTACTGGCGGATCCTGTCGCAGGTGGTGCAGCTCCTCGACCGCTTCGCCGCCGACTTCGCCGGCAAGACCTCGCCGGTGCACCACTTCTGGCACACGTTCGACATCGCCGTGACGCGCTTCACCGGCCGCGTGGTCCGGGTCTCGCCCGACGCGGACCCGGTCACGCGGGAGGCGTACAGCTGGGAGGTCATCAGCTCGGGGTTCTGGTTCGGCGACAAGGAGCGGCCGTGGCCGGCCTTCTACTCCTACACCGCGCCGGAGCCCAAGGGCCTCGAACTCGAGCCGCTGCGGCCCGTCGAGGCCGAGTGGCTGCCCGCCCGGGGCAGCCACCTGGCCATCCTCCGGTACGACGACGTGCGCGCGATGGGTGATCCGGTCGCGTCCGTGCTGGAGTTCCTGGACAGCGCCTACCAGGCGGGGGCCCGGCTGACCGGGCTCGACACGGAGGCGCTGAGCTCTCCCGGAGGCGTCACGGACCCGTACTACGGGAAGTATTGAGCGGAAATTATTGAGCGCCCCCCCTCCGGAGAGGGCGGGCGCTCAACGTATGCGAACCGGTGTGCAGGTCGCCTCTCGGCGAAAGGCACAACGCGGCTCCAGCCGAACGGTATTCCGCGAAGGCAATAGGTGAGGCCCGGGGACACTGGACACACCGGCCACGATCTATGTAACCACACCCGCCCGCCGAACATTCCCCACCCCGACACGAATTTCCGAGGCCGCGCCGCCACCCCCTGCCCTAAGGGCGGGCCGGGACCTTGGGCGGGGCCGTGACGGCGGTGTCGCGCATGGCGAGGATGGCCGCGACCGCCGGCACCCCCGCCACCCCGCCGATCCATGCCACCGTCGCCCCCAGACCACCCGCCGTGACCCTGGGCCCGGCGAGCAGGGATTGCGTGCAGGCCAGGCTCAGGGTGCCGCCGAGCTGCGCGGTGACCAGCCACACGTACCACGAGCCCGACCCGCCTAATTGCTCGACGATGCGCGGGAGAGCGGTGCCGACCACGGTGCCGTCCAGCATGCCCAGGAAGGCGCAGCCGAGCAGGGCGTACGTCACCGCCGTGCGGCTGCGGGCCGGGAGGTCCTCGTAGAGGTCCGTCACCCGGCCTCGCCGCCCTTCAGGGCGCCGTGCAGGAACAGGTCGACCAGCTCGGCCGAGGTGAGCGGGGAGGACCCGCCCCGCCCGGAGGCCAGGATCAGGAACTGGAACGCCTCGGCCAGCCGCTCCGGGGGCAGCCTGAGGTCGTCGCGCTCTGGCTCGAACAGCCCGGACAGGACCTCGCGGGTGGCCGCCATCGACGCCTCCCGTCCCGAGAGCGCCCGCCCGGCCCCTCCTTGCGCGCCACGCCCCTCTTCGGGTGCGTCGGAGGTCGCGCCACGGCCCTCCTCTGAGGGGGCGTCCAGGAGGCGGGGGTCGCGGCGGAGGCCGCCCGAGGCGGTCAGGGCGCCCGCGACCGCGCCCATCCGGGCCAGGTAGCCGCGCAGCGTATCGGCGGCCTCGATCAGCCGCTCCTCCAGCGGCACGTCCAGCGCGATCGCCCCCACGTGCGCGAGCGTGTCGTCGGGCCGCGCCGCCTCCGCCATGCAGGCGGCCAGCAGGGTCTCCTTGTCGCCGAAGGCCCGGAAGATCGTGCCTTCGCCGATGCCCGCCGCGCGGGCGACCTGGGCGGTGGTCACGGAGGTGCCGTACTCCACCACCAACGGGAGCGCCGCCCGGACGATCATGTCGCGGCGCTGTTCTGGGCTCATCGCCGGCGCGCGTCGCCGGCCTGTTGTGTTCGTCATGGCTATCAAGTTACGGAGTGAGCACTCACTCCGTCAATGGAATATAGGGTGGCCATCCATGGCGACACTCCTGGCGTTCCACGCTCATCCGGACGACGAGGTGCTCCTGACCGGCGGCACGCTCGCCCGCGCCGCCGACGAGGGCCACCGCGTGATCGTCGTGGTCGCGACCGACGGCGTCATGAAGTCCGTCGCGGAGGGCGGCACGACCAGGATGAACGAGCTGCGCGCCGCCGCTGCCGAGCTGGGCGTGGCGCGCGTCGAGCACCTGGGCTACGCCGACAGCGGGCACGGCAAGGACCTGTATCCCGACCCGCCGGACCGGATGCGGTTCGTGCGCGCGAGCACGGAGGAGGCCGCGGCCAGGCTCGCCGCGATCCTGCGCGAGGAGAAGGTGGACCTCCTGCTCAGCTACGACCCCAACGGCGGGTACGGCCACCGCGACCACGTCAGGGTGCACGAGGTCGGCAAGCGGGCCGCCGAGCTGGCCGGGGTGCCCCGCGTGCTGGAGGCCACGCTCCCGCGCGACGTCGCGGTCCGGCTGGTACGCCTGATCCGCCTGCTCCGGATCCCCCTCCGCTACGACGAACGCGAGCTGGCCGGGAGGTACAGCCCCAGCGAGGCCATCACCCACAGGATCGACGTGCGCCGCTACGCCGCGCGGAAGCAGCGGGCGCTGGCCGCCCACCACTCCCAGATCAGCGGCAGCGGCCGGCTGTCCGCCGTCGCGAGAGTGCTCGTGCGGCTCCCGGCGCCCGTGTTCGGCCTGCTGCTCGGCCGCGAATGGTACGTCGAGGCGAAAAAGGGCTAGAGCCGCGCCGCCCTGCCACGCAGGTAACGCTGCTGCGGGAAGCTGGTCGTACGCCTGGCCGCCTCCTCGTAGGAGTCGCGGGCGGCCGCGTGGTCGCCCGCCATCTCCAGCAGGTGCCCGCGGACCGCGTGCAGCCGGTGGTCGCCCGACAGGTGCTCCTGGAGGGGTTCGAGCAGGCGGAGCCCCGCGAGCGGGCCGCGGGCCATGGCCACGGCGACGGCGTGGTTGAGTGCCACCATGGGGTTGCCCGCGACGCGCATCAGCAGCTCGTACAGCACGACGATCTGCGGCCAGTCGGTCTCCTCCGCGCTCGGCGCCTCGTCGTGCACGGCCGCGATCGCCGCCTGGAGCTGGTAGGGGCCCGGTGTGCCGCGGGTGAGCGCCCGGGTGACCAGGTCGACGCCCTCGGCGACGTAGCCGGCGTGCCACTTGCCGCGGTCCTGCTCGGCCATGGGGATCAGCGCGCCGTCGGGGCCCGTACGCGCCGGACGCCGCGCGTCGGTGAGCAGCATGAGCGCGAGCAGCCCCGCCACCTCGGGGTCGTCGGGCAGCAGCCGGTGCGCCATGCGGGCCAGCCGGATCGCCTCGTCTGTCAGCTCCGCGCGCACCAGGTCGGCCCCCGACGTGCCGGCGTACCCCTCGTTGAAGATCAGGTAGAGTACGTGCAGCACCACGGCGAGGCGCTCGGCCCGCTCCTCCCCCCTGGGCAGCCCGAACGGCAGGCCGCTGTCCTTGACCCGCTGCTTGGCCCGCGTGATGCGGCGCGTCATCGTGCCCTCGGGCACCAGGAACGCGCGGGCGATCTCCGCCGTCGTCAGGCCGCCGACCGCGCGCAGGGTGAGCGCGATCTGCGAGGCCGGCGACAACGACGGGTGGCAGCACATGAACAGCAGGATCAGCGTGTCGTCCGCCCCGGGGACGGGCTGGTCGGCGGCGGGCGCCAGCCAGTCCTCCGGCAGCCTCCAGGCCGCCACGGTGTCCTCGCGGCGCAGGCGCGCCTGCTCGCTGCGGAGCAGGTCGGTCAGCCGGCGCGCGGCGACGGTGATCAGCCATGCCCGCGGATCGTCCGGTACGCCCTCCTTCGGCCACTGCAGCGCGGCCGCCAGCAGCGCCTCCTGGACGGCGTCCTCGGCGGTGGCGAAATGCCCGTAACGCCGCACCACCGCGCCGAGAACCTGCGGCGCCAGCTCGCGCAGCAGGTCCTCGGCCGCCATGCCGTCGATCAGAACCCCAGGTCCGCGGCGCCCTCGGCGATGGGCCGGACGTCGGTCACGCTGCCGTCCCAGACGCCGCCGGGGCTCGGGCACTTCGACAGGCGCCCGGCGATCTCGGTCGCCCGGTCGAAGCTGTCGCACTCGACGATCCAGTAGCCCGCGAGCACCTCCTGCGTCTCCGCGTACGGGCCGTCCGTCACGACCGGGACGCCGTCGCGCAGTTCGAGCCTCCTGGTGTGCACGGGCGCGACCAGGCCCCGCGTCTCGACGAGCTCGCCGGACTCCTCCAGCTCCTTGTTGAACGCCTCCATGAACCGGTGCATCGCCGCGACGTCCTCCGGCGACCAGGCGGGCTGCCCTTCGGCGTCCTTGCCGGACAGGACGTCGTAGTCCTGCTGCGTGCCGTACGACAAGATCATGTACTTCATGGTGACCGAGTCCTCTCTCGTGTGCCTCTCACCAGGTACGTCGGAGCCACCCCCGCTCACCGGACACCCCTACGATGCCAGACATGCCATTTGCGACAGCCGTGGACGGCGTCAAGCTGTCCTACCAGGTCCGCGGCGGCGGGCAGCCCCTCGTCCTCCTGCAGGGACAGGCCAACGAGCACCGCTGGTGGGATCCCGTCCGCCCGGACTTCGAGCAGGAGTTCCGCACCGTCACCTTCGACTACCGCGGCACGGGCGGCAGCGACAAACCCGACGAGCCGTACACCACCCGCGGGTTCGCCGCCGACGTGCTGGCCGTGCTCGACGAGCTGGGCGTGGAGAAGGCGCACGTCTACGGGACGTCGATGGGCGGGCGGGTGGCCCAGTGGCTGGCGGCCGACCATCCCGAGCGGGTCGGGTCGCTGGTGCTCGGCTGCAGCTCGCCGGGCGGCGCCCACGGGTTCGAGCGGGACAACGACGTGCGCAGGTCGCTGGCCCAGCCGGACCGGGCCGCCGCCGAGCGGGCGCTGCTGGAGCTCATGTACACGCCCGCCTGGCTGGCCGGCCACCCCGGCCCGTACCACACGGTCGGCGACCCGGCCATGCCCGCGTACGCGCGCCGCCGCCACCTGGCCGCCAGCGCCGGGCACGACAGCTGGGACGCGCTGCCCTCCATCGCCGCGCCCACGCTGGTGGTGCACGGCACCGACGACGTGTTCAACCCGGCGGCCAACGCCCCGCTGCTGGCCGACCGCATCCTGGGGGCGGAGCTGCGGATGATCGAGGGGGCGCGGCACGCGTACTTCGAGGAGTTCAGGGAGGTCGCGAGCCCTCTGGTGCTGGATTTCTTGCTCGCGGGCGCATCTAGGACATGATCTGGCCTACATCCTGAATAGCCTTCCGGCATGAACATTCCAGAGGGATACACCACCGTCACGCCGTGGATCATCGGCTCCGACACCGCGGGGCTCATCGACTACCTCAAGGCCGCGTTCGACGCCGTCGAGCTGGCCCGCGTGACCGACGACGAGGGGCGCATCGGGCACGCGGAGGTGCGGATCGGGGACGCGGTGGTGATGATGTTCGACTCGGCTCCCGGCTGGCCGCCCACCCCCGCCTTCCTGCGCCTGTACGTCCCCGACGCCGACGCCACCCACCGCCGGGCCGTCGAGGCGGGCGGGACGTCGGTGACCGACGTCACGCACCTGTTCTGGGGCGACCGGGTCGGGCGGGTCCGCGATCCGTTCGGCAACCTGTGGTGGGTCCAGGCGCGCGTCGAGGAGGTCGCGCCCGAGGAGCTGGAGCGCCGCATGACCGACCCCGTCTTCACGAAGGCGATGGAGTACGTCCAGGGCGCGGACTTCTTCCCTAACCGGTGATGCGCCTGGCCAGCGAGACCAGGTCGGGGGTCGACAGGCGCGGGGCGCTCATCACGCCCGGGTACGGCGTGCCGCGCCGCTCCAGCCAGGCCCCCGACAGCCCGGCCCGCTGGGCCCCGTCGATGTCCCATGGGTGCACCGCGACCAGGACCGCCTGGTCGGGCCGTACCCCGGCCTGGCCGGTCGCGTACTCGTAGGCCGCGCGGGCGGGCTTCCACGCACGGGGGCCGCTCACGTCCAGCGTGGCCTCCACCAGATCGAGCAGCCCTTCACGGCGCAGGATCCCCTCGGTCATGGCCGCCGCCCCGTTCGTCATGGTGAACAGGCGGATGCCGCCCTCGCGCAGCAGCCGCATGCCCTCGGGGACGTCGGGATGCACCCGCAGCTCGGTGAACCCCTTCAGCACGTGGCTCACCGCCTCGTCCCCGGCCCCCATCTCCCCGAGCACGTCGGCGGCGATCCGGCCGAACTCGGCGAAACCGCCCGCCGCCGCGAGCGCGAACCCGTCGCGCAGCACGCTCGCTAACCACGTCGCCATCTGCTCGCCGGACAATCCCACCTCCTCGAACCTGCCCCGCATCGGCTCCATGTCGGTCAGCGTCTCGTTCACATCGAAGATCACTACCTGCGGCTTCATCATGCTTCCCTTCTGAGCGAATCGAGTGCGGCGGACGCGCCCTTGCGCAGGGCGGCCGGGTCCGCGCCGGCGCGCGAGCGGAGGTTGACCCCGTAGGCCAGCAGGGTCAGGGACTCCGCGGTCGCGTCGAGGTCGAGGCCGTCGGCGAGCTGCCCCTGGGCGCCGGCCGCCTCCAGGGCCGTGCGCATCGTCGCGCGGAGCCGGTCGTGGTGCTGGTCCAGCACCTGGCGCACGCCCGGGTCCGCGCCTTCGGCGTTGGCGTTGGTCGCCATGCAGCCCCAGCGCGCGTGCTCGCCCGCGCACCTGATCCGGATCAGGCGGTCGAAGAACGCCTCGATGGCGGGCAGCCCGCGCCCGTCGTCGGCCAGCGTCCGGAACATCGGCTGCGAGCGCTGCTCGACGTAGCGGCGCAGCGCCCGCACGTAGAGGTCCTGCTTGCCGCCGTAGGTCGCGTACAGGCTGGAACGGCTGAGGCCGGTCGCCGCGAGCACCTCCGCGATGCCCGTGGTGGCGGCGCCGCGCTGCCAGAACAGGCGCTCCACCTGCTCCAGCACCGCGTCGGGATCGAAATGCTTCACGTCGGGCATCGGCGCCTCCGCACCCTAACTTGGAACGTCTGGTCCAAGATAGCATTTGCGCGGGGCGCGGCGCCTTGCTACGTTCGCCCTCATGTCCAGCCCCGAGGCGTCAAGACGCTAGCCACCGGTCATCCGGTGGCTGTCTCGCGCTGACGCCGGGCTCTCCGCGAGCCGTGCGGTTCTTCGTGATGCGGCCAGTTCCCCAGCGGGGCAGGACCTTTCTCCGGCCTGCCCGCTTCCCTGTCGATCCTCGATACGGTCGCGGAGTTCTCTCATGCCTTTCGCTGTCTACCTGCTCGGACTGGCGGTTTTCGCCCAGGGGACGTCCGAGTTCATGCTGTCCGGGCTCATCCCGGGCATCGCGCGGGACCTGCGGGTGTCCATCCCCGCCGCGGGGCTGCTCACCTCGGCCTTCGCCGTCGGGATGGTGGTCGGGGCGCCGCTCATGGCGGTGCTCAGCCTGCGCTGGTCCCGGCGGTTCGCGCTGCTGGCCTTCCTGGTCACGTTCCTGGTCGTGCACGTGGTGGGCGCGCTCACCACCAGCTACGCCGTGCTGCTCGGCACGCGGGTGATCGCGGCGCTGGCCAACGCCGGCTTCCTGGCGGTGGCCATGGCGACCGCCGTCGCGCTCGCGCCTTCCGACGCCAAGGGGCGCGCCACCTCCGTGCTTCTCGGCGGCGTCACGATCGCCTGCGTCGCGGGCGTGCCGGGCGGCGCGCTGCTGGGCGAGATGTGGGGCTGGCGCTCGGCGTTCTGGGCGGTGGCCGTCGCGCTGCTCCCGGCCGTCGTCGCGGTGCTCAGGTCCGTGCCGGCCGGGGCCCCCGCCCCGGCCGGCACGCGGGCCCGCGGGGAGCTGCGGGCGCTGCGCCGGCCGCGGCTGCTGGTCCTCCTCCTGCTGGCCGCTCTGGTGAACGGCGGCACCTTCTGCACGTTCACCTACCTCGCGCCCCTGCTCACCGGGGACACCGGGATCGGGTCCTCCTGGATGCCCCTGATGCTGGCCCTGTTCGGGCTGGGCTCGTTCGCCGGCGTGAGCGTCAGCGGCCGGGTGGCCGACCGGCGGCCGATCCGGCTCCTGGTGATCTGCGGGCCGGCGCTGGCCGCCGGCTGGGCCCTCTTCGCGCTGACGGCAGGCGCGCCGGTGCCCGCGGTCGTGCTCGTCTTCGTCCAGGGGACGCTCTCGTTCGCCGTGGGCTCCACGCTGATCTCGCAGGTGCTGTACGCGGCCACCGGCGCGCCCACCCTGGCCGGCGGGTTCGCCACGGCCGCGCTCAACGTGGGCGCGACGCTCGGCCCGTGGCTGGGCGGCCTGACCATCGGGGCGGGGCTCGGGCTGCGCTCGCCGCTGTGGGTGAGCGCCCTGCTGGTGGCCGCCGCCCTGGTCACCGCCGCCGTCGCTCACGCCCTCGGGCGGCCGCCATCGGAGAAGTCGGTGGAGAAGGACCAGCCGGCTGAGGCACAGTGAGGGGAATGGAACCCGCTTCGCGCTTTCACCGAGAGGTCCGAACCTTCCAGGACGCCGCCCGGCAGGCGGCGGACACCGGCGCCGCGCCCCCGGTGCCCTCCTGCCCCGGCTGGTCGGTCGCCGATCTGCTGATCCACCTGGGCTCCGTGCACCGGGGTGTGTTCAGCATCATCGAGGACCGGCGCGACGGGCCGCCGGACGGCTCCGACCTGTCCTTCGCCGGGCTGCCGCCGGACCTCACGGGGTGGCCCGACCCGCAGCACGCGCCCAATCTCGGGCCGATCCCGGACGGGGTGCTCGACTGGTTCGAGGAAGGGGCGGCCCGGCTGGAGGCCCTGTTCAACGAGCGCGACGCCGGCGATCCGGCGTGGACGTGGTCGAAGGAGCAGACCGTCGGGTTCTGGGTGCGCATGCAGACCATCGAGGCCGCCGTGCACCGCTGGGACGCCGAGAACGCCCTCGGCGTCCCGCGCCCGATCCACGAGGACGTGGCGGCCGACGCGGTCACGCAGACGTTCGAGGTCATGGTGCCCGCGCGGCGGGAGTGGACGCAGGCGCCCGCCGGAGCGGGCGAGCGGTTCCGCTTCCGGCGCACGGACGGCGAGGGCGACTGGGCGGTCCACTTCGACGGCCCGGACGTACGGCTGTCCTCCGGGGCGGACGGCGGCGATTTCAACGTCGAGCTGGCCGGGAGCGCGTCGGACCTCATGCTGTTCCTCTGGAACCGCATCCCGGCCGACGGCCTCGACGTGCGCGGCGACAAGAGCCGGCTCGACCGCTACTTTGTCCTGGCGCCTCCCGTATGACCTGATCTCGCCGGGTGAGGCCCACGTCCTCCTATGAGCTCCGGGCGAGGAGTCCCATCGACAGGGCCAGGCGCATGCACGCCTCGGGCCGGCACACGGCCGCCGAGATCGCCCGCGCCCTCGGCGTCTCCCGCGCCACCCTCTACCGCCACCTGTCCGCATAATATTGAGACACTATTTGCGACATTTTCGAGACAGCGTCAGGGTGACCGTCGCGGGCACGGCGGGGGAATCCTCCGCGCACGGGCGATTAATTCGGTGGTGTCCAGACAGTCGGCGAAGCTACTGTTGCTGCAGGTCAGCGAGTGGGCATGCGGTTGTCAGCACGCTGTCCCCCGCGGACCCGCGGCTCACCCGTACGGAATCGAACCGACGGCGAGGCGATGGTCACCACTGGCGCCGTCCTGACGCCCCAGACGATCGCGAGCCGCGGGTCCCGCCCTCTCACCGCCCGGCGAAGCCGTCGAGGGCGGCGAGCAGCTCCTTGGAGAGCGTGCCGCTGCCGGTGTGCCCGGAGTCGTCCACGACGACCAGCTTGGCGTCCGGCCATGCCTTCGCCAGCTCCCAGGCCGTCTCCAGCGGGCCGCCGAGATCGAGACGGCCGTGGATCAGCACGCCGGGGATCCCGGCCAGCCGCCCCGCCTCCCGCAGCAGCACCCCCTCCTCCAGCCAGGCGGCGTTGGAGAAGTAGTGGGAGCAGATCCGGACGAGCGCCAGCACCGCCTCGGCCGGGCGGTCGCTGTAGGCGTTCGGCTTGCCGTTGGGCTCCATGGAGATCACCGCGTCCTCCCAGGTGACCCAGTCTCTGGCCGCCTTCGCGCGGACCTCGGGATCGGGGTCGGCCATGAGCCGCGAGTACGCCGCCAGCAGCGCGAAGGTGTCACCGTCGCGATCGGTCTCGGGGACGCCCTGCCTGAAGCGCTCCCACTCCTCCGGGAAGAACCGCCCGACGCCGCGGTAGAGCCAGTCGATCTCGGAGCGGCGCGTGGTCGTGACGGCCACGATGACCATCTCCGACACGCGTTCGGGATGGGCCTCGGCGTAGGCCAGCATCAGCGTCGAGCCCCACGAGCCGCCGTAGAGCAGCCACTTGTCGATGCCGAGGTGCTCGCGCAGCCGCTCCATGTCGGCGACGAGGTGGTGGGTCGTGTTGGTGCTCAGGTCGACGGACGGGTCGCCGGCGTGCGGGCGGCTGCGGCCACAGTTTCGCTGGTCGAACAGGACGACCCGGTAGCGATCCGGGTCGAAGAGGCGGCGCGCCCCCGTCTTGCACCCCGATCCGGGGCCGCCGTGGACCACGAGCGCGGGCTTCCCTTCCGGGTTGCCGCAGACCTCCCAGTAGACGAGGTTGCCGTCACCGGTGTCGAGCATGCCGTGGTCGTACGGCTCGATGGGGGGATACATGGGACGAGCTTATCGAGACGTCCGCGGTGGCCCGGTGGACCACCGCGGACGTGCGGTCAGGCCACCTTGGACGAGGGGGCCGCCCAGGTGTTGCACGAGCCGGGGTCACCGGTGGTGAATCCGCGCTTGAGCCAGTAGCGCACGGAGGCAGGCTTGCCGTAGTCGCGGAACGCATCGGGGTCGTCGCCCTGCAGGAGCTGGACGAGCGCGTTCCAGTCGCTCAGGTTCCTGCCTTCGAGCGGCCAGACGCTCTTGATGAAGGCAGCCCCGAAGCATTCGGTCTGGAGGCTCGCACGGCGGTCCTGCTCGTACATCTCCGCCTTTTTGCCATAGGACAATTTATCGTAAGCCTTGGTGATTCCGGCCAATTTCTGCACGTGGTAGCCGTACATGGAGGCCGCCGTGTCGAACAGCCAGAGGTCGTCGGGCTCGTCGAGCCAGTCCTCGCCGAGCTGGAAGACCAGCGTTTCGGTGCTCTCGCAGTACCAGGCCTGCGAATTCTCTTTTCCTACCTCGAAGCCGCAGTACTTCTTGGGAATCCGGTTCATGTGCCGCACCTTGACCGGCCTGTAGGTCAATCCGGCGTTCGTGAGGTGCTGCTGCCACGTGGTTTCCAGGCAGGCGACGACCGCGTCGAGGTAGTCGCGAGCCTGCTTGAGATTGTTCGGCTTGAGCGACTCCTCCGTACAGGTGCTCGTCGGCAGTGCGCCCGCCGCATAGAGCGAGTTGGCGGTCAATTGGGAGGATTTGACGGGGTATGCAGCCGCCTGAGCGGTAGCTGTACCGGCCAAGGGCATCATGAGGGCGCCCGTCAGCGCCACGGACATGAGAAGTTTCACGAGTCGTGAGAATAGGACCTCTCGGTAAAGAGGGCTAGATACAACTATGAAGTAATTCAACCACCACTAAGGGTAATGATCTCTGCGGATAACCGGATTACCATCCGCAGGGAGCACCATGTACAAGCACGCCATTGCCGCATTCGCCGCGACTTCCGGCCTGCTGCTGGCCGCCGGGCCGGCCGCCGCAGAAGAGGGGGCCGTGGACACCGTCCTGTGCGGCAACAACAACGTCGTCAGCTACAGCACGCAGTCGTCCTGGGCCGAGGACTTCGACGCCCTGACCGAATCGGTCTTCAACGAGTCGCCGCTGGGGCCGCCGTGGTACGGACGCCCGAGCTACGTCGACGGCCGGACCTGGGTCAACCGGACGACGACGTGCGGCCAGAGAGTCCCCATGTACAAGGCCGGCGGCGTCGTCGGCCTGGTCGACGGGCTGCTCGGCCCCGGATACACGGCGCCGTGCACGACGGCGGCCTCGACGCGCTCGTCGCTGCTGGCCTCTCTAGGGATCACGCAGGTCGTCGACTCGGTCTGGCTGGGCGCGGTGCCCTGCAACACGGTCACCACCTGGTCCCCGGCCACCGACACCTGGCTGATCGAGTCACCGACCGATCTCACGGTGGAGAGGCCCTCGTCGTTCCTGGACGCCATCGGGGTCTCGACACTGGTCAACCAGATCCTCGGCAACTGACGCGCCGCTGGTCCTCATCGTCAGGGGCGCTGGGACTTCGACATGGATGGCGGGCACCGAGCCATCCCCCTTCCCATCGCCCCTCGCGGAAGTTCACGATGCTGTGCGCCGACGCGCGCGGCGTACAGCAGGTTCTACCGGCCCTGACCGCTGAGGCGGCGGCGGTGGGCAGGCTCGTGCTCAGCGGAATTCGCCCGCGTGGTCCGCGGCCCATCGCCCGAACGTACGCGGCGGGGTCCCGGTGATCTCCTCCACCGTCGAGGTGATCAGCTCCGACCGCGGCCGCGCCTCCGCACTGGCCAGCAGGGCCTCCACCAGGGCAGGCGGCCTGCCGTCCGCGAGCATCTGCTCACGCGCGGCCTGTACGGGCACCTTCTCGAACCGCAGCGGGCGCCCGACGGCCTCCCCGATCGCGCGCACCTGCTCGGCCCGGCCCACCACCTGCGGCCCGGTCAGCACGTACGTGGCCCCGTCGTGCCCGTCGTCGACCAGCACCCGTACCGCCACATCCGCGACATCGCGCGGGTCGATCACCGCGGTGGCGGCGATCTCAGGCCCCCGTACGACACCGGTGGCACGGATCTGCGCCGCCCATCCCCGGGTGTTGGAGGCGATGGTGTTCGACCGCAGGACGGTCCACCGCAGCCCGGACTTCCCGATCAGCCCCTCCATGTCGGCATGCAACTGGTTGATCGGGTCGCCCTGCCGCTGCGCCTCGTCGTCCACCCCCGACGACGAGAGGTAGACGACCCGGCGGGCCCGGCTCTTGATCACCTCCAGCACGGCGGGGGCGCCCTCGGCGCTGAGGAAGGGCCAGACCAGGAACACCGTCTCCACCCCGGTCAGGGCCCGCTCCAGCGTGCCGGGCACGCCCAGGTCCCCCTCCACGACCTCCACTCCCCCTGGAAGCCGCACCCTCCGGGCATCCCTCACCAACGCCCGCACGGAGCCACCGGCGGACGTCAGCCCGGCCACGACCTGCCGGCCCACGTTCCCGGTCGCCCCGGTCACCATAATCTCGGTCATGACGGGGTCAGCCCGGGCACGGACGGCGATATTCCGGCCGGTCCCGGGCGGGTCGCCCTACGAAGGCGGCCATGACGGCCGGCACCGGCCGAGTACAGGCTGCCCAGCATGGTCTGGGCCGGCGGGAGGTCTCGGCCGGTGACGAGGTTGGGCAACGCGGCCTCGGGGATGGGCCCGGCCACCGCGGCGAACACCGACAGGACGGCCAGGCAACCCAGGGCCGGCGCCACCGAGCCGGTGTGGAAGGCGACCAGCAGCCCGCCCACCGGGACCACCGAGCCCAGGTCGCAGGCGATCCGGAGACGTCGCCGGTCGAAGCGGTCGGTGAGCGGGCCGATCAACGGGAACCGTGGCTGTTCCTACCGGCTGGCCTTGCAGGACTTCGGCAGAGGGGGCCGCTGCGTGGTCCAGCCCGTCTCGGGCGCCCACACGGTGTAGATCAGGAGGTCACCCCCGGAGCTCCCCGGCGCATAGCCGACTCGGGCCAGTTCGGCGCCGGTCCGCGGGTCCAGGAGGTCGTTCGTGTACGCGGGAGACCCCATGTCACGGGTGAAGGTGACGGACAGCGCCTGCCTGCCCAGCGGATCGGTGGCCATACCGTGCACCTTGGTGCCGGGCAGCTCGGCCAGCAGGCGCAGGATCGCGGCACGGAGCTGCGGGCGGATCGGCATGTGCAACAGATTTCCCGCGATCGGGAGGAACTCCTCGAAGGGCTCGTCGAACCCTCGGCTCCCCCATACCCGGTGATACTCGCGAAGCTTGGCGAGCAGGCCGTTCCGGTCGGCGGGGATGGCGGCCAGATCGGCGAGCGTGAAGCTCGCGACCGAGGAGTCCCCCACTTGGGCGTCGCCTCGCTCGCTCCATCCGCAGTCGTAGAGCCGATCGGTGATCCGGACCGGACGGCACTCGTCGGCGGGGTTGCCCTTGGCGCAGCGCGGCCTGACCCGGGCCGGCGCTCCCGCCGCCCGCCAGGCGCGTTCGTCGGCCGAGGAGGCCGGGAGCGCGGTCGGCGCGTAGGACACGATCGTGGACCGCTCCGCGGTGTTCAGGGGAACCCTGCGCTCGATGCGCTGCCGGGTCCGCAGCTTGTAACCCCCCGCCGACACGCGGTCGCCGGTGATCATCACCTCCCGCCAGTAGGCGCCCCTTTGGTCAGGCAGCCGCTCGACGCGGTCGGCCAGCTGCAGCAGCTCCGCGTTCCGCGGCTGGACCAGCACCGGAGCGGGCGCGGAGACCACGCCGGCCAGCACCGTGATCGCCGTGACCACCGCCGCGGTGGCCATGGCCGCGCCGAGCGCCCACACCCACACCCGCGTACGGGAGCGGGTACGGCCGGCGGCGAGGCGGGCCCGGGCGCGGGCCACCACCTCCGGGGAGGGTGGCGGCGCGTCGGGCAGTGCCCGGGCGAGCAGGTCGAGCTCATCCATCGAGGTCCTCCTTCAGCGCGCCGAGCGCCGCGCGCAGTTGCTTGCGCGCCCTGTTGAGCCGGGACGCGACGGTTCCGTAGGGAATGTCCAGGGCGGCGGCGACCTCCGCGTGGCTCAGACCGCCCAGCGCGATCAGCAGCACCACATCGCGGTCGCGCTGTTTCAGCCTGGCCAGCGCCCCCGCGAGCGGGCCGGTGAAACGCGCGGCGTCCACCCGATCGAGCACCCGATCCAGCTCCCCGTGGCCGTCCCGGTCGCGCTCGGCCGCGCGGGCTAGCGCCTTCCACCTCGTGGTCTCGGTACGGCGGTGCCGCGCGACCAGGTTGGTGGCGATGCCGTACAGCCAGGGTCTGACCTCTCCCACGGCCGGGTCGTATCCGCCGCGCAGCGCCACGAGGAAGACCTCGGCGGCCAGGTCGTCGGCGTCGTCCGCGGGCAGGCGACGGGCGAGGTATCGGTGGATCTCGGCGAAGTAGCGGTCGAAGAGATCGGGGACCACCAGCTGATCCGTCCCGTTACGCGTGTTGTACACGATCACACCCGTTCTTGCCGCAACGGGGGAAATGCTTTCACGCTCGGCGGCATGTCCTCCGGGATGAAAGTTTCAGCGACAGTTGACGACCGGAAAGCGCTTTCCTACTGTGGCCTCGTTTTCTCCTGCGTCGCCGTACCAACACCATTGGAGAAGGATGATGCGCCTGAAAGCCGTCCTCGCGTGCGCCGGCCTGTTGGCCGGCGCGTTCGTCGCACTGTCGCAAGCCGCCGCGCACGCCGCACCGACGCGGTACGAGGCAGAGAGTTCGCCCGCGGTCTGTACCGGCACCATAGACAGCAACTGGTCCGGGTACTCGGGCAGCGGATTCTGCAACGGCAACAACGCCACCGGCGCCTCCGCCCAGTTCACCGTCAACGCCGGCGCGGCCGGGACGGCGACGCTGAGCGTGCGGTTCGCGAACGGGACCACGACCGCCCGGCCCGCCGACCTGATCGTCAACGGGTCGACGGTCCAGAACGTCTCGTACGAGGGCACCGGCGCGTGGGACACCTGGGTCACCAAGACGCTCACCGTCTCGGTGCGCTCGGGCAGCAACACCATCCAGCTCAACCCGACCACCTCGAACGGCCTGGCCAACATCGACTACATCGACGTCGACGCGGGCGGCACGACCCCGCCGACGGGCAGCACGCTGTACGTGGCGCCGAACGGCAGGGACAGCGCCACCGGCACGCAGTCGGACCCGACGACCCTCACCTCGGCGATCACCCGCGTCACCGCCGGCGGAACGATCTACGTACGCGGCGGGACCTACAACTTCTCGCAGACGGTCACCATCGCGCCGGGCAACAACGGCACCTCCAGCGCCCGCAAGAAGCTGTCCGCCTACCCGGGTGAGACCCCGATCCTGAACTTCTCGGCCCAGAGCGAGGACCCGGCCAACCGCGGGCTCGCCGTGAACGGGTCGTACTGGCACGTCTACGGCATCGTCGTCGAGCGGGCCGGCGACAACGGCATCTTCGTCGGCGGCAGCAACAACATCTTCGAGCGCACGGTGACGCGGTTCAACCGCGACACGGGGCTGCAGCTCTCGCGGATCGCCTCCGACACTCCCCGCGACCAGTGGCCGTCCAACAACCTCGTCCTGAGCGCGTTGTCGCACGACAACGCCGACTCCGACGGCGAGGACGCCGACGGCTTCGCCGCGAAGCTCACCGTCGGCTCCGGCAACGTCTTCCGCTACTGCGTGTCCCGCAACAACATCGACGACGGCTGGGACCTCTACACCAAGACGGACACGGGAGCCATCGGCCCGGTGACCATCGAGGACTCCCTGTCGTACAACAACGGCACCCTCAGCGACGGCAGCCAGGCCGGCAACGGCGACCGCAACGGCTACAAGCTCGGCGGCGAGGACATCGCGGTCAACCACACCATCCGGCGGAGCATCGCCTACCACAACGGCAAGCACGGCTTCACCTACAACCGCAACCCCGGCACCATGACGGTGTCCGACAACGTCAGCATCGACAACGCCGAGCGCAACTACTCGTTCGACGCCGGCACCTCGGTGTTCCGCAACAACGTCTCGTGCCGCAGCGGCAGCGGGACCAACGACCGGATCGTCGGCAACGCCGACAGCTCGAACCAGTTCTGGTCCGGCTCCAACGGGTCCCGCTGCTCGTCCTACAGCGGCGCCCTGAGGTGGTCCTTCGCCTCGGACGGCCGCCTCGTCGTGACCTTCGGCGGGTGACGCTCTGACAGAGGGGGCGAGTACGCCACCGTACTCGTCCCGCTCCGTCGGCTCGGCGCCACGCCCGCGTCCAGGTGCAGATGGGAGCCGGTGAACGCGGCCCGCAGGCGCCGATCGTGCGTCACGACCACCAGCGCGCCCCGGTAGGCGGCCAGCGCCTCCTCCAGCTGCTCCACGAGCATCGGCGACAGGTGGTTGGTCGGCTCGTCGAGCAGGAGCAGGTCCACGGGCTCGCTCACCAGCCGGGCGAGCTCGATCCGGCGCCGTTGGCCGTAGGAGAGCTCCCCTACGCGCAACCCGAGGTCCGACGGCCGGAACAGCCCCAGGGCCAGCAGCGCGTCCGCGTGCTCGTCCAGGCTGCCTGGACGCCCGTCGGCGTAGGCCCGCAGCACCGTCCGGTCCGCCGGCCCGGCCCTGCCGATGTCCCGCTCGTCCTGCCGGAAGAATCCGACCCGGCCGGCCCGCCGTACCTCGCCCGCGTCGGGACGCAGCTCGCCGGCGAGCACCCGCATCAGCGTGGTCTTGCCCGCCCCGTTCGGGCCGGTGACGAGCAGCCGCTCACCGGCGCGGACGGTCAGTGAGTCAAGGCGAAGCCGGCCCGCCACCACCACACCGTCGAGCGCGGCCACCTCCGCCCCGGAGGCCGTTCCCCCCGCAGCGAGGGCGGCGGTGAAGCGCAGCGGCTCGGGCGGCGGCGGCGCCGGGTGCTCGGTGAGCCGGCGCCGCCGCTGCTGGGACTGCCGGATGCGCCCGGCGGCCCCATGTGTACGCGAGCGCGCCCGCCACGTGCCGGTGCCCATGCCCGCCTTGGGGCTCTTGCGCGGGATCCCGGCCAGCCGGCCCGCGTTGGCCGCCACCAGCGTGGCGTGCCGGTCGAGCTCCGTCTTCCACTCCTCGTGGGCCCGCGCCTGCGCGGCGCGTTCGGCGGCCTTGGCGGCGAGGTATCCGGCGTACCCGTCGCCGTAGCGGCGCACCTTCCCGTCGGAGACCTCCAGGATGGAGGTGGTCACCCGCTCCAGGAACACCCGGTCGTGCGTGATCGCCACGACCGTGCCCCGGTGGGCGCGCAGGCGCTGTTCGAGCCAGGCCACGGCCTGGTCGTCCAGGTCGTTGGTCGGCTCGTCGAGCAGCAGCAGCTCAGGAGCGGACGCCAGCGTGGCGGCCAGGGCGAGCCTGGCGCGTTCGCCACCGGAGAGCGTGCCCAGCGGGCGGCTCCGGTCGAGTCCGGGCAGCCCGAGCCCGTACAGCGCGATCTCCACCCGGACGTCGGCCTCGTAACCGCCCCGCGCTTCGAACTGCGCCACGAGCCCCGCGTACACCTCCGTGTCCGCCTCTTCGAGCGATCGCTCGGCCGCCCGCATCCGGGTCTCGAGCTCTCGCAGGTCGGCCAGCGCCAGGTCGACGGCGTCGGCCACCGTCGCGTGGGGCGGCAGTTCGAGTGACTGCGGCAGATATCCGACGCCGCCGGGTGCGACGGCCAGGAGCTCGCCGTTGTCCGGCCGCTCAGCGCTCGCCATGAGCCTGAGCAGCGTGGACTTGCCTGACCCGTTGTCGCCGATCACGCCGATCCGCTCGCCGGGTCTGACGGTGAGCGACACCCGGTCCAGGACGACGCGGGTGCCGTAACGCTTGGTGAGGTCGGTGAGAACGAGTTGGGCAGCGGTACGCAAAGGGCGCGCCTCCTTTTATTCGAGCATGGACAAGGGGATGGGTGGTCAGCCGTCAGCCCGGCGCCTTCCGGCTGAGGTGCTCCCAGGCCCGGTACTCCTCCGTGCGGGCCACTTCCATCTGCTGGACGATGTCGTACGAGGCGCCGCCGACGATCAGCCGCAGCGGCGGCTCGGCCAGGCCGACCAGCTCCATGATCACCGGTGCGGCGGTGCTCGGGTCGGGACCGGCGTCCTCGCCCCACATCTCGGCCAGCTGGGCGTGCAGCGGCTCGTACTCCGGGCGTCGCCGCGCGATCGTGGTGCCCCGCGTGAACAGGTCCGTGCCGTACCCGCCCGGCTGCACGATCGTCACCTTGACCCCGAACGGCGCCACCTCCATCGCCAGCGCCTGGCTCACCGAGTCAAGCGCGGACTTGCTCGCCGCGTAGAACCCGACGGACGCGAACCCGCCGCCGGACCCCATCGAGGTGACCTGGAGGATGTGGCCGGACCCCTGCGCCCGCAGGTACGGCACCACGGCCTGGGCCACCCAGACCGCGCCGAAGAAGTTGACCTCGAACTGGGCGCGGATCTCCTCTTCCGTGGCCTCCTCCACCATGCCGAGCAGCAGCCCGCCGGCGTTGTTGACCACGATGTCGAGCCGGCCGAACGCCGCCGCGGCCTCGTCCACGACCTTCCGGACGGCCGCGCGGTCGCGGACGTCCAGCGTCAGCCGTACGAGGCTGTCGGGGTGGGCGGCGGCCAGGTCGGCGAGGGGGCCGAGGTCGCGGGCGGCGGCCACGACGCGGTCCCCGGCGGCGAGCGCCGCCTCGGCGAAGGCCCTGCCGAGGCCCCTCGACGCGCCGGTGATGAACCAGACTCGGGCAGTCGTCACGCAGCCTCCTCCTTCTGTTAGACGATACGGTCCGTCTCGTGATGACAAGGTATACCGGCATTCCGGCGCCACGTCAAGACGGACCGTCTCGTCTCACATGAACGGCATGCGGCTGCGCAGCTCAACGCCGCCCTCGCGCGGCCGGGTCCGCCCGGCGGGGCCGGGTCAGGCGCCGCCCATCGGGCGGCCGGGCGCGCGGCGCGCGCGGGGCCGGCGCAGCAGCAGCACCGCGATCAGCAGGAACAGCAGCCCCACCCCGGCGGCCGTGCCGCCGACGGCGATGTAGGTCATGTCGATCGGCGGGTTGGTGGTCGGGGCGGCGACCGGCCCGCCACCGAGGTACTCCTTGCCCTTGTACGGCGCCGCTTCGATCTTGGCGTCCTTGGTGTCGCCCGCCGCCCGCACCGCCGCCGCCGCGTCGATCAGCCCGAAGCCGAGGAACACGTTGTAGCCGGACGGCGGCTTCCTCGCGGTCCGCACCAGGATGTCGCGTACCTGCCGGGGTGTCAGATCGGGATTGCGGGACAGCATCAGCGCCGCGGTGCCCGCCGCGAGCGCGCAGGCGGGGGACGTGCCGTCACCCGCCCGGTAGCCGCCGCGGTTGTCGGCGGCGTAGATGTCCACGCCGGGCGCGGTGATCGTGTTGTACGTGTGCACCTGGGAGAACTCCGCCCGCGCGCCGTCGGGCCCCATCGCCGCCACCGCGATCACTCCGGGGTAGGCGGCCGGGTAGGAGACGACGTTGTTCGCGTCGACCTCCAGCGGGTCGGTGGATCCGCCGTTGCCCGCGCTGGCCAGCAGGATGGCCCCCTTGCCGAGGGCGTAGTCGACGGCCGAGGCCGTGAGGTCGTCGTAGCCGCTGCCGAAGCCCCACTCGTCGGTGCCGAGGGACATGGAGATCACCCGGGCGCCCTTGTCGACGGCGTACCGGATGCCCTTGGCCAGCGCGGTGCCCGCCTTGATGCTCTCCTTGTCGGCGGCCGTGCTGCCGGACTTGGCGGCGGCCTCCGCACGCTTGCGCGCCGGGTCCTCCCGGTCCCAGATCACGCGTACCGAGAGCACCCGGGCCTGCGGGGCGACCCGCAGCACGCTGGAGGCCATGGCGGTGCCGTGCGCGCCCCAGTACGACTGCCCGGGCCGGGCGCCCCCGCCGATGAAGTCGGGGCCGCTCGTCACCCGTCCGCGGAACTCCGGATGGTTCTTCATGACCCCGGTGTCCAGGACCGCGACGGTGACCCCCTTGCCCTGCCCGAGCCGCTGCGCCGCCGGCACCTTCATGACCTGCTGTTCCCAGCCCCGCGGCGCCTCGGCCACGGCCGGCGCGGCGGTGGCCGCGACCAGGCCGGCGACCAGCACGGCCGCGCAGGTCAGCCTGCGAATCATGCCCCCACCTTCCGGGATTCCGCGTACAGCCGGGTGGCCAGGCTCTCCGCCAGCCCCTGCGCGGTGTACGCCCACGCCTCACGGTCCTCCCTCTGCGGGAACTCCCTCCTGCCCCACGGTTCGGGCAGCCGGCCGGGCCTGCGGCCGTCCGCCGGCCCCGTGGTGACCGCCACGAACATGGGCGCGTCCCCGACGGTCCGGCCGCCGTTCCCGGTGCGCGCGGAGTCATTCCACTTGGTGCCGGGCGCGGCGAGGGCGCGCACCGAGTGCTCCGGCTTCCGCTGCGCCTCCCGAACGAGGCCCTCCAGGTCGACGCGGGACTGGGCCTCGCGGAAGGCGACCAGGGCCACGGTGGCGGCCGTTCCCCCGGTGTCGTCCACGTACGTGGCACGCACGGCCGCGACGCAGCCCCGCTCGGCGGCCACCCGGGCCAGCTCGCCGGAGAGCGCCGCGCGGCAGGAGGTGTCGGCGGAGATCGCGGCCCTGGTCCAGCCGCGCTCGTCGTTCGGGGAGGAGTAGCCCTTGTCGGGGTGCTCCCGGCCGAGCCGCGGCGGGAACAGCTTCTCGACGGGCACGTTGCGCCACAGCTCCTTGGAGTACGCCGAGTTGTGGATGACCTGCCGGCTGTTGGAGTAGGCGTGCGCGATGAGCGCGCCACCGCCGAGCACGGCCAGCAGGCCGAAGCCCGCGACGAGCAGCCCCAGGACGACCCGCCAGGCGCTGCGCCGGGGCCGCGCCGGCCCGGGCGGCGGTGGTTGCGGGTGCTGGTAGGGGCCCGGCGGGGGCGCGTACGGGTGGGGATGCCCGGGGGGCGGCTGAGGGGGATGGAACCCCGGCCCGGAGCCGGACGGGGGGTGCATCATCATCTCTCCTGTCGTGCGAACGGGCCGATCAAGGGTCGGAGCACGGTTCCGTTTCATCCCCTCTGATCGATTTGCGCGTTCTGACCCTATCGGTGCTCGACGGACTTCCTTGACCTCAAGTGCGATTCACTTTCTAGCGTCGTCAGCGACGGACGAAAGGAGTCGACTGTGACGACACTTGTCACGGGTGCCACCGGGAACACCGGCCGCCACGTGGTGACGGAGCTGCTGCGCCGAGGAGAGCCCGTTCGGGCGCTGACCCGCGATCCGATCGCGGCCGCGAAGACGTTGCCGGCCGAGGTGGAGCTGGTGGCCGGCACGCACCACGAACCGGCCACGTTGGGCACCGCCCTCGACGGTGCCGACCGATTGCACATCACGGTGACGACGGGACTCGCCGAGGTCGGTCCCGAGCTGGTCCAGCGGGCGGTCGCCGCGGGCGTCCGGCGCATCACCCTGGTGTGGGGCGGCTGGGTGGGACCCGTCGAGCAGGCAGTGGCGGACTCGGGCGTGGAATGGACGCGGCTGGAGCCGCAGGAGTTCATGTCCAACACGTTGACCTGGGCCGAATCCATCCGGTCCGAGGGGGTCGTCCGGGAGCCGTACGACTTTCCCAGCGCGCTGGTCCACGAGGCCGACATCGGGGCCGTGGCGGCCGTCGCGCTGCTCGACGACGGCCATGCGGGACACGCGTACAACCTCACCGGGCCCGAGGCGCTGACCTCGCGCGAACGGATCGCGCTCCTGTCCCGGACCATCCACCGCGACCTCACCTTCGAACCCATCACCCATGAACAGGCCGTCGACAGGTTGATGGCCACCGGGGTCTCGCGCGCGGACGCCGAGTACGTCATCGGCTGGTACGCCGCCCCCACCGATTCCTCCACCACCGTGGACGACACCGTCGAACGGGTGATCGGCCGCCCGGCGCGTACGTTCGCGCAGTGGGTGGCGGAGCACGCCGGACGTTTCACGATTTAGGTCGCCGGTGGACGGCGCGGAACTGCGACGGCGGCATCCCGGCACGAGCACCACCTCGACATCGGGGCCCTTGTCCGGCTTGCCCTGACACTGACGTCAAGGATGTAGCGTGCCCGCGAACTCTGACCATCGAGGATGACGATGAAATTCGCGATCAGCTACTCGACCGCCGACGGGCTCGACCCCGACCGGCTCGTGACCTATGCCCGCCACGCTGAGGACTGCGGCTTCGAGGGGCTGTACCTGCCCGAGCACGTCGTGCTGTATCCCGGCGCCAAGCTCGGCTCTTTCGAGTTCCCGCCGTCCCTGCCCTACCCCGATCCGCTCGACTGCCTGGCCTTCGTCGCGGCGGCCACCCGGCGTATCCTGCTCGGCACCGCCGTGCTGCTGCTGCCGTACCACCACCCCGTGGTCCTGGCCAAGCGCCTGGCGACCGTCGACGTGCTGTCCAAGGGACGGATGCGGCTGCTCACCGTGGGGCTCGGCACGCTGCCCGGCGAGGCCAAGGCGATGGGAGTCGACTTCAGCACCCGCGGACGGCGTACCGACGAGGCCATCGACGTGCTGCGGCTGCTGTGGGGAGGCGACGAGAAGGGCGCCAGCTTCGACGGCGAGTTCTTCGGCTTCGACGACGTGACCAGCTACCCGAAGCCGCACTCAGCCACCCACCTGCCGGTCCACGTCGGCGGTTCGAGCCGGGCGGCCGCGCGACGTGCCGGGCGGCGCGGCGACGGCTATTTCCCCGGCGGCGCGCTCACCCAGGAGGAACGCGCGATCCAGTGGGAGCTGGTCCAGGCCACCGCTGTGGAGGCCGGCCGTGACCCCGGCGCGCTGGAGTACACCCGATGGGGGTCGATCGACATGTCCGCCGAACGGGTCGAGGCCCTCGCCGCCCAAGGCGTGACCCGCCTCGTGGTCAGCCCCACCTCTGCGGAACCGGAGCGGCAGCG
The DNA here is from genome assembly GCF_043496855.1 of Nonomuraea sp. JJY05. Lineage (NCBI taxonomy): Bacteria > Bacillati > Actinomycetota > Actinomycetes > Streptosporangiales > Streptosporangiaceae > Nonomuraea > Nonomuraea sp. JJY05. The sequence goes on from NZ_JBIEIS010000013.1 coordinate 167,916, forward strand.
TGATGAGATGTCCGCGTTCGCCGAGCGGTTCGCCCTCCTCGGCGCCGGATCACGTGGCGTTGATGAAGGTCTGTGAGCCGGTCGCGCGCAGGTTGGTGATGATGGCGGTGGACTTGCCGGCGAGGGCGGCGGCCACGTACCGGTCTATGACGGGGAGCCGGGCCAGTTTGAGGGCGGCTCGCCGGAGGCGCAGCTGCCGGGTGGTGGCGGGGATGAACCAGCGGGTCCCGTTACGGGCCGTCCGCTGCTTGTCGGTGACCACCGGTCGCAGCGCCTGCTCGTAACGCTCCAGAGCGGTGTCGATGCTGCCGGTACGGGACAGGTGCTCGGCCAGGACGTACGCGCCTGTGATGCCCAAGGAGGCGCCCTGACCGGCGAGAAGGGACACCGCGTAGGCGGCGTCGCCGACGAGCACCACCCGGCCCCGGCTCCAGGCCGGCAGGTCGATCTGGGCGACTTGGTCGTAGTACACCTGCTCCGGCGGTGGGCAGGCGGCCAGGGCGCGTGGCGCGACCCAGCCGAGGGCGCCGTACTCGTGGCGGACCGCCGTGCGTGCATCGGCCGGCAGGGTGGGATCGGGGGCGCGGTGCACGGTGAAGACCGCCACGCGCCGGTCCCGCAGCCCGTAGAAGCCCATCTGCCGGTCGACGGTGTCGGTCAGGCAGAACTGCCGGGCCACCTGGGCGTGGATGGCGGCGTCGTCGAAGGAGTAGGCGGCGGTGTGGAATCCGAGATATCGCAGGAACTCCCGTTCGGGCCCGAAGACGTGGCCACGGACGGTGGAGTGGATGCCGTCGGCGCCCACCAGGAGATCGGCCTCGACGGTGCTGTCGTCGGTGAGGGTGACGGTGACGCCATCGGCGCGGTTGTCGATGCGGGTGAGGGTGGTGGCGTGGCGCACCTCGACCCGGTCGGAGAGGTGTTCGCGCAGAGCGCGTTCCAGGTCGGGGCGCATGATGCTGGTCAGCCGGCCGTTCACGATCTTGGCGAACTGGGCGAACCGCACGCCGGAGCGCCGGCGGCCGCGGTGATCCCGGTAGGTCATCTCGTCGACCTGGTAGCCGAGCTCCCGGATGCGCGGCAGCACGCCCATGGCTTCGGCGGCGTCGTAGCCGGGGCCGAAGAAGTCGATCATGTAGCCCTGGGTACGAAGGCCGGGCGCCTTTTCCAGAACCACGACCTCGGCCCCGAAGCTGTCAAGGCGCTGAGCGAGGGCCAGTCCGGCGATTCCGGCGCCACAGATAACCACTTTCACGACATATCACCATTCCTTACACGGTGGGCGTGATGAGCCGCTCCAGGACGGTTGTCAGCTCCGTGGCGTCCGGTCCCGGGCCGAGCGCGCGGTGCAGCATGATGCCGTCGAACGCGGCGGCCAGCACCGCGGCGGTCGCCCCGGGCGCGGGCACCCCCTGCTCGGCCAGCCGAGCGGCCAGCAGCCGCCGGAACTCGTCGACGACCGCACCCACCGAGCGGCGCAGGCTTTCGTCCCGGCCCGCGGCCAGGTACGTCTCGGCGAACAGCAGCGAGGTCGGATCCCGGCCGTCATAGTCCTTCAGGAAAGCCACCATCAGCTTCAGCGCTTCGTCAGGTGTGCGTGCCTGCTCCAGGCCCGCGCCGACCTCTTCGATCAGCGCGCGCATCACGCCGAGCGCGGCCTCGGCCAGCAGGGCCTGTACGGAGGCGAAGTGGTAGTGCACCACGCCGGGGGCCACTCCGGCCCGGTCGGCCAGCATCCGCGTACTGACCGCCGACCAGCCCCGCTCGGCGATCAACTCGGCCGCCACGCCGAGCAGCCGCCGACGCGCCTCCCGCCCCCGCTCCGCCGCCGTCGCACTCATCGTCCACACTCCCGGTCGAACGCCCTGGACGATCGCCCTGGACACACGTCCAAATGTAGCACGCCCGGCAGCCCCGACCGCCGGCCTCCGGGCAACGGCGCCTGGTGGCGGCGAGAGCTGCAGCAGGTACGGCGGACCAGGATCAAGGCCGACCCCAGCTTCACCGTCGAAGGGCGGGTCACAGAGGTGCTGTGGGTGAGCAGGGACGGCGAACGGCGGACGGAGCGGGGAGAGGTCTCCTCCAAGCCGCTCACTCCCGCCGACGAGCAGGCTCTGGGCCGCCGGCAAAGGACTCCTCCTCGATGCCGAAACCACCCCGGGCACCAGGGCCGCGCTCTACCGGGTGCTCGCCGGCCTGCCCGGCACCCGGGTGGCCGACGGCGTCACCGACTTCGACGGTCGCACCGGAGTCGCGCTGATGTACGGCCCCCCACGCTCGTTCGAGCAGATCGTCATCGACCGCGACAGCGGCGACCTGCTCGCGCTCCAGTACGAACAGACTTCAGGCGACGGCAGGACACGTGAGCTCGACGACGGCGAGGTCACCGAGTCGTACGTGGTCAAGCGGCTGGGATGGACCGACGAGGCACCCGGGAGCGACTGAGGCCGGCTGCCCGGGTCCGCGGTCGGCGCACCTGGCCGCTGCTCCAGACGCAGCCGCGCTGACCGGAATCCGCGGTCAGCGCACCTGACCACTGCTCCAGACGCAGCCGCGCTGACCAGATCCGCGGTCAGCGCACCTGACCGCTGCTCCAGGCCCAGGCGGCGATGCCCACCCGGTTGGCGGCCCCCACCTTGCGCTGAATGTGCGCGAGGTGCGTTTTGACGGTCCCCGGGCTGATGGCCAGCTCGGCGGCGATGTCGGCGTTGGAGCGCCCTCGCGCCACCAGACAGGCGATCTCCAGCTCACGCCCGGTGAGCGCGTCCTCCAGCGGCGGCGGGGCCGGGCGGATCAAGCCCCGTAGCAGCCGGAGGGTCACCTGAGGGCTGATCAGCGCGTCGCCTGCCATCGCCGCACGGACCGCCTCCACCAACAGGGTGGGACCTGAGCGTTTGAGCAGGAAGCCGCAGGCGCCTTCACGCAGCGCGGTGTGGACGTACTCGTCCAGGTCGAAGGTGGTCACGACGATCACGCGGGTCTCGCCGGCTAGCTGCCTGGTGACCTCCAGTCCGTCCATGCCCGGCATGCGGATGTCGGCGAGCACCACATCGGGACGTAGGTGACGAGCCAGCTCAACCGCCCGCGCGCCGTCGGCGGCCTCGCCCACGACGGTCATGTCCGGCTGTGCGTTGAGGATCAGCCGGAATCCGATCCGCACGTCCTCCTGGTCGTCGGCGATGAGAATTCGCGTCGTCATCCCGTTCCCGTCACGTTGGTCCGCACATGGGTGTCATCAAGCACCACGCCTCGTATGAGCCGTCATATGGGGATCTGGGCGGTGACCTGCCAGCCACGCCTGTCCGGGCCGGCCGCCAGCTTCCCGCCGCGTGCCTCCAGCAGGTGGGCCAGGCTCGTAAGCCCGAAACCGCCGGCTCTGGTGCTCTGCGACCTGCCCCCGCCGTCGTCCTCCACCCGCACGCGCAGGACCTCCCCTTCCGTGCGGACCTCCACCCGTACGGTCGTGGCGCGTGGCGCGTGCCTGCGCACGTTGGTCAGCGACTCTGTGACCACCCGGTAGGCCAGCGACGAGACCTCCTGGCGCACCGCCACGCCCGGCTCGACGGCCAACTCCACCTGTGCGAACGGTGCGAACGCGGCGGCCAGGCGCTCCAGTTCCTCGATCCCCGGCCCCGGCTCGCCCAGCGCGTGCACGGCACGATCCAGCGAGGCCAGCACCCGTTGCCCGGCGTCCTCGATGCGCCGCAGCGCCTCGGCGACCGGCTCCGGCAGCGTGTCGGCGACCACCTGGGCGGCCTGCGCCTGCACCAGCATGCCGTTGAGGTCGTGGGCGACGAAGTCGTGCAGGTCACGGGCGAGCCCGAGCCGCTGCGCCCGGGCGGCCTCCTCGACCGCGTGCCGCCGCTTGTCGTCCAGCCCCCGCAGGTAGAGCCCGACCCCCGTTGCCGCCACAGCGCCGAGCGCCCACCCGGCGCAGGCGCCGAACGTCAACTGCGGTGGTCCCTGCCACACGGCACGCAGCAGGATGAGCGCCACCGCCAGCCCGCTCAGCCCTGCCGACACGGCCGCCTGCCCTCCTGAGGAGCGCCGGACGGTAACAGCGGTCAGGACCAGGAGCACCGACACCTCACCCACCAGCAACGGCGCGCTGTCGCTGACCATCCCGGCCAGCGGATGCGCCAGCGTCACGGCCAGCGAGACCGCTCCGGCGGCTCCCGTTCCCCAGGCAACCGAGACCACCCCGGCTGCTCTCGCTCCCCGGACAACCGAGACCACCCCGGCGACTGCCGCTCCCCAGGCAGCCGAGAGCCGGCGCAGTGCAGCTACCGGAAGGCGGCGTGCCGCGTCGCTACGCCGGTCCTCCGTTCCGCCGTACCGCTTCATGGCGCGAGCCTAACCGCGCTCGGCCGTCGGCTCAGCCTCCGGGCGCCCGCCGCGTCCGCACATCCGGCAGGCACCGCGGCGGCGCAGGTAGTAGGCGAGGGCGGCGGCGGCCAGCGCGACGCCCCACAGGGGCCACACCAGCGACGGCGCCCACGTCGCCCACATGTCCCAGTCGCCGGACCCGTGCACCATGCGCAGGCGCCAGTACGTCAGCCCGCCCGACAGCACGATCACTGACACGATCGAGGCGGGAACGACGGCCAGCATGGGAGGCACCGGCCTGCCCGCCTTGAACCAGATCCACCGCGGGTAGACCTCGCCCCAGCGCTGCACGAGCCCAAGGGTGAGAATCGCCCCGCCCAGGCCCATCAGGCTGAGGAACAGCCCGCCCCAACGCAGCCCTGACTCATCCAGCCACCGCCAGAACTCCTCGGTGATCCCCAGCGGGATGCCCGCCGCCCAGGCGAAGCGGCTGGCGTCGTACAGGGCCGGAATGGCCGCCGCGACCACCACCGCCCACAGCCCCCACCGCCGCGCCGCCTGCGGCGTGGTCCAGCGCGCTGGACTCTGCTCGCTCCGCCCGCACATCACGCACCTGGCCGCCGTACGCCGCTGGTAGGCCAGCGCCGCCAGCGCCCACAGCAGCCCGCCCACCAGGACGATGAACAGGTTGATCCGTGACCAGGGCACCAGCTCCGACATCGGCTGCCCGCCCGGCACCCCGGTGAAGGCGAACACCGCCAGCAACGGCGCATAGGCCACCAGCATCAGCACCCGGTTGTCGGTGACCACCACGGTCAGCGCGACCGCCGCCGGCCAGGCGAACCCCAGCAGCACGGTACGGCCCCGCCGTACCCCTCGCGCCATCGCCAGCCCGGCGACCGCCCCCAGCGCGCCGAGCACCGCGATCACCGGCGCCGCCGACTCCCGGGTCACCTCGCCGAGCACCGACAGTCCCGGCTCCCAGTCGGGATCGCTCCTGCCGAAGGGAAACCCGCTGCCGCCGAGCGCCCAGAACAGCCCGAGCGCCCCGTAACCCAGCGCCCAGCCGGCCGCCGCATACCCAGCCCAGTGGGGCCACGTCGCCATCACCTTCTTCATGGCTCAAGCCTCGATCTCGCCCCGTGCCGACCTCCATCCGCCGAACGGCAGATCTTCCCCGGTCTTCACACCACCGCTCTGCAAAAGGACAGAGGCAGATCAGCGGATCACCGGCCTGGCGGCATCTGACAGGCGATCGTGTTGCTCGAGCAGGACACCTGGAAGATCGCTTCCCGGAGCGCGTAGCGGCGCGCTCGCGCTGACAGCACCGAGATGACCCGCAGGCTATGGCGATGATCGCGGATAACCCGCATCCGAACGTCCAGTAGACCTCGCGCGCTTCTGGCGTCCGCCGCTCTGCCACGGCGCCATCAACAGGCGTTCATGGAAGCGATGCGCAGCACGTGTGAGGAGCTGGTGCAGGATTCGGCGGCCTGCACGTACCGGCGATCGTTATGGTGGACGTTTTGATTCGGCAGGAGGGCGGCGGTAGGGCGTGCGGGTGGCCATGGCGAGCGCTGCCGCGGGGCGGGCCGGGCGCGCGAACGAGGACTTCATCGGCGCCGTTCCGGCGGCGGCCGTGTTGGTCGACGGTGCCGGCATCCCCGGCACCGAGTCGATCTGCCGGCACGGCGTGGCCTGGTATGCCAGCCGCTTGGGAGGCAACCTCCTCAGTCTCTTGTCACTCGCGCAGGACCGCAGCCTTCCGGCGGTGCTCGCCGATGCCATCGAGCAGGTGACGGACGGTCATCGGGACACCTGCGACGTCGCCAACCGCATAAGCCCGTCGGCGACGGTAGCCATCCTGCGCCTGTCCGATGACCTCATCGAGTACCTGGTGCTCGGCGACGCGTATGTCGTGCTCGACAAAGCAGACAGCGCGCCGCTCGTCGTCTCCGATCCGCGGGAGGTCGTGATCAGCCGCTCGTACGAGCCAGCGCTGGAGGCCGTCGCCGAAGGCAGCGACGAGTACCACCGGATCCTCAGCGACCTACGCTCGAACCGGAACCAGCCGGGCGGCTTCTGGGTGGCCAAGGACGACCCGCGGGCCGCGGACGAGGCCGTCACCGGAAGTTGTCCGATCTCCGAGCTGACCGATGTCGGCGCCGTTCTCCTCAGCAACGGCGCGAGCGGCATCGTGGACCGGTTCGGGCTCACCGACTGGCCAGGGGTCATGACCGTCCTGGCGTCGAGCGGACCAGAGGAAATCATTCGCCGCGTCCGGCAGGCGGAGGCACATCACGCGGTAGCGGCGGACGATGCGACGATCGCCCACTGCACCGCCTTCGGGCAGGCTTGACGGCAGCCGCCGGCGCCTCCCTCGGTCACCTGCCGCCGCTTCAATCGCCTCTACTGCGCTCCGGCTGCGCGGCGATTACCGGCGGAGGCCATGCCGAGCCAGGTGTGCGGATTGCGTTCCCAGCACCAGCCGAGTTTGGGGGCGTTCTGGCTGATCCACAGCGCCGGGACGCGGCGGTCGCCGGAGCGGGAGCCGCCGAGGGAGAAGCACTTGTTCTTGACCAGGATCTCCGGAAATTGGGTGATCAGCGCGATGCCCTCCTCGATGGTGAGCGGGGTGCGCCCCCGGGCGGCGATGGTGTCCATGGCGTCCCGAGGTATGGCCCCGCAGAACTCCTCACCGCGTTCGACGTCCATCAGCAGGTAGACCGGCTGGTCCGGAAGCTCGGTCTCTGCGACGGCGACGAACCGTTCCAGGGAGCCGGGCTCGAAGGAATGGTCGACGAAACCCGGTTCGGCCTTTCTGCACAGGGTGGTGCGCGGCATCATCTGCTCGATCGGGACGACCTGACGGGCGACCACGAGCACGAACGGAAGCCGGCCGGTGTCGGGCTCGCAGATGAGGTTTCCGGTCGTCGCGGCGAGGTCGCGCAGGGGCGCGACCAGAGACTGGAAGTGCTCGGGCGTCAGGCCCGCCATCGCCGGGTATTGCCGTTCGACCAGGTTGTGGACCTGGCGGTCGAATTCTGCGACCGCGTCGATTGTTGCCATGGAATCCTTTCGGCGATGCGGACGATAGCGGCCGGGGTGCCGCCCATGATGGTGCGGGCGTGCTCCGTCACCAGGTCGGCGGGCCAGTCCCACCAGGCGGCCCGCACCAGTCGTTCGACGTCGGCGTCGGCGAAGCGGCGGATGGTCCTGCTCGGGTTTCCGCCGACGATCGTGTACGGGGGGACGTCGGCGGTGACACGGCACCGGCCGCGATGACGGCGCCGTCGCCGATGGTCACCTCGGGCATGACGGTGGCCTGGTAGCCGAACCACACGTCATTGCCGACCACGGTGTCGCCCCGGCTGGGCATACCGGTGACGATGTCGAGGGCGCGTTCGGTCCACTCACCGCCGAACATGGTGAACGGGAAGGTGGTACTCACCCACCGTGATCGTCGGCGAGCTGGCCAGCGGTTTGAGGAAGACCACTCGTTCGTGGGCGGGCCGGTCCTGGCGGAGGGAGAAGATGACCGGCGGCGAGGTCAGAGATGAGACCTGGTGATCATTTCGATGGCGTGCCCGGCCGGGTCCTTGAAGTAGACGCCGCGTCCGCCGTGTTCGGTGTTCGTCTCACCGGGGCGTGTCATCTGCGGGTCGGCCCAGTGCTCGATGGCCTGGTCCTGCAGGCGTACGTAGGCGCGGTCGAAGAGGTCGTCGTCGACCAGGAACGCGTAGTGCTGCATGAGGATCTCCTCGACCCCGGGCAGTTCGGCGAACTGGAGCAGCACCCCCTCATCCAGCAGGACGTTGGTGAACGGCCCCCAGGAAGGCGCCTCGGGGAGCCCGAACAGCTCCCGGAAGAACCGTGCCGAGGCGTGGCGGTCCTTGGCGGCGACGATGGTGTGGTTGAAGGTCACAGACAGGGCGGTTTCTCCTTTTCACGGGGGAAGTGACGTGGCGAGTGCGTTCCCGCACATCGCGGTGACGCTCAGCAGGGCGCCTTGGGGGTCTTCGTCGTGGGGGCGGGTCAGCGGTGTTCGGGGGTGACCCATTCGACGAACTGGACGATCACGCCGTTGGGGTCGGTGACCTGGAACAAGGCTTCGCCCCAGGGCTCCTGGCGCAGCGGCATGGTGATCTGCACCCCGGCGTCGCGCAGCTGCTTTTCCTGCTCGGCCAGGCCGCCGGCGAGGGTGAAGGCGAGGATCAGACCGCTGGCGCGCTGGTCGCGCTGCTCGGGCGGCAGCACCTCGATGCCGCGCGCGAGCAGGACGATGTCGACCGCGTCGTCACGCGACAGGGAGGCGAAGCCGTCGGCGGCCTGCTGGACGGTGTAGCCCAGGTGGGCGGTGAAGAACGCCTGGGAGGCGGCGACGTCGTCGACGGTCAGCGAGACGGTGGAAGCGATGAACTGCATGTGATCTCCTCTGGTGCGGTGGGGTGAGGTCAGTAGCTACGGCGCCGGGGGACGACGCGCATGCCCCGCGCTTGCTGCGACGCACGGATGCTGTGGTCGGACGGCGGACGACGCAGTTCGGCGCCGTGCAGCGGGGCCCGCTCGGGCTGCTGCGACCGGGGCACACGACCGAACTCGATCATGGGCGCGGCGTCGTGGGTCTGCTTGCGCATGGGCGTCCTCCTTCGAACTCGGCGTTCCATCGTCATAAACTTACGACGGAGGTAAAGTTATCCCAAAGCGCCCAGGGGTGTCAACATAAAAATGCTACGAGGGTAAGATTGCGTCATGGCTACCCAGACTCCCGCCCCGGCCGTGGGGCTGCGCGAGACCAAGAAGCACGAGACCCGGCAGCTCATCTCCGACCATGCGACCCGCCTGTTCATCGCCCAGGGCTTCGAGCAGACGACCATCGCCGAGATCGCCGCCACCGCCCGCGTCGCCAAGAAGACCGTCACCAACTACTTCCCGCGCAAGGAAGACCTGGCCCTGGACCATCAGGAGGAGTTCGCCGCCTCTCTGGCCCGCGCCGTCACCGCTCGACGCCCAGGGGAATCAGCGCTGGCCGCGCTGCGCCGCGCGTTCGCCGACGCCGTGGCCGCCCAGGACCCGGTCGCCGGATTCTCCGGCCAGGAGTTCGCCCGCATGATCGCCGACAGCCCCACGCTGACCGCCTGCCTGCGCGGCCTGCACGACCAGCGTGAACACCACCTCGCCCAGGCGCTCGCCGACGTCACTGCCGCTCAGTCCGACGACATCACCGTGCAGACCGCCGCCGCCCTGCTGGGCACCGTCCACCGCGTGCTGTTTCACCGCATCCAGACCCTCACCCTCGCCGGGCACCCCAACGACCAGATCGCCCGCACCATCGCCGCCGAAGCCACCCAAGCCTTCGACTTGCTGGAGCCTGCCCTGGCCCACTACGCCTCCGCCTGATGTGAGCCATCGGGCCCGCTGTTCTGGCAGGCTCGGCGCCGGGCAGCCGCCGGCGGCGCTCCCGGGCTGCCGCCTCAAAGCTGCTCGGCCTCGTCGATGGCCGTCTGGGCGCGAGTCTCGGCCTGCTCCAGCTGGGTCTGGACGGCGGAGGTGTGCACCGCCTCCAGGCGCTCGCGCAGCGTACCCAGCGGGGCTTCCACCGCGGTCAGCCCCAAGCCGACAAAAGTGAGTGCCCCCAATTTCGGGCTGAATGAGTCGGGCGCCACCGAGGGATCAGCTCGACCCCACAGCCTCATCACCCTGACCCGGTGGATCCGGGGAGGAATGCGGCGGCGGCGCTGGACAGGAGCGGCCCGAGGATCACCAGACCCGTTTGCAGGTCGGTCATGAAGTTGTGATCGACCCCCAGCACCTGCTCCAGTTTCGCGCGTTCCTCGGCCCGGCTGAGCACTGTCGCGACGTCGCCGGCATCCTCGAAGGGCAGCAGGTCGTCGCAGAGATGGGTGGCGGCCTCCCGCAGCGCGGCGCGGGCCGGAACGTACGCCAGGGCCACCAGCAGCGATCCGGTGCCACCGAAGATCAGGACGACCCCTCGCGACGACAACGGGGCGGGAGAGGCGCCGAGCGCGAGCGTCGCCAGCGCCACCAGCGAGCCGACGGCGCCCAGTAACCGTCGCAGCAGCCGCCGGAAGGCGATCAGCGTGGCCACCCGCGTGCCTGGTCCGCCGTCCAGTGCCCCGGCCAACCGGCGGATGCCCAGCATCGTCGCCGCGGCCGGCAGGGTGCCCACCCACGCGATCGTCGAGAGTCCCCAGCCTCGCCAGCCCGCGAGGGTGTTCGGGGACAGGACCAGGGCGAGCACGATCAACAGCAGGGCCACCAGGAACAGGGCGCCGAGCGGGCGGACCAACTCGCGGACGCGTACGGAGCGCAGGGCCGTCAACTCGCCCCAGCGCTGGACACCATAGGCGAAGACCGTGCCGGAGGCGGCGGTGAGCGCCAGAGCGAGGGATGCCCACACCTCCCACTGCGGAGCCGCCTTGTTGGCGGACGTGAGCACGATCGCCAAGCCGAGCGCGAGCGCCGTCACGATGGCGACCGGTCGAAGCACGGGCCACCACCTCCGCCACGAGACCAGAGCCGGACGGTGATCCTGTCAGATGCCCCGGCCGGTGTCCACACCTGATCATCCGCCCGGCACATCCGCCGGCCCACCGAGCGAGGCCGTGACCGAACTCGGCGATCAAAACACCACTGGAGAATCCGCCGCCAGGACCTCAAGCGTGGTTCGATCGCCTATTGGCCCGCAGCCCCAACCTTTGCTTACGCCGCGTGCCTGCGACCCGGCTGCGCGTTATCAACGACGGCGCCACCGTCACGTGGGCGCTGCGGAGGTGCCAGAAAAGTCACATCATGCCCGAGTGTCTGCGAGACTCCGGAAACCATGAAGATCCCGTGGATCGTCTGCGTCCTCGTCCTGGCGGGCTGCACGGCAGCGCCAGCGGGCACCGTGCCGAGGACACCGGCGGCGAGCACGACCCCCGCCGCGTCGCCCACAGAGAGCGACCTCGCCGAAGAGGAGGACGAGGATGCCTCTGACGACAGCGCCAACACGGTGCTCGACGTGGCGGTGGCGGGCCCGGACGCGGCCTGGGCGTCCGGCTATGCCGTAACAGCGGAGGACGAGCCGCCCGACGGCGTGCTCCTGCGGATGGACCGCGACGGATGGCATGTCGACCAGCGCCTGTACGAACGATTCCCCGACGCGATCGACTCCATCGTGTCGGGCGTGGACGCCGACGGACCCAACGAGGTCTGGGCGGTCGGAGACATCGGCGACATCGACGAGGACTCCCAGGAGGTCCGGCTCCCCTTCGCCCTGCGCTGGGACGGCCGGCGTTGGAAGACGTTCAGACCTGACCAGCTCCCGAAGGTCGGCGCGCTGGCCGACGTCGCAGTGGACGGTGCGCGGGCGTTCCTGATCGGCGGGCGCGGCGAGGGCAGGACGTCCGTCCCTGTCCTCGTGACCTGGAACGGCAGGCGTTTCGGCAAGCACGAAGTCCCGCGCGGAGGCAGATTCCACGCCGTGGACGCCGGAGCCGGGCAGGTGTGGATCGCGGGCAGCTCGTCCAGCGGGCGATGCGCTGACTCGCGCCCGGCGGTCTGGCACAGTGCGACTCCCGGCAGCGCGCCGGTGGAGATGCGGCTGCCCGCGCTGGGCCAGGGCGTGCTGCGGCACATCTCGCAGAACCGGCCGTCCGACGTGTGGGCCGTGGGCGAGCGCGGCACCTCGGGGGACTGTGACGAGTACGGCACAGGCAAACCGCTGATCCTGCACTGGAACGGAAGCTCCTGGACGCGGGTCCAACCCCCCAAATGGAAGGGCTCGCTGTACGGCGTCGCCGCCGTCGGCAAGGACGGCGTGTGGGCGGTGGGCTACGAACAGGACGTGACGACCGAAGTCACATTGCTGCACTACGACGGGCGGCGGTGGAAGCGCAAGGCCGGGTACACCGAAGGCGGCTCGAACGTCTCCGGACTCGCCCGGGTCGACGCCGACCTGCTGCTGGCCACCGGAGACCGCTGAGCTCTCTCCGATCCCACCCTCTTGGCCCGAGCCGATCGTTTCCGCAGGGCTGTGGCCGGAGGCGAGAGGCGAAGAATTGTCAGTTGCTCGTGACATTCTGGGCCGATGGCCTCAACGATCTCAGGCTTCGATGAACAAACTGTCCGGGTGGACGGTCTCGACCTCCATGTGGCTTCCGGTGGAGAGGGACCGCCGCTGCTGTTGCTTCACGGCTTCCCGCAGACCCATCTGACCTGGCGGCATGTCGCTCCCGAGCTGGCAGACCGCTTCCGCGTCATATGCCCCGACCTGCCCGGTTACGGGGCCAGCGCCAAGCCCGAGGGTGGCCACGAGCAATATGCCAAGCGGGTGACCGCGGCGACCATGGTGGCGCTGATGCGGCAGCTCGGCCACGACCGTTTCAGCCTGGTCGGCCACGACCGTGGAGCACTGGTGGCCTTCCGGGCCGCGTTGGATCACCCCGACGCCGTCGATCACCTCGGCGTGATCGACGTCATCCCCACCGTTGACATGTGGGAGTCGCTGGCGGGCGTGGGTGGCGTCTTCGGCTTCCATCTGTATTTCCTCGCGCAGCTCAACGACCTGCCCGAGCGGATGATCGGCGCTGACCCCGACACGTTCTTCGGCTACTTCCTCGACGCCTGGGCCGAGGCCGGCACGTTCGATGCCGAGGTCCGTGAGACGTACCTGGCCGCGACGCGTGATCCGGAAACGATCCACGCCATCTGCCAGGACTACCGGGCCGGCGCCTACACCGATGCGGCCCACGACAGCGAGGATCGGCAGGCCGGCCGGCGCGTCGAGGCCCCTACCCTGGCGATCTGGCAGGACCCCGGCGACATGGTGCTGCCGTTCGACCCGTCGGCGGTCTGGCACGGCTGGGCGCCGGGGGTCCGCACGCTGATGCTGCCGGGTGGGCACTTTCTGCCGGAGACCCAACCTGCCGCGGTCACCGCGGCGATCAGAGACCTGATCAGTTGATCCCGAGGAGCGACCGAAGGGCGGCAGGAGTGTTGGCGAGAGCCGAAATCTCTGGCAGGGCGGCCATGCCCGGGGCGATCGGTCGGACGGCGGGCGGGCATCGATGGCGGTGACGGCCGGACGGCCTACGGCTGACTGCTGTCGCCGTCGGACGGGGTCAGGAAGTCCTGGAGTTCGCGGTGCCGGAATTGGTAGGTGGCGCCGCTGACGCGCAGCAGCCGTGCCTCGCAGGCCCAGTCGAGAAAGGTCCACAGCCGCAGCGGCAGTACCCCACGCCCGGCCGCGACGATCAAGCCGATCATGGTGCGGCACCAGGCGATCGCGCCGAAGGCGAGTCCGAACGTCACCCCGCCGACGACCGCGCACGCCAGCGACGCGAGGACGCCCTGATGCATGACGAACACGAGAAAGGCGGCCACGCCGCCGATGAGGCCGAAGGCCACGCCGATCAATGGGTTGCGGTGGAGGGCCTCTCGCGGATGGGCCAACTCCGCGTCCTTGCTCCAACCGCCCGTGACGATCTTGAACACGATCCCGAGCGCGAAGGCCAGGGTGAAGGCCCCCATGACCTCCGCGGCCAGTGCGACCGGACCGGCGCCGGCGAGGCGCAGCGGCGGCAGCCCGGTGAGGGCGCCGCACAGCCCGAACCCCAGCAGGGTGACCGGCTCGGCGTGGACCGCCTCGGACACGGTCATGCGCTCGGCTCCCCTCCGCGCGGCAGCGGTCAATCCGATGACCGCTCCGAACACCGAGCCCCCGGCCGCCCCCGCGGCGATGGCGAAACCGGGACCGAAGACCCCGCCTCCGGTCAGCACGAGTCCGGCCAGGCCGCAGAGCACGCCGATCGGGCTGCCCGCCAGGGCACCGAGCAGACCGCCGATCACGCGCCGCCGGCGAGGGACGTTGCTCCGCCCGCCGGCGGCGGCCGGCCACGGCGACAGTGACAGGCCGGTGGCGATGGCCACCCACCCACCCATCAGCGCCAGGGTGAGCCCCTCGCCCAGGTCGAGCGGGTCGCCCAGGGCACCGGGACGATCGACCGCCGACCCCGCCCAGAACGCCAGCATGGCGATGACGGCCAGGACCGCACAGCACAGACCGTGCAACGCCCGGACCCGGCGCCGGCCACCGATCGGCCACAGCAGGTGCGGGACGATGTCGATCGGCGTCAGACCGGGCGGCGTTCGATCCGTCTCGGCGGTGTGGGCAGCCTGCCACCGCAGGTGGGAGGCCAGGTTTTCCAGCCAGGACCGCACCTGTTCGGGACGGTACGGAGCTCCGTGGGCGGCGCGTGGGGTGAGTTCGGTCGCCGCCGGGACGTACGCGTCGAGCAGCCTACGGGCGATCCGCGCCGCCGCCACTCGAGGGTCGGGGTCCGGGTCGGCGAGGAGCAGCTCGGCCGGGTCGGCGCCGGACTCGACGGCGGTCACGGTCAGCAGCAGCCGCCAGGGGGTGCCCAGGGCGGTGTGGACGGCCGCCCCCGACGTTCCGGACAGTGCCGCGTGGATGCCGTCGCGGTGGGTTTCGCAGGAATGGCCGTCCGGCCAGCGGGTGCGCAGGAACGCGTTGATCTGTTCGATGGTCAGGTCATGCAGATGGATCCGGGTGGCGTTGTCAAGCCCGGTGCGTGCTTCGGCCAGCTCGGTGTAGCGGCCGGCGCGGCAGGTCACGACGACCGCGCCCGGCCGCCGTCCGGAAAGGTCGCTGTACCGGTTGAGCTCGGCCAGCAGGCCGATCGCCCGGCGGGGCGTCCCCATGGACGGCTCGGGGTCCAGTTCGTCCAGCCCGTCC
This sequence comes from Nonomuraea sp. JJY05, assembly GCF_043496855.1. Taxonomy (NCBI): domain Bacteria; kingdom Bacillati; phylum Actinomycetota; class Actinomycetes; order Streptosporangiales; family Streptosporangiaceae; genus Nonomuraea; species Nonomuraea sp. JJY05. The sequence goes on from NZ_JBIEIS010000013.1 coordinate 183,001, forward strand.
AGCACCGGCAGCACCTGGCGGTCCCGCACCAGCCGATCAGCGTCCTTGGCCGCGAGCCCGAAGTCCTGCACCAGCTGTTCGGCCAGCCATGGTTCGAACGGCCTTCCCAGGGTCCATCGTGCGGCGTTCAGGCGTACCGGCACCATCTGCCGGTCAGCGGGTCGTACGCCGGTGGTCAGCAAGGGCTCCAGCAGCTGCAGCACCAGTTCGATGGCGAGCACTGTCTTGCCCGCTCCTGACTCGCCCACGACCAGCAGGCGCTGCGGGTGCAGGCCGCCGAAGAACTCGCCGATCGCGTGCAGGTCGGCACCGGTGCCGACGTCGTGGCGGATCGGGTCCGCGTTCGGCCCGAAGGAGACCGGCGCGATGCTGTAGCCACCGAGCAGCCCTTTGCGCGCCCTGTCCTCCTCCCGGGCCACTCTCCGTGCCAGGAGATCAACGGCCGCGTCCGGTCCGGTGGTTTCCGCGATCCCGGCCGCGACCGCCGCAGGCTCCGGCCCGGCCGCCGAGGACGTTCGCCGCTCGCCGCCGGATGGTGTACGGGTGTCCGGCCCGGCCAAGGCGGTCCTGGCGGCGCGCCAGCGTTCGAGCTCACCGGGAACCAGCTCGGCCGGATAGTCGCGGTAACGGAGGCAGGCGGTGACGAAGGCCTTCACGAAGTCCCATCGCGGCAGCCTGTCGGTCTGCCGGAGAACGTGCGAGGTCGTGCTCTTGGGCAATGCGTCGATCTTGACCCCGTCCGAGGTCACCGTCTGGCCGCCGAGGGACCGCAGCGTGCCCAGGGATGGGTCGCCCGCCCACTGTTTGAGACGGACCAGCGACCGGACGAAGTCCGCGGCGTTTCCGGCCTCGGTGGGATCGGGCGGGCGGGGGTGGTCTGCGGTCATCCGCGCCCCGACCTCACCAGCGACCACTCGAACCTCGCCGTGCCGCGTCGCGGCCAGTGGCCGTCCACGCAGGTCCCCGCCAGGGTCTGAACATGACGACACTCCATCAGGAAGTTGCGCGCCTCGTCGGACTCCACCAGTTCCCTCCCGACCGCGATGGGAACGAATCCGTGCCGCGGAATGTAGACCCATCGGCCGCGGTCCCAGTCGTAGGGGTCGAACCAGTGGTGGCGGACCGTGCCCGACATCCGTACCTCCGCTCCGGTCCTGGTCAGGACGAACGAGCCCTGCGAGCGCAGCAGGCTCATCCTGCTGACGTAGAAGAGCTCCGTACCGATGAACGCGTTGATCCGCGCATCCCAGTGATCGTGCACCCATGTGGAGGCGCCGTCGCGCAACCACCTGGCCTCCCGCTCGAGCTGCCGTTCGAACCGGCGCTGGTTCTTGCGCTCGGCTTTCTTGATCACTCTGAACGAGCGCAGCCAGCGCAGTGACATCGTCCTGGAGGCGCCGGCGCCGTCCATGAAGTGTTCCAGGAAATCGGAGGCCATCGGGTGGACCTGGCGGCCGCCCTCCACGATCGACCGGAACAGCTCGACCAGTTCCGGCACGGGCCTGCCCGTCCGCCGCCGCAGACCTCGCAGGAACATGCTCGCCTTCTCCACGATGGGGTTCAGGGTCACGGACATGTCTGGCGGTACTTCTCCTGCGGCACGAGATTCTCCCATTCCTCCCGGGTGAGAGACCGGCCCGCGTTGGCGCACGCCGCGGCGACCAGGTCAGGGGGCGTTCGGACGTTCCACAGCCGCGCGGTCTTGTCGCCCGCGACCGTGGCGACGGTGGCCCCGTCCCGAGCGTAGGTGAGCGCGGTCACGGCGCTCTTATGGCCGATCATCGGGGAGCCGAGCCGTCGGTAGGTCCGCAGGTCCCACAGCTGCACGTCCCCGCCGGTCAAACCGGTGGCGAGAATCCGACCGTCCGCGCTGAACACGAGGCTGTACGTCACGTGGTCCTCGGCGATCAGACCGACGCCGAGCGAGTGGCGGCCGGGCACGTCCCATAATCGGACGCTGTTGTCGGAGGCCGCGAGGGCCAGCGTGTGGCCATCGGGACTGAACGCCAGGGCGTTGACGAACCCGCCGCTGCCCTTGAACGGCGGGCCCGGAATCTCGCGGCCGGTTGCCACGTCGAAGATCCGTGTCCGGTTGTCCCAGCCCGTGGTCGCCACCATCGCCCCGCCGGGGCTGATCGCCATCCCGGTGATGATGTCGGTGTGGCCGGGCACGCGGATGCGCGTCCCGGTCTCCCGGCGGCGGGCGATGTCCCAGAACACGATGGCCTCGTCCTCGTCCACGGCGGCGAACCTGCCGTCGGGACTGATCCTGGCCACGCCCTTGAGCGCCGGGTCATGGGCGATCTCGCGGCGCCCCGCGACGTCCCAGAGGCGCAGGCCGTCCGCGTGGGACGTCAGGAGCATCCGCCCGTCGGGGGTGAATTCGATGTGGTACACCGCGCGGCGCGTGCCCTTGGGACTGAGTGGCGGGCCGAGGGGACGCTGGGTGGCCACGTCCCAAAGCTGGATCGCGGGGTTCTTGTCGTCGGGCACACCGGCGGCCAGGATCCGTCCGTCAGGGCTCAGCGCGACGGACGACATCGCGGGCATGGGGGTCCCCACCTGCTGGAAGACCTGCGGGTCGGCCAGCCGTACGTCGCCGTCGTCGCCGGCGGCGGCCACCAGCCTTCCGTCCGGGCTGAACGCCACGTCGTTGACACTGCTGAAGTTGTCGGCGAGCGCCAACACCTGTTGCCGGCTGACCGTGTCCCACACGACGGTGCGACCGCTGTCTCCGCCGGTGACGACCCGTGTCCCGTCGGGGCTGAAGGCGATCGACTCGTAACCGGCGGTGCGGTCCTTGAGCCTGCCTGTCTCCTTGTGCGTGGCCATGTCCCAGAGGCGCCCGGTCCGGTCCCAGCTCACGGTCGCGAGGGTGGTGCCGTCCGGGCTGATGGCGAGATCGGTGACGGGTTGGGTGTGTCCTGCGAAGGGGGCGCCGAGCCGGCGGGAGGTGGCGGTGTCCCATAGTCGTATGGTCGCGTCCCCGCCGGCGGTGACCAGGATCTTCCCATCCCGGCTGAACGTCACCCTGTTGACGGAGGCCCAGGCGCGCGACTCGTCACCGGGGTGGCGTATGGGAGCGCCATGAGGGCGGCGCGTGGTCGCGTCCCACTGCCGGACGACGCCCTTGCTGTCTCCGGTCACGATGGTCTTCCCATCCGGGTTGTACGCCAACGCCGTCACGACCGACTCCTGATCCAGCGGGGCGCCCACCTCGCGGTGGGTGGCCACGTCGTAGAACCGGACGGTGCCGAGACACACCGTGGCCAGCGTACGGCCATCGGGGCTGAAGGCCAGCTTGGAGCCGCTCAAGCAGTCGTACTTCGGCCGGGTGATCGGAGCGCCGAGCTGCCGTCGCGATGCCGTGTCCCAGAGTCGTACGGTCTCGTCGTCGCCTCCTGTCGCGATGATCGAGCCGTCAGGGCTGAAAGCCAGGCCCGTGACGCCTTTCGTGTGCCCGGTGAGGATCCCACGGCCGGTGCGGGTGGCCGCGGACAGCACGCGGTTGCGGGCCTCGTCGGTTTCGGCGATCCGCCACGCCGCCACAGCCAGCATCGACGACAGGGCGGAATCGCCGGTGACCTCGCTCTGCGCCGCCAACAGGCGGGAGTTCGCCACGCTGCGTTGCCAATCGGCCTCGTTCGCCGCGTCAACGGCGTTGCCGGCCGCGTTGACGGCGACGCCGGCCGCGACGAGGGCGAGAACCGACAACGCCGCGAGCCCTGCGACGACGAGACGCCGACGGCGGCCCGCCCGCCGAGCCGCCTCGGACGATGCCGCGAGGAACCTCTCCACGGTCGGGCCGGGCGGCGGGAAGCTGTCGGGGTCGCGGTCCCAGCGCGGCCGGCTGTCATCGACCGCCAGCAGCCGAGCGCCCCGGTAGAGGAAGGCGGGGTCGCGGTGGTTCTCCGCCCACTGCGCGGCGTCCTCGGCGAGCTGGTCGTACACCACCTGGGCGGTCATGTCCGGTTCGAGCCACTGCCGCAGGGTGGGCCAGGCGGTCAGCAGGGCGTCGTGGGCGATCTCGACGCTGTCCTCGTGCAGCGTGAGAAGGCGCCGGCCGGCGAACGCCGAAAGCAGCTCCTCGACCACGGTACGCCGCTCCGCCGATTGCGCGGCCGCGGCCGCGTGGATCTCGGCCAGCGTCACCCGGCGCCGCGCCAGCCGCCCGCCCACGGAGATCAGCGTCATCCGCCGGAAGATCCGGAGCGCCATCTTGCCGTTCTCCGGCGACAGCCGTCCGAGCACCTCGTCGGCCGTACGCCGCACGGAGTCGCGGACCCGGCCGGATTCCTCATAGCCCCGGACGGTCAGCCGGCCGTCCTCACGTCTCTCCCAGGTGTTGCGCAGCGCCTGCGAAAGCAGCGGCAGGGCCCCGGCCTCGTAGCGATCGGCGACCTCGCGGTCGACGCGTAGTTCGCCCAAGATGGTCTCCACGAGACCGGGCTCGATCTCCAGGCCCACCGCGGCCGCGGGGCCGGTGATGGCCAGCCGGAGATCCGACTCCGTCATCGGCTCGACGATGACCTGGCCGTCCTGGATGGCCTCGGCGAACTGCGGGTAGGCCGCGCAGCGATCCCAGTAGTCCGCGCGTACACCGATGATCACTCCGGCACCGGACGGGCCTTCGGTCAGCGCGTGCAGAGCCCTCACGAACGATTGGCGCTCCCGCTCGTCGGTCACCAGAGTGAACAGTTCCTCGAACTGATCGACCACCAGGACGAGACGGCGGTCCGGTGAGAGAGCCTCTGACACCATCTGATTCGGATCGTCCCGCAGCTGCTCGGACACCGTTTCGACCAGCCCGCCGAACGCCGCCGTCCACCCTCCGGCAAGTGCCTGTAACGGCCTCGAGGTCGGCGTGATGAGCAGGCGCGGCCAACGCTGCGATCCGGGGACCGGCAGCAAACCCTTGGTCAGCGCCGGCATCAGCCCCGCCTGTAACAGCGACGACTTGCCCACACCCGAGGCGCCCGAGACCAGCAGGATGGATCCGTGCTCACGCAGGCGCGGGCCCAGGCGCTCGAGCAGACTGTGCGTCGCCCGCGCGCGTCCGAAGTAGAACTCGCTCTTCTCGGTCTCGAACGGTGCGAGGCCTTGGTAGGGGCACACGTCGTCCGAATGGACGGGCGGCAGCGGGACACCGCGGCTCCGAGGCGGCCGGAGACCGGTCGGCGTCTGTGCCCGCGGCTGTCGGTGGCCGCCCCCGTCACCCTCACCCATGGCCTCATTCTGACCAATCGCGGTCAGGCCGATCAATCGAGATGTCCGCCGATCGCGATCATGCGGCCCCGCCTTCAGTGCGTCCAATTTCGTCCGCTTTCGTCCGACCGGTGGTCTGAACAGCCGGGACACGCCTTTGATGGACCTGCGGATCTCAACGGCCAGGGGGCGACGAGACGGGGGTGCCGACCGGCCATGATCACTGACAACAGACTTTCGACGGGCTCCTTCCACCCGCGCCTTCAGGGGCCGCCCTTCGCGCCACTGCCGAGCACCGGGAGGACCACACGTCCATGAACATCGACCACGTTCACGCCACTTCCTCTCTGGCGGACACCATGGAGCGGCCCGACGCCGCGCTGCCCTTGGGAACGCTGCTGCGCCGGTGGCGGAAGCAGGCGTTGCTGACTCAGGAGCAACTGGCCCAAGGGGCCGGCCTCAACGTCCGGACCGTTCGCCGGTTGGAGAACAGCGGGCTTCAGCAACCTCGCATGACGTCGATCCGGCTGCTGGCGGAGGCGTTGGGGCTGGACGGGGAAGAGCGCGCGACGCTGGCCGCCGTCGCCCGGAGCCTGCCGGCCTCTCCTGAACGGGGTGATCCGGCAGGCACACCGCCGGCAGCGGCGCCCGTTCTGCGGCAGTTACCGGCCGGCGCGGCGGCGTTCGTCGGCCGAGAGCGCGAGCTGACGGCCTTGGAGGATCACGAGAACGCGAACACGGCGACCGCCGTCGCCATCGACGGCATGGCCGGAGCCGGCAAGACGGCGCTGGCTGTTCATGCCGCCCACCGGCTCGCACCCCGGTTTCCCGATGGGCAGTTGTTCCTGAACCTCCACGGCCATACCCAGGGAATGACGCCGGTCGATCCGGGCGACGCGCTGGCCCGCATGCTGAGAGCACTCGGCGTCCCCGACGAGCGTGTCCCCGAGCATGTCGACGACCGCGCCGCGCTGTACCGCAGTGTGGTGGCCGATCGCAAAGTCCTGATCGTGCTGGACAACGCCGCCGATGAAGATCAGGTCCGCCCGCTGCTGCCCGCCGGCCCGGGCTGCCGGCTGATCGTCACCAGCCGGCGCCGCCTGATCGGCCTCGACGACACCCGGACCTTGTCGTTGGACGTCCTGCCGCTGGAGGAGGCGGTCGCCCTGTTCACCCGTACGATCGGGCGGGAGCAGGTCATGGACGCGCCGGGGGGTGTCCTGACGGAGACTGTGGAGCGGTGCGGGCTGCTCCCGCTCGCCATCCGCATCGCCGCCGTCCGGCTTCAGGCGCATCCCGCCTGGGGTGTGAGACATCTGCTTGACCGGTTGAACGATGATCGACTGGCCGAGCTGACGGTCGGGCGGCACAGCGTCACCGCCGCCCTCGATCTGTCCTATCAGCGGCTTTCCGAGGACCAGCGGCGTGTGTATCGGCTGCTGGGCTCGCTCGTCGGCGCCGAGTTCGGTGTTGACGAGGCCGCCGCCGTACAGGACACGACCGTGGTGCGGGCCAGGCGGGAACTGGACCAACTGCTGGACGTCCATCTCCTGCAAGAGCCCGCCCCCTCCCGGTACCGGTTCCACGATCTGGTCCGGGACCATGCCTCGGCGATGTCTCCTGGCGGGACTCCTCGACGAGGCACCGATCCACGAGGTCGCGGTCCTGTCAGGTGAGGACCGCCGGCTCTTTGAACACCTCGGTGCCGAGCACATCGGGGCGGTCGTGAGACGAGCGACCTTGAGACAGGCGCCCGGCTTGTCCGGCGTCCTCGTGTTGAAAGTTTCACTAACACCGTCGCGCGGACGACTGTGATGACGCGGGTGCTACGCCATATGGCACGGCGTCACATGTCCTGCGACCAGCCTGTTGATTAGCGGGGCGAGGCCGCCGCCCCTTTACGGGCTGTGCGGAAACCGCGATTCACCGCTTGTTTCGGAGAGCGGTGCTCCATATGGGCCTGTCCGGTCCATGACCATTGTGTGATCCTCCCCTCGAGAAGACATTTCCTGCGGCATTCTCGGGCGCGTGGCCCGCGCACTCCGGATTGCCACCGGCGGTAGGGAGAGACGGCTACTTGAAATCCCTTCATGGAATGCGCGCCCTCGCATTAGGCGCGGCGGCGGCCCTGGCGCTCGGCGCGTCCCCCGCTCAGGCGGCGACCGCGTCCAGCGTGAGCGCCGCGGCCCTCAGTTGCGCTATCACCATCAGCAACCCGATCCAGTTGTACACGACCTCCGTTTACGCCTATGTCGAGGTCAACTGCAACCAGAGAGTTTCGTTCATCGGCGGATACCTCTCCTTATACCGGGACGGTACCTATCTGGGATACGCCGAGACCTACCAGAACAACGTGGCCTACGCCTATAAGATCAACATGGTGTCGTGCGTGCCCGGCAACTACCACGTCATGGGCTACGGATTCGCCAACCTCGACGGCGGAGCGCCCGACTTCTCCCAGCGTGTCGCCACCACGCCGATCGCCATCACCTGCACCTGAGCTCCATCTGAGTCCGACACTCGATCAGCCTCACCGACGTATATCGTCCGCAACGACCGATGCCGATCATGCTTTACGGCGCCGGCTGTCCATACTTGTCCGCGGTCACCGCGCTGCGAGGCGGCCGCGGAGGATGATGACCGCCGGTCCTCGGACCTGGCCTGCGCGTCCGCCTCACCCCGATCGGGGCGGCGCGGCCCTCGCGGCTGGCGGGCCGGCACTCCGGTGAAATCCACAGTCAACGGCGCGAAGAAGGGGACCCCATGATTGCTGGCAACCTGATCCGCCAGGCACTGGCGGTCGGCGCGATGCTGGCCACCACCGCCGCGATGGTCGTGACCATGCAGCAGCCCGCCACCGCCTCAGCCCTGACGCTCAACGGCACAGTGGACTGCCTCAACGTCAACTACTCCGGCGACACCCGGGACTGGTACGCCTCGTACGTCGCGGTCGGCTCCGCGCCTCCTTCATACAGCGTGGCTGTGCCCAACAGCTCGATGGTCGCGAACCCGGCGAACCACTCGTGGTCGTTCACGATCAGCCTGCCCGCCGGCAGTGCCGCGGTGAGCGTGTCGGCCATCTGCAGCGGCGGTCACCAGTGGGACCAGGTCGGCTGGACCAACGGACCGGCGATCAGCATCCCCTCCTGGGCCACGACTCTGAACGCCACCTGGGGCTGCTCCACCCAGCAGGTTTACCCCGGGCCCTACATCACCGGCTGCAGCGCGCAGTCCTACTCCTACAGCTGAGCTCCTGCCTCCAGAAGGCCATCCGCTTTCACCGCGGGTGGCCTTCTCGCATGCATCCGGAAACTTCCTGAAACGACAAGATCGCAGATGGGCCGGTGATGGGTGGAGTACCACCCGTCACCGGCTTGTCGATTACGGCAGCGGCTTGAGCTTTTCGGGCGAGACCTGCAGTTGAATCACGCCGTCTTGAATCGACCGCGCTTCCCAGACGACCCAGTTCGGCCCGACCTCGCTGGCATCGACGGGCGCGAATGTCAGGTTGTAGCGCTGCTGTGTGACGTAGTTGGACGGTCCCTCGTCGTGGGAGGTCACCCTTTCGTACACGACCTGAAGATCTCGCTTCTTGACCTCGTCGAGGACCTCAGCTACAGGCCGCTCGTGCGCATCGACGCCTTGGAGTGCCTCACCGGGGTCTGTAGCGAAAGTTGGGTGTCGGTAGGGCTCTCCCTGCTGCGCGGGCCGGCCCAACTCACCCGACACAGCCCTGTGGAAATCTTCGGAGATGCGTACGGTAAGGCGGCAGTCGCCCTGCCCGATCTGGCAACCGGACGGCTCGTTACCCGCTGACATGTCCATGTGGACGCGAGGTGTTGGTGTTCCACCACCTCGCTGCGGCGGGCTGGTCTCCGTCATGTCCGTTTCGAGCCAGACCAAACGCCCGACATCTGCCGGGGACGCCGGAACGAGGCTCAGCCGCACGTCCAGGCCCACCGCTCTGAACCCCTCGGCATAGCGCTCATGGTCGGCGAGAGGGTCCTTGATCTTGGCCACCCAGTAGCCGTTCTGCTTCTCGATCTCGATGGCGGAGTTGGCGTAGGAGGTCGCGCTGCCCGACCTACCGGGCACGATGCTCGGGCCGATCGCTAGAACCGCTGCCAGCACTGCGGTCAATGCGGCGCCGACGATCAGCCCCCGGCCCAGGTTTGGAGTGAGCAAGGATGAGCGCCGGCGGTTGGAGCGGCGCGGCTCTGCGGGGCGCTCCGATCGCCAGCCCACAGCCGCTGCCAGAGCGTCAGGATCGGGCGTAGGTATCTCGGCCCGCATCTGCCGGAGCAGCTTCATCTCATCCATTGGACACCTCTCCCAGAGCTTTGCGCAGTTTGGCGCGGGTTCTGTTCAGTCGCGAGCGGACGGTACCCACGGGGATGACCAGCACGTCGGCGACCTGCTGGTACGTCAGTTCGCCCCAGGCGACCAGCAACAGCAGATCGCGATCTACCTTGCGCAGTCCCGCCAGGGCTTTGGCCAGGCGTGGAGTCACAGTCGCCGCAGTGACCTGGTCGACGACGCGGTCGGCGTGGCCCTCGATGACGGGGTCGACGCCCGTACGAGCGAGCGCGCGATAAAGCCGCGCCTCTGAACGGTGGTGACGGCGTATCAGGTTGGTGGCGATAGTCCACAGCCACGACAACGTGTCCCCGCGGGCAGGGTCGTAGCTGTGGCGGTGCTTGAGCGCCTGGTGGAAGGTGGCGGCGACGATATCGTCGGCGAGGTGACTGCCCAGCCGCCGAGCGGCGTAGCGGTGGATCGGCGGTGCATGCCGGCGAAAGAGGTCGTCGAAGCAGGCAGGGTCGTCAAGCGACCGGCGCCTCAGTAACGCTTCATCCCACTCTTCAGGAATGACGTCGGGTGTGCTCACACGTGGCCTTCCGCGTTTCGATGTCGTCGATACACCGGTTACTAGCCCGATGAGCCCCCTGCGGTTCCGCCATGGTAGCCGTGCGAGGTCGCCGGCCGGCACGCTGTGCCGGCTCGGCGGCGGAATCACCGAGAGCGGCCGGTGACAGTGGCTGGGCCACCCCTTGACGGCCTGTCTCACGCAATCACTCGACGCACTCCTTGCCCTCAACGGGCGGGAGACTGCGGCATGCCTTGGGGAGCTGGGGAGGAGTATCCGTCCAGCCTGGCCTGTGGTAGACGAGCTCTTCATAGACAGTGCCTGTCGGCAGGCCGGTGAGTCCGGTAATGCCCGGCGGGTCGTAGGTCCACGGCTTGACGATGACGTGCTGGATCGAGAGCAGGTCGCCGTCGGTCTCGTTCACGATGAGCCGCCGCTCGGTCTGCCCGTCCGCCAGCACGTCCGTCCATCCGACGGCGAGCCCCCAACGGCCTTCCGCATCGCGGACTCGACCCAGGGCGCGGGTGCCTGGCAGGTCCGCGACCATCCGGTAGAGGGCGGCGCGGGTGCCCGCCGAGAGGGGCCCGTACTGCAGCAGGTCCAAAGACAGACCCAGGAGCCAGGAGTCCTTCCTGGGCAGCGCGGCTCCCGCGGGCGGTGACGGCCAGTTCGCCATGCTCTTGCTGTAGGCGGGCCAGAACGACAGCAGCTGTTCCTTCAGCGCGCCCGGCTCCTGAGGCAGGGTGAGCAACTCGTTCACCGGGAGCGTGAGACCTTCCTCGCCGAACGGCCAGTTGCTTGGCATGAACATGTACCGCGTGCGGCCGAGCGGTGCCGTGTCGTTCTCGCAGTCGGTGTCGTTGCCGCAGAGTTCGGGCGCACCGGCCCGCCGCCAAGCATCCTCGTCCACCGCCGAGGCCGGCACGCTCGGCATGCCGCGCTCGGCCAGCACCAGTGCCTCCGCCGGATCACGAGGAACCCACCGACTCGACTGGGCTCGGGTTTTGATCCGGTACGGCCGCTCCCGTGAACCGATGATCTCCTCGCCCAGGACATAACCTTCCACCCGCCAGTAGCGGCCGGAGGCGTCCTGTTGCGCGGCCGCCCGCTCCGCCGCTGTGTCCAGCAGGCCGGCAGCAGGGCTGCCGAGCGTGTGCCCCGTGGACACATCGCCTTCGATCAGCCGGGGAAGCGCCGTCACACCGATGATTACCGCCGTGGCCAGCGACGCGGCTACGGCCCCGATCCACCGGCCCCGCCGCATCTCCCGGTGCGGGGGCTCGGCGATCACGGGCTTTCCCGGCCCGCCGAGATCGGCAGGGCGGGCGGCAGCCAGGACGTCCAGTACATTCCTTCGCTTCATCACTCCTCCTCAGAGATGAGAGCCTGCTGCCGGGAAGTCGTCATCACGTCATTCATGGCGGCCTCCAGTCGCCGCCGGGCCCGATGTAGCCGGACGAAAAAGGCAGATCGCGTACTGCCCACCACCTTGGCTGCCTGGGCCGAGGTCAGACCGTGCCATGCGATCAGCGTCAGGACCTCCTTGTCCGCGTCGCTCAGCGTGGCCAGCGCGCGCAGCACAGCGGCTCGCTCGGCCACCTCGTCAGCGACGTCCGGATCGGCCTCCTCGGCCCAGACGCGCAACGCCTCGTCCAACGCGGCCCGGCGAAGCTCGCTCCGGTAGAGCTCGCGCGTCACGTTGTGTGCGACGCCCAGCAGCCATGGCAGCACGTCCTTGGCCGGCAACTCGTCCCGGCGCCGCCAGGCGACCATGAAGGTCTCGCTGACCACATCCTCGGCGAGTTGGAGACCACATCTGCTCACCGCGTACGCGTACACCCGCGGACGGGAGACGTCGAACATCGCGCCAAACTGTTCGTCATTCAGCACACAGGCTCTCCTTCAACGACTCCTTCATCAGGTAATGGCCGAAAGCGGTGCAGTCTTACACCGCAGCCACAAGTCCGATGGCCCGGACACGAGCGGTGGGGGGAGGCGTGCTGCGCGGAGAGGCCGGCCTCGACCACCGCCCCAGCGAGCGGGCGGACACCGACGTGGAGCAAGACTCGCCACAAAGCCTCCATCGCCGGGAATCGTCGCTGGGAGCTGGATGACGCACAGCGGCCGCCGCCGACAACGACTTGTCGCGGGCCACTGCTACGAACCGATGGCGCTCAACATGCCGAAGGCGGAATCCGTCAACTGACCTGGGACTTGCGGTTCGCCGAAGACTTCTCCGGCGACATCATCGCCGCCGTCAACGAGGTCCGGCCCTTCGTCGGGACCCGCAAGCGCGCCCGGAACCTGGAGGCCCGCTACGCCCATCGCCGAGCCAAGGGCCCACACGGTGGCTTGTATCCCGATATCGTCGCGCTGCTGGACCGGCTGCGTGCCGAGGACCGCGGTCTGCCCCGCCGCCGCAACGCCCGCGGCGAGCTGGAACTGGACTGGCCCCACCTGGCCAAGCTGCTCGACAGCGCCGTCCAGGGCGTGGAGAACTCACCACACCGCCGCCTGTTCACCACCCCGGACCTGCCGATCATCCACGGCGCGTCCCTCCACCACGATCCGGTTAGCCAGGGACGAACGCTTGCCAACGAGGTCCGGGAACGCCTCTTTCACCTCAGCGTGCGCAGTGGCGACCCCGAAGCAGACGGGCCGCCCGCTGGCCCTGTGTTCTGTACGGCCACCGCGCCCCCGCATGGCCATGACGAGTTGAACGCCTTCGCAACACGGCCGTCCGGAGGATGTGGCGGCGCTGCGACCTGGTCACGCCCAAGAGCGCACATGCCCCGCGCATATGCCCCGGCCTCACTCAAGCAGTGAGCGATCACCTTGGCACCCCGGATGCCGTCTCGGAATGTCCGAACGGGCTCAAGCGGTCGGTCAGGAAGGCGACGATCTCGTCCCTGGCCTTCAGCGTGGGATGTCCTTCCTCATCGACGAGGTGGGCGGTGACAACGCTGTGGGGGGTCCCGACCACGTCGGCGAAGAACGGTGGCGGGCTGGTGTTCGCGGAACCGCCCGAAAGAACACGACCGTCGAAGGCGTCGCCGAGGAGTGCCTGGTAGGCGGCGAAGCGCTGGCCGGTGCACCAGCGGTCGTCGTCGAAGCGGTAGGCGAGAACCTTCAGCCCGTCGCGCGTGATGCGGTCTCGGACCGCGTGTGCGTCCTCGTCGCTGATCTCGAGTCCGGCAGGGTCGTCCAGCGGCAGCGACGGGTGGTTGACCACCGGCGCGATGACAGCCGGCTCAAGCGCCATGGTGAGAGCGAAGTTGCCGGTGAAGCACAGTCCGATCGCGCCGACTCCCGGACCGCCGCATTCGGCATGGGCTTGGCGCGCGAGCCCACGTAGCCATGCCGTGACGGGACTGGTCCCGCCCCCGGCGAACGCACGGAACTCGGCACTGACACACGCGCGGCGGACGACCTCCGTACCACCCTCGACCGTGGGGTAGGCACCGTCGATCCCGAAGAGTGAGGGGGCATAGACGGTGAAGCCCGCATCCCGCAGCCACCGCGCCAGCCGAAGGACGTCAGGACTGATGCCGGGCATCTCCGGCATCAACACGACGGCCGGCCCGGAACCCGAGGCGTACACCGTCTTCACCACCCCCTCCACGTCCACGAGTCGGCGGGAGAAGTCCGTGATCATGTCGTCAAGTCGTCCGCTGGCAGCGCTCATGGCGACAGCGTGGACCAATGCCCCCGCACCCGGTGAGAGGCCAGATCGCCATGTATCGGGGTAATCTCGCCGTAGGCCGGTGGTGAGGAGGCGAGCGTGAGCACGCTGCGGGTTGGAGTCCTGGCCTATCCAGGCTGCTTCGCGTCCGAGGTGTTCGGCGTACCCGATCTCCTGACGATGGCCACGCACGTTGCCGGACCGGACGGCTCCGGATACGAGGTCTCGATCGTTTCGCCTCGTCGCCGGGTCGCCGCATCGGGTGGTGCGGCATTGGACGTCTCTCCGCTGCGCGAGGTGGATGTCCTTGTCGTGCCAGGGTTCGAGCTCCTGCCGGGCCTGGACGTGGACGCGAAGCTCGCACCCCTCGCCGCTGAAATTGCGGCGATCCGCTCACACGCGGCTGGGGGCACCGCCGTCGTCTCGATCTGTGTCGGTGCGTTCCTGCTCGCCGAGGCTGGACTCCTCAACCGACGCCGGGCTACGACAGCCTGGCTCCTCGCGGACGAACTGGCTCGACGCTGTCCGGACGCTGACGTCCGACCCGAGTGCCTGGTCGTCACCGACACGGGGGTGACGACGACGGCGGCCTTCAGTGCCATGTACGACTTCGCGCTGGATCTGATCCGCCGACACAGCGGCGCCGGCGTGGCACGGACAACCGCGCGGGTGGCGCTCGTCGACGATGCGCGATCGTCGCAGACTCCATACGTGGACGCGCGACTTCTTCCGCAGCCCGGAAACGAGTTCTCCCACAAGGTCATGCGACGACTCGACCAGAACCTTGCCGCGCGATACGACCTCGCCGCGTTGTCGGACACGTTCAAGGTCAGCACTCGGACGCTGCTGCGGCGCTTCGCGCACGAGACCGGCCAGAGCCCGCTGGAGTACCTGCAGTCATCGCGTGTCCGCCGCGCCCGCCACCTCCTTGAGACCACGAACCGAACCGTCGCCGGCATCTCCGCCGCAGTCGGGTACAGGGATCCCAGCACGTTCGCTGCCCTCTTCGCCAAACACACCGGACGACGCCCAAGGGACTACCGCGCGGCCTTCCGTCGTGTTGACTGATCATCCGACCCCGAAGTCCTAGTTTCGCCAGGACCTGGCCTACCTCAGCCCCGCCCGGGTGGCTCGCCCACGGCTCCTTCGCCGACATCCCCGAGATCCCAGCAGAGCACATCGACCGCACGCCACACACGGGCCGGAACAGGCCATCGCCCGCCCCATAACGCACATTTCAGATCGCCTTGTCGCAGCGCCCAGCCCGGCGTCGGCATCGCCATGCCCAGCGACGCGAACTCCGGTCTCCACCAGCGCCCTGACACCACCCGGGCCTTCCGGACACCCGCTCCGCGGCTCCCCTGCTCTGAACGGTTATCCGCGGACCCGTCCGCTCAGGTTCCCGCGCCTTCCCCGTCGGCAAGCCCTCCATCGGCGCGGCCGTTGGTTGACTTGCGGAAGAAGGTGAAGGGAAAGGTTCTTTTGCATCACGTCGCCGACGGCGGCGAGGATGAATGGGCCGGCGAGTTGAAGGTGGGAAACTCGTACAAGATCGCTGTGGATTGTGCCGGTTCTCAGGGAAAGCTAGCAATCGCGATCAGTGAGGGCTTCCAGACGCTGCGGCAGTGTGCCGCGGGCTACACCACGTTCACGCTCGACAATTACCCGGTCTCGAAACCGAAACCACGCACGCTGACGGTCAAGGCTCCGTCCGGTGCCAGCTGGGCGGTGCTGGTGGCCAGGCTCTCGTGAGGGTCGGCAGTCGAGCAGACGCTGTTCGGCACGCCGCCTGAGCCACGGGCATCTGACGATCATCCACCCCTTTCGCCGGGGTTGCTGTTTCCTCGCCATGGGTGCTTGTTTGAGGCTGCCAGCAGTGCAGTCGATCAGGTGTGGACGTGATGATGATCACAGTGCGCGTAGGTCATAGCTGAAGTGGGTGACCCGGTCGCTTTGCACGATGCGCGGGTTCTCCAGCATGGTGGTGGGGACCTTGTGATCACCGAAGAACCGGATCCCATCGCCGAACAGGACCGGGACCACGTACATGTCGATCTGATCCACCGACCTGGCGCAGATCGCCTGGTTGGTCCGTGGAGTTGGCGATGATTGGCTCGCGGTGGTGCTCGGCCAGGCCGTCGAGCATGGCGCGGTCCTTCGGTGGCCTGGGGTGTCTATGCCCCGCTCGATCGCGGCCTTGAAGTTGCTGGTCTGCTCCCGGGGCTATAGCTGGGTGGCCGTGCGGATCAGCTGGGCGAGGGTGCGGGAGCGGCTGTGTGGGGGCCAGGCGATGTGGGTGATGACGGGGGGTGCGTCGGTGAGGGGGACGGCGGTGTGTTCGGCCCATAGCCAGGCGCGGGAGGAGTCGGGGCAGATGGCCGCGGTGCGTCCGAGGGCGATCAGCTGGGCCAGTTGGGTCTGGTCGCGGATCTCGGGGCCGGGGCCGGGAGGGTAGGCGCCGTTGCGGGGCCAGCGGGCGAGCGGGAGATCAGGGACGTCGGTGACGTCGGCCAGGGACAAGGTCTTGCGCGTGGCGAGAGGGTGCCCGGCGGGCAGGACGGCGATCCGTCCCTCGGTCAGTAGTTCCTCGCTGTCGAACCCGGCGAGGGAGTTGAACGGCGTCTGCATGAGTGCCACGTCGGCGCGGCCGTCGCGCAGCAGTATTTCCTGTTCGCCGATACCGCATGGCAGCAATTCGATCTCGGCGGCGTCGGGCTGGGCCGCGTAGGCGTCGAGAAGCTTCCGCAGCAGTTCTTGAGACGCGGCGGCCTTGACTGCCAGTACCAGGCGATCGCGGGCGCCACCTGGATGATCGGCGCCACCGGCGCGACGGGTGCGGCGTGCGGCGGCGGTGGTCGCGTGCAGGGCGGCGCGACCTTCGTGCAGCAGTACCTCTCCGGCGCCGGTCAGCGAGACGCCGCGACGGTTGCGGTCCAGTAGCGAGACGCCGAGGCGCCGTTCGAGCTGCTGGATCGCCCGGGACAGCGGTGGCTGGGCGATGCCGAGGCGCTCGGCGGCGTGGCCGAAGTGCAGTTCCTCGGCGACGGCCACGAAGTACCTCAGCTCGCGGGTCTCCAAGCTGTCCATCGCCACAGCATAGCTCGGTGATACCTACCGGGTATGACAGGGCATCGTATCGGTGTTGGATGCGCCGCTCGTCCGCGCGCGAGCATCAATGGCGTGAGCGAAACGAAGATCGCGCTGGTGACCGGCGCGAACAAGGGCATCGGGTACGAGATCGCGGCCGGACTGGGCACCCTCGGATACCGCGTGGGCGTGGGAGCCCGGGACGAGGCCCGGCTCGAGACCGCCGTGGAGAAGCTGCGCGCCGCCGGGGTGCACGCGTTCGGGGTGCCGCTGGAGGTGACCAGCGACCACAGTGTCACCGATGCCGCGGAACTGATCGAACGGCAGGCCGGGCGCCTGGACGTCCTGGTCAACAACGCCGGGATCTCGGGAGAGTCCGGCCCGGGGTGGGTGCAGGACCCGACCACGCTCGACCTCGACGTGGTCCGCACGGTCGTGGAGACCAACGTCCTCGGTGTCATCCGGGTGACCAATGCGATGCTGCCGCTGCTGCGGCGCTCCACGTCGCCGCGCATCGTCAACGTCTCCAGCAGCGTCGCCTCCCTGACCCGGCAGGCGGACCCGGACATCGAGATCGGCCCCATCATGGCGGCCTACGCGCCGTCGAAGTCGTTCCTCAACGCCATCACCGTGCAGTACGCCCGGCAGTTCGCCGGTACGAACATCCTGATCAACGCCGCCTGCCCGGGCCTGGTCGCGACCGACTTCACCGGCTTCCACGGACCCCGCACCCCCGAGCAGGGCGCAGCCATCGCGATCCGGCTCGCCACGCTTCCCGACGGCGGCCCGACCGGTTCGTTCTTCGAGGACGACGGCGTCATCCCCTGGTGACCCCGAACCCGCCATGATCCAGCTGCAGCCCTACGGCGATGCGCTCTCGGCCGCCTTCGTCTTGGGCTGCCTGGGTACTGTGGTGTTTCTGTCGAGGCGCCCATACACCGGCGAGCGCGGCACCTTGAACAGGTCGGCGATCTGCTGGACCGTCTTGACCCGAGCGTCGTACAGGTCCTGCGCCGGCGCTGCCTGATCGGTCGACAGCTTCGGCCGGCGGCCGCCGACCCGGCCGCGGGCCCGTGCGGAGGCCAGCCCGTCCATCGTGTTCGCCACGATCAGCTCACGCTGCAACTCGGCCAGGACCGGCAGCATCCCGAACATCGCCCGGCTCTCGGAGGTGGCGGTGTCGATGCTTCAGGACATCCTCGGCGAACCGGAGTGGACGGACGTCCTCACCCCCTCCGACCGGCGTGGTCTGACGGTGGCGGAATGCGTCCTACCGAGGGTCGGCGGGACGAAGCCGGGCTGAACAGCCTGCCGGCCCCGGGACCAGGCGAGCCTCTAACGGTCCGCAATCGGGTGGTCGGCGGCTTGCGCGGCCCATGAGGCGAGGATGCGCAGACGGTCGTGGCTGGGTGTGCCGCGCTCGGCGGTCAGGGTGATGAGCTGCTGGTCGGGGTCGTCGGTGGAGGTGAGGAAGGACCAGTCGAGGGTGAGCGGGCCGACAACGGGATGGTTCAGCGTTTTCGTGCCCGATCCCTGGGTGGCGACACGGTGGGCGCCCCACCAGCGCCGGAAGTCGGGGTCCTGAAGCGACAGCTCGCCCACCAGTTCGGCCAGTCGCGGATCTTTCGGATCGCGGGCGGCCTCCATGCGCAGCTGCGCCAGGGTCATCTGCGCTACCCACTCCCAGTCCGGGTACAGCGCTCTGATGGCCGGGTCACAGAAGACCAGCCGTACGAAGTTGCGTTTCTTCTCCGGGATCCGCGCGAAGTCGGTGAACAGGGCGGCCGCCATGGCGTTCCAGGCGAGGATGTCCGTGCGGCGGCCCAGGACGACGGCCGGCGTGGTGGAGAGATCCTCCAGGAGGCGCTGCAGCTGCGGCTGGACCTTCTGCGTGGTGCGCCGACGCGGCCGGGCGGCGTCTCGACCGGACAGTTCGAACATGTAGGCACGCTCACTGTCATCAAGCCGGAGGACACGCGCGAGGGTGTCCAGCACTGATTCGGAGGCCTGGCGGCGGCCCTGCTCCAGGCGCGTGTAGTAGTCGGGGCTGATCGACGCCAGCAAGGCCACCTCCTCGCGGCGCAGGCCCTTGACCCTGCGCCTGCCGGCCGAGTCAGGCAGCCCCACTTCGGCCGGGCTCAGCTCTGTGCGCCGAGCCTTCAGGAAGGCGCCCAGTTCGCTGTCGCGGGTGTTGCTGCTGCTCATAGGTACAAGTGTTACAGCCCGCCGGTCCAGTGACAGTGGGCCTGCCCTGTCCCAGGACCGCAGTGTCCGGGGACAAAAGAAGCCTCTTACCCGCCCGCGTTCCGGGTGCGAGTGTCGATGACGTGGCCGGCGGACGGACCGCCCCGAAGACGACGGCCCCGCCGGAGGAATCCGCGCCGTCGAGGTCACAGCACCTCCCCACCTGCACCAGGAGACACAGACCGTGAAGACCAGCGTCACCTTCCCCAGCAACGATCTCGCCCTCGCCGGGATTCTCTTCACGCCCGACGACCACATCGACGGTCGGCTGCCGGCCATTGTCATCTCCCACCCGGGAGGCGGCGTGAAGGAGCAGAGCCCGAGCATTTACGCCGAGCGCCTGGCCCGCGCTGGATTCGCCGCGCTCGTCTTCGACGCCGCCTACCAGGGCGAGAGCGAGGGCGAGCCGCGCGGCATGGAGAACCCCTTCCAGCGCGCCGAGGACATCAAGTCCGCCGTGACCTACCTGACCACACATGACGACATCGACCCGGACCGTATCGGAGCCCTGGGCATCTGCGCCTCCGGCGGTTACGTCCCCTACGCCGCACAGACCGACCACCGCATCAAAGGCGTGGCCACGGTCAGCGCCGTGGACATGGGCTCGGTGATCCGCGAAGGACTGGGCCGCACCCAGGACCCGGCGATCCTCAAGGCCCTGCTCGACCAGGCCGGTGCGGCGCGCACCGCCGAGGCACGCGGCGCGGCCCCGAAGCTGGTGGCATGGATTCCCGACAACGCCGAGGAGCTGCTGGAGACCGCTACCCGGCAGTTCCGCGAGACGTTCGAGTTCTACTGCACCCCGCGCGGTTACCACCCTCGTGCGGTCCAGGGATGGGTGCTGCGCAGCGTCGACCAGCTCGCCCAGTACGACTCGTACGCGATGATCGAGCTGATCTCGCCCCGCCCCCTGCTGATGATCGCCGGTTCGGAGGCGGAGAGCGCCTACTTCAGCCGGGACGCGATCGCGCAGGCGGCCGAGCCCAAGGAACTGGTCGTCATCGACGGTGCCACCCATATCGACCTGTACGACAAGGACGAATACGTCACCCCCGCCGTCGCCAAGCTCGCCGAGTTCTTCGGCAAGCACCTGGCGGGGTGACCACCCGCCACTCCGGACCCACGGGCGGCAGAGGCAGCCATAGGCCCACATGCTCGCTCTGCCGACGCCCCGCCTGTCGGCAAACGAAGGTTTCCCGACAGCTAGAAGAGGGCTATCCCCTTCGGAGGGAGCCTTCGGTGCGCATCGTCTACTCCCGTTCGTCCACGGCCACCCAAGTCGCTACTCCGGCAGCGGCACATTCTCACCGAAGCCGGGCTACTGGTCCGGACCGAAGGCGTCGCGGAGGGGTTCCACCCGGCCGGAGGCGTGCTTCTGTTCGAGGACCCGGCCACTACGTCGAAGATCCCGGCGCTGGAGCGTCCCGCGTTCGCCAAGGTCGCCGAGGCCTCGCACCCGGCGACGTCCTGACGGTGCCGGAACTGTTCCGGCTGTGCCGCGACCTGGTCGACATCCACGCCGTACGCGACTGGTGCCAGGCTCGCGGCGTCTTCCTGCGCGTCCTGTCCGGCCCGCTGTCGAACTTCCACGACCTGGCCGCCAACGACGCGACCACCGCGCTGCTCATCAACGTGATCACTGCAGTCGGGCAGTTCCAGCGCGATCTGCAGAACGAGCTCACCTCTGGAGGGGTCGCCGCGGCCGAAGCCGAAGGACGCTATCGCGGCCGGCCGCCCGCGCTGGACGGTGACCGGCGCGAGGACATGCGGACGGCCTTCCACGAGGGCACCTCGATCGCGGCCCTGGCACGGGCTCATGGGGTGAGCCAGGCGGCCGCGCGAACCGCTCTGGCCGACCTGCCACCCGGCCAGGGCGTCCTGCCTCGGTCATCAGCGTGATCGACGGGAAGGGTCAGGCAACCAGGTCGAGGTCGATGGTGCCGTAGAGGTTGGCGTTGGATCAGAACAGTGGCGAGAGTCCTCGTTTGTCGGCGTCGGTCATCTTCTTCTCCAGGCGGGGTCCTTGAGGACGGACTGGACCAGCAGGGTGTTGATGAAGACCAGCGCGGACTGCAGCAGGGGAAGGCTGAGCATGGAGACCTCCTGATGTTCCTTGTCGCTGCCGGGGATGGTGCCGGCGCTGCCGTAGAACAGGTCGGTGTTGGCGGAGTTCCAGTTCTCCCCGACCTGCAGGCCCTCGTGGATCTCGCGGCGCAACTCCAGGGCGGCGACGTACTCGGCGCCGAACACGCTCTTGACCGCCCTGCCGCGTTCCTCGATGGCCTTGTAGGCGGGGTGTTCGGGGCCGCCGCGGGTGAAGCGGCGCAGCACCTGCTCGGCCTCGGCCGTGCCCAGCCGCAGGGCGGTGGCGTATTTCACCATCTGGTCATACTGCTGAGCGATGATCTCCCAGTCGATGCTCTTGTCGGCCACCATGCCGCTCAGGCAGGACGGGACCTGGTCGGCGGCGTCGGCCTTCACCAGCTTCTGCCGGGCGATGTTCTTCATCCGCGGCAGCAGCTTGAACCCCAGCTCACCCTCAGCGGCACGATCACCTTTACACGTTGGTCGGCAAACAAGCTGGCTTACCGTCCCAACCTCAAGGTCCGCTCCCGCCTGCGCGCCGAGCCAGGCGTACAGGCGTGGACGTCAGCGCAATCGTTTGGCGATGTCTTCCGCTTGCGGCACGCCCATGGGGGCGAGAATGCTCAGTGCTTCCCGGAAGCGAGCCTCGGCCTGCTCTCCCCGGCCAAGCGCGTTGTAAGCCTCGCCGATGGCGCTGTGCGCGAGGCCCTGCAGGAAGCGGTCGGTGATGTCGGCGGCTATGGCCAGGGCGAGTTGATAGTTCGTTAATGCCTCCTGAGCATTCTCGGCCGCCAAGTGGTCGTGGCCCAGGTCGAGCAAGATCTCGCATTCGGTGGTCCTGTCGCCGCCCTCCCTGATGAGAGCAAGCGCCCGCAGATGCCTCTCCACCGCGTCGGCGAGACGGCCTTGCTTGCGGTCAATACGGCCGATGCCGCTGAGTGCGCTCGCCTCGAACCTGCATTGGCCGATCTCTTGGTTCAGCCGAACAGCACGCTCGTAGTGATCCAGGGCCATGGCCAAGTCGCCCAAGCTGTCATAGACGTCTCCGAGCAGGGTGAGCGTGTAGCCTTCGTCGCTGAGGTTGCCGCTCGCGCGGTCGAAGTCCAGGCACCTGCGTAAGCCGGACAGGGCGTCCGCGGGCCGTCCCATGCGGAGATAGGCGATCGCCAAGGTGACCGTCCCTGAGATCTCCCCCTGCTCGTTGTGCGACTGTCGGTACAGGTCGATCGCCCGATTGCTGTCGGCTATCGCTTGGCGGAACTCGCCTATCCAGAGGCGGCTGTAACCAATCCGGTTCAGCGCGTACGCCTCGCCCGCGGGATCCCCGATTTCTCGGCTCAGGTCCAAGGCCTGCTGCTGATAGTCGATGCATTCCCGCAGGTGCCCGGCCATGAGATTGGCCATGCCCAGAGCGTTCAGGGTCTGTCCTTCGGCGTTGTGGTCCTGTGACTCCCGTGCCGCCTCCAGCGCCAGTCCCAGGGTGGCGAGCCAGTCGTCGATCCTGTTCCTGAGGTAGAAGAAGTAGTCCAGGATTTGGGCGAGCTGCCAGACGTGGGCGTTCCAGCCATGCCGTCTGGCGTACTCGATCGTGGACATGAGCATGGGATATCGGAGGTCTAGCCAGGCGGCGGCCGCGTCGAACCTCTCGAACACCGGCAGTTCATGAACGGGTCGCTCGGATTTGAGGCCGATGTCGATCGTGCTCGTACTGTAGATCTGGTCCATCGCCGCCTTGGCGGCGTGCAGAAGCCAGTCGAACAGTCGGGACAAGGCCGTATACCGGAACTGCACACTTTCGTGAGCAAAACTGAGCTCGCGCGCGAAGAGCCAGACGAGATCATGCAGCACATAGCGTCCGCCGCTGTTGCGATAGACGAGATGGGCGCTGGCTAGCGCGTCGACCGCTGAGCCGACGTCTCCCTGGGGCTCGCCTGTCATGACGACGATCTCATCGAGGCCGATGTCCGGGCCGGGGTGCAGACCCATCATCCGAAATGTCTGCTGCTGCCGTTCCGCGAGCCCTTGGTACGACACCTCGAAGGCGCCCCGGACCCCGACGCGGGGGTCGCCTTCCACGTCCAACGCGGTCAGCCGATTGTCGCCAAGAAATCGAGCGACGAGGTCGCCAACGGGCAGATTCGGCTGACTTGCCAGATGCGCTGCGGCCAGGCGGAGAGCAAGAGGGAGATAGCCACATAGGCGGGCCAGCGACTCCACGGCGCCTCGCTCCTGGGCGACCCGCTGGCAGTCCAGGATCGCGGTGAGCAATGCCACCGCCTCTTCGGGCGACAGCACATCAAGGGCCACAGCCCGTACGTCGTGGGTGGCGGCGAGCCCGCGCAGCGAGTCTCGGCTGGTGATGATCACCTTGCAACGAGAGGAGCCAGGCAGCAAAGGGCGGACCTGGTCAGCCTTGGCAGCGTTGTCGAGCACCACGAGAAGGCGCCGGTCAGCCAGCAGCGATCGGTACAACGTCTCTCGTTCGCCCATCCCGTGAGGTATCGCGTCCTGGGCGACCCCAAGCCCGTACAGGAGCTGGTGCAGTGCCCGCATGCCTGTCACCGGCTCGCCTGGCGAGTAGCCATGCAAGTCGATGTAGAGCTGGCCATCCGGGAACTGGGACATGCGCCTATGACCCCAGCGTGTTGCGAGCGCAGTCTTGCCGATTCCCGGCGCGCCTGTGATGACGGTGATGCTCACCGCGGTGGCCTCGATGGACAGGAGTAGATCCAGCTCGCGGAGACTGTCCTCGCGCCCGGTGAAACGGACGATGTCGGCCGGTAGCTGGCGAGGCGTCACAGATGGTGAGTTCGTCGAACCAGATGGTGAGTCCGTCAAACTGGGGCGGACAGGCTTCTCTACAGGGGCGGCGGAAAGAATCTCCTGGTGCAGCGCGCTCAGGTAACGGCCCGGCTCCAAGCCGAGTTCCTGGCGCAGGCAGTGACGCCCAATCCGGTATTCCTCAAGAGCCTCTGCCGTACGGCCTGAGCGGTGGAGGGCGGTCATCAGCTGGCCGCGTAAGTGCTCTTGAAGGGGGTATTCCGTCACGAGATGCCGCAACTCGCTGATCAGATCCGCGTGGTACCCCAAGGAAAGATCGGCTTCGATTCGGTCGGCGAGAGCCGCGATGCGCAGTTCTTCAAGCGCGGCGCCCTCCGTGAGCATGAGCTCATCACGAGTGCCCGCCAGCGCGGGCCCACGCCACAAGGCCAGTGCCTCGCGGAATTGGCCGGCCGCCTGGAGAGCGTCACCCGCGGCCAGGGATGTACGTGCCGCGCGCGTCGCGGCGGTGAAGACGTCGAGGTCGGAACCGCCTGGCGGAATCGAGAGCCGGTATCCCGCCGGCGTGCCCGATAAGTGAGCGGGCGTGCTCAGCAGGCGCCGCAGCGACCATAAATGGTTGTGCAGTAATTTCCGTCCCGAGGCTGGAATCTCCGTTCCCCACAGCGCGGCCATCAGCCGGTCGTGAGACATGACCTGATTCCCCTTCAGCACCATTGCCGCCAGCAGTGTCCGCTGTTTCAGTCCGACGATCGGGACCGATCGTCCGTCGCGCCACAGATCCACCGGACCCAGGACTCGATACTCCACATGCCCTCCTGGAAACGCACAAGCTGATTTCGATGGTGAAGGTCGTGCGGATGCCGCCGCGGTATGCCCCCGTATTCCGCAGCTCGAATCTTGGATATCAGATCAGCACGACAAGATCGAGAGTTGCCGAGGTCAAGATCAAGAGTGTCAGGCCGCATCCTGCCACCGACCCTTCATGGCCTGCGGCGTTTACCTCTCGCGTGACGCTTCGGGGCCCCTCCATGGATTGAGGTGCTAGTGAATCAGTTAGGCAGAACGGTGAGGCATAGCCGACAGTCTCATCGGCTGGCGCTGGCAACGGCGCTGACGGTTACAGCATCATTTCTTGTGGCAGGCACGTCAGCACCTGCCCAGGCAGATTCCCCGCGGACGGCGGCTCCTACACCGGGTCCGTCGGCCAAGCCGCAGCCCGTGACCGAACGACCCGACCGCGTCTCCGCGGCCCTGACCGCGCGCCTGCAAGGCAGGCGAATCCTGGTTACGGACGAGACCACCGAGTCGACGCTCACCTACGTAAACCCCGACGGCACCATCACCCTGGAAACGGCCAGTGGCCCTGTTCGGGTCAAGCAAGGCGACCGCTGGAATCCGATCGATACCACCCTCGTCGCTCAGGACGGCGTGCTCAAACCCAAGTCCGGTTTTGCCGACGTGGAGTTCTCCGCTGGCGGCGGCGACAAGCCGCTAGCCGTCCTGGAACGCTCCGACAAGCAGTCCTATACGCTCACCTGGCCCAACAAGCTCCCCCAGCCGAAGGTCGAGGGCAACAAGGCCACCTACCCCGACGCGGCAGGTCCCGGAGCCGACCTTGTCCTGACCGCCCTTCCCGCGGGATTCCGGCACGACATCGTCCTTCGGCAACGACCTACCGGACCTGTCGAGTACAAGATTCCCATCCGGACCAAAGGACTCGAGCTCGCCGAAACGAAACAGGGCGGGCTCAAGCTCACCGATGGTAAGGGCAAGATCGTCGCCTCGGCTCCGCAGCCTGTCATGTACGACACGCGGGGTCGGCCTGAACAAGGGCAAATGTCTGCGCAGACCAAAAAGACAGTAGCCGAACGGGTCGTGGACACTGAGGTCGTCACCGATGGAGGCCACCAGGCGCTCGTCCTCCGACCGGACCTGGCGTTCCTAGCCGATCCCGAAACCAGCTACCCCGTGACGGTAGATCCCACCACTACGCTGCCGCTCCTCGCCGACATGACGATCTTCTCCAGCAACGGCTACAACCAAAGCCTCGGCGTCGGCACCATGGACCAAATCAACCCCGACACCCGGACGTTCACTCGCGGACTGCTCAAGTTTGACACCAGGTCGGTGACGGGCCAGGTGGTGACGGACGCACGTCTTGAGCTGGAAAGCAAGTGGGCATGGGGATGTGTGTCCGGCCAGACCGTCAAGGCGCAGCGCATCACGAGCGACTGGAGTGAACGCAATCCGGGCTGGGGGGTTACCGCCACATCAGAAGGCGAACAGGCCGCACGGGAGCCGGGCACCTGTACAGGCTCCGGGACCATTCCCTCCGGGACATGGACCTGGAACGTCACCGCTATCACCCGTGCGTGGGCCGCAGGTGCAGGGTCGTACGGCATCATGCTGCGGCTGGCCACTGAGGACGCCACGCCTTTCCGGAACCAGTACGAGCGTCATTTCGATACCTCAGAGGATGCGGCATCCGGCGGCATCGCGCCCAAGATGATCATTACCTTCGGATCGACGCCGTCGACCGGCCGGTTGCGAACCGCTCCGGTGTCCACCGGGCTCGACAGCGCCGTCTACACCAACACCGCCACGCCGATGCTGCTCGCCGAGGTACAAGATCCGGACGGTGGCTTGGTCCGCGCCGAGTACGAGGTCGAACGCGACCCTGACGCCAACCAGGGCAGCGGACTGGTCTGGTCCGGCAGCGTGGAGAATGTCGCGTCAGGAACGGATGCGAAAGTCGTCGTACCGGCCGGGAAGCTGGCGGACGGACAGAAGCTGCGCTGGCGAGCGCGTGCCTTCGACGGCGTGAGCTATTCGGCATGGTCTGCCTGGCAAAAGATGGCGATCGACACCACCGCTCCGGCACCGCCCACGATCTCTTGCGATGTGCAGCGTGACACCTGGTATCCACGGCTCGGTGACGAGCAGCAGGCCAAGCGTTGCTGGATCGCCGGGCTCAAGGGCAACAACGCCTATCTGTGGAGCGTCGACGATCCGGGGTCCTTCAATCTCGTTCAACTCTCGAAGTTTGACTCTGAGGTCAATGACGCTCAGGAACTGGCCATGCCGGCCGTGGACGATGGCTGGCACACGCTGTATGTGAAGACCCGCGACAACGCGCACAACACCTCGACGGTGGCGGCCTACAGCTTCGGCATCGGCCCCGGCGGCTTCGTCAGCCCCAAACCGGCCGCGATCGTCCAACGGCAGGTGACGCTGTCCAGCACCGCCCCCAGCACCCGCACTAGCGTCCGCTACGAGTACCTGGACCTCGGCAGCTTCAAGCCCATCCCAGCCACCGACGTCACGCCGGCCGGCTCCTCGGCCTCGATCGGCAGTTGGCCGCAGACCAGGACCGACACCAGCAAGAACTTCGCCAACCTGACCTGGGACGTCCTCAAGACCGTCCAGGCCACCGGGAGACGGTCTATCGAAGGCGGCTGGCAAATCCGCGCCTGCTTCGGCGGCACAGGGCAGACCGAGGCCTGCACCAAGCCGGCAACCATCACCGTTCAGCAGTCGGCCTTCAACCCCTCTCAAGCCACCGCTGAAATCGGACCCGGCAAGGTGGCGCTGCAAACGGGGGACTACTCGATTACCAGTACCGACGCGAGCCTCTTCGGTATCGCGGTGTCCCGCACGCACACCAGCCTGGTGACCGACTCCACTGACCCCCTTCACATACCGGGGCAAGTGACCGAATGGAACATTTTCGGTCCGGACTGGAGGGCTGGCTTTCCCTCCGCACCCTCGGCCATAGCCGACTTCGAGCCGCAAGGCGACGGGTCACAGGACACCCTCACGTTGACCGGACCCGATGGCTCAACCCTGACCTATCTGCGCAAAGGTGAGACCTTCTACGGAGTGGGCGATGCCGCCGACGGCTCGCGCGTCGGAGTAAACCTCGCGGAGGAGCAGCTTACGGTCACCGAGGCAGACGGGAGCAAGACCACCTATACCCGTCTCAACGGTCGGTGGGTCGTCGCTCGGGCGCAAGGGCCGGCAGCGGAATCGACCGTCCTGTACTTCCGAGATATCCAAGGGCGCATCACCCGTGTCCTGGCGCCCACCGCCGAGGGCGTGACCTGTGACACCCTCAAGCCCGGATGTCGCGTTCTCGAACTGTCCTACGCTTCCACCACCACCGCCACAGGTGTCGCCTCCGGCTGGGGCGATTTCAAGGACCAGGTCAAGACCGTGTCGTTCACAGCGTTCGACCCAGAAGCGAACGCCATGAAGACGACAGTGCTGGCCTCCTACCTGTACGACTCGACAGGACACCTACGACGGGCCACCGACCCGCGCACCAACCTGGCCACTGACTACTACTACACGAGTGATGGCCGAATCTCCCAAATCGCCTCGCCCGGCCTGGCACCCTGGCGCATGGAGTACGACAGCCGCGGCCGCCTGGCACACGTTCAGCGCGAGGGAGGTGATGTCGACCCGACCCAGGCATTCGCCTACGACGTCCCGATTGGTGGCACGGGCGCCCCGATCGACCTGACCCAGGCACAGGCCGCCAAGTGGGGTCAGGCGACGGACCTCCCTGCGATTGGTACGGCGTTGTTCCCCGCCTCGCACCTTCCCGCGCGGAGCTCGGATGGTGCTTACAGACCCGGGGCTGCCGACTGGGAATACGCAAAACTCGCCTATATGGATGTCAACGGCCGAGCAGTTAACGGTGCCTCGTTCGGTTCCGGTACATGGCAGCTGTCGGCAGTACGTCATGACGACAAGGGCAACGCGGTATGGGAACTCTCATCAGATAATCTGGCCCAAGCGCTTGCGCCAACAGCCAGCACCGATCCCTATGTGGCCGGCCGTTCCGATTCAGCCGAGCGGGCGAACCTGCTTGCTCGCACCAGGGTCTACAACGACGATAGCGATCTCATAGCCGGGGAGGACCAGGCACGTCAGGTCATGCTTGCCGACGGTACGCAAGTATCGGCCCGCCCGCGCACAACGGTGGCCTATGACGAAGGCAAGCCAACCAACGACAGGGTCTACCATCTTGTGACCTCGTCGAAGACCGAACCTGTCGTTTTGGATGCCGTGGCTGTGCCTGGCCCGGCCGACATCCGTACGACGAAAACCGGCTACGACCCGGTGCGGTCGGGGGACACCTCCGGATGGGATTTACGGCTACCCACGTCTGTAACCACGGTGATGCCGGGCCAGCAGGACATCACCACGCGGGTTCGCTATGACCCGGCAGGCAGGGAGATCGAGCGACGGATGCCGAAATCTGCTGGCGCAGATGCGGGCACAACGATTTTCAGCCACTACACGGCGGGACCTCATCCGTCCGCCTCCGAATGCGGGAGCAAGCCGTGGTGGGCCGGATTGAAATGTCGTACGGGCCCTGCAGCCCAGCCGGCAGGCAAGCCTCTTCCCACTACTGTGATCACTTACGCCTACATGGGTCAGCAGGCCACCTTAACAGACACGTCCGGATCAGTCGTTCGCACATCGACCATAAAGTTCGATAGTGCTGGACGGCCCAAGGGCGGGACACTGACGGTTACTCCTGAAAGCGAAGGCGGGCATGTAGTCCCGGAGGTGTCATACTCCTACGACCCGAACACTGGACTGCAAACGCATGCCAGTGCGGGTGGTGTAACCGTCGAACAGCGGTATGACACCTTTGGGCGCATCGCCTCCGTCACGGATGCGGACAACAACACGTCCACAACGACGTATACGGTGGATGGCCAGATAGCCACCGTGAACGACGGCAAGGGATTGACGACCTACACCTACAACGGCACGGATGCCGCCGGGCGCAGTGAACGGCGTGGACTGCCTACCAAGATCGAGGCCAGCGGAGTCGGTGCCTTCGCAGCAGCGTATGACGCTGGGGGACGACTCAGCGTGCAGACATATCCCAACGGACTCTCGGCAACCTACAAGTACGACAATGCAGGCAAGCAGGTCGGGCTTGCCTACGCGAAGAACAACACCCCATGGCTGCAATACTCACGTAAGCCGAATCTCGAAGGTCTTACAGTGGCCAACAACGGACCGGGCGGCAGCAGCCAGCGCTACACTTATGATGCTGCCGGTCGGTTGACCACGGTCGCCGACACGTACGCTGGCAAATGTGTGACCAGAGAGTATGGATTCGACCAGAACACGAATCGGACGAGTCTCTCCACCTATGGAGCTGACGCCTCTGGAGGCTGCAGCACGTCGACCAATGCGACTACTGAATCCTACAGTTATGACGCAGCTGATCGGATCACAAGCAACGGCTATGTCTACGACAATCTGGGACGTACGCTGAACGTCCCAGGGGCGCATATCGGTGGCGGAAACGATCTGCAGATCGAATATTACGCCAATGACATGGTCGCATCTCTCACCCAAAGTGGCCAAGAAAGGGCCTTCACGCTTGATCCTGTAGGCCGTATCCGCAGCATGACCAAGACAGGCGGCAGTTCACCGCAGACAATGGTTAACCATTACGCGGGAACGAGCGACAGCCCATCATGGATAGCAGAACCAGGTGGAACGTGGACACGGAACATCGTTACCTTCACCGGCCTGGCAGCTGTCCAGAAGAGCAATGGATCAAGCTCTCTACAGCTGACCAATCTCCACGGTGATATCGTAGCCATCTGCGACAACAGCGCTAGCGCAACGGGGATCGCGTCATACTTCGAACAGACCGAGTATGGCGTCCCCCGTATCGAAAATGCCAGCAATCCAGAGCGCTACGGATGGATCGGCGAACAGCAGCGATCCGTCGACTCCCTCGCTGGCTTAGTGCTGATGGGTGCCCGCCTGTACAACCCCGTCATTGGCAGGTTCCTGCAAGTTGACCCTGTCCTCGGCGGCAGCGCCAACAAGTACGAGTACTGCTCCGCAGACCCCATCAACTGCTATGACCTAGACGGCAAGAAAGGTAAGAAAGAGTGCGGGTTCTGGTGTGAGCTTATCAAGGGTGGCATCGCCGCCATCGTGTCATCAGTTTTCGGGGCGGTCTGCGCAGCATTCACTGCTGGAGTTGGCGCGGTCCTCTGCGCTGTCGTCGCTGGCGGGATTGGGGCAGCGGTCGACTACTTAGCCGAAACATACATCACCGGCGAGCCATTCAGCTGGAGCAAGTTCAGGGATAAAGCCGTCGGAGGGCTGGTAAATGGCCTTGTAGGAGGTAGTGCCGGGGCGGCATTCATAAAATCGGCCGCCGGAAAGAAATTCGGCCAAGCGATAGTTAATGGCCTCAACACGATAGCGCAGAAAATATCCGATCTTTTCGGAAGCAAATATGCTCGCTTTTTCACGTGGCTTGCCGCACAGCTCGCCATCGTGCTCGGCGGAGCCGGCTGGGCGTGCGGCGCCGACATGAAAAACTGCTAGTGCCGTCGCTCTTGGCCCCGGCGTGAAGCTCGGACCTCATGCCGGGGCCTCCTCTGTTCCCAGCCCAGAATAACAATTACCGATCCGATGATGCGGAGCCATTGATGTCCCTCAAAAAATTCAAAGACTTGATTTGGTGGAAGGTGGCCCTGCTTGCCCTAATTATGCTTCCCATTCGCATCGTGCTCTCCATCACTGATGGAAAGAGGGGTGCGGACGTGCTTGCACCGTCAGCCGCTATTATTGCGATTCTTGTGCTTGCCAGCGTTCTAGCAGTCCGCGAGTATCGCAAGAACCGACATGGGGAATAACTGGGTCTTCGTATTTCACTGGGCCGGTGTCAGGGCTGAAGCGTTCTCGGTTGGTGGAACGCACAAGGGCCTGAGACGGGCGGGTGGTTGAGGGAACCCCGGGCTGCAGATGACAAACGCGACCCCTCATGATCGTTGGGTGTCTACGCCAGTCGATCAAGAACAGGGGGCCGCGTTCGCGTGCCATCATCCCCGATCGACGTGCTCGCCCGCCACCTGGAGCACGTCACCGTCGCCAACCCGCCGACCGACCTGCTCGATCTGCCCACCCTGGCCGAGATCCTGGATGGGGTACCCGACCCGCGCAGCCGCCGGGGACGCCGCTACCGGCTCGGCCCGCTGCTGGCGTTATCCCTGCTCGCCGTGCTCGGCGGAGCAACATCCCTGGTGAAGATCACCCGATTCATCGCCGGATACGACCCAGACCTGCGCGCCGGAGCCGGCTTAGTCTCAAGACCGGTGACCGCTGCGGACACAACGGGTGCACCGCAGGTCATCGATCAGACCAGGAGGCCTAGGGTTTCGGGTGTTTCCCAGGCCGTCAGATGCCAATCGGGGTCGGTTTCCTCCTGGGCGAACTGGTTGATCAGCCCGGCGAGGGCTTGCCGGTCCTGCTCGGACAGGTCCTGCAGGAGGGTGATCACCGGCTCCAGCAACTGCATCGAGGCCTCGGCGATGGCGTCGTCTTCGCTGAGATCAAGCCCGATGACGATCTCCATGAGGGCTTTGGCGAGGGTACGTTCGAGCGTGGTCATGATGGGGCTGCTGGCTGGTCGCTGGGGCTCTTCCTCGACGCTGCGACGATCGCCGCGGCTCGTCCCGCGTCAAGATCGTTCGTCCTCGCTTCGCTGCGGGCGCTGCATTTTGACCCGCTCCTCCCAGCGGCGGGCCAGGCGTTGTCGAGGACGAGCCAGGAAAAGGTCAGCCAGCGGCCTTGCCCGCGACGGTGGCGGCGGCCTGAGCGCGGGTCTGGGCCAGCCGGTAGGATTCCGTGCCGGTCTCGATGATGTTCCCTGTCAAGTCAGCGTGTTGAAGATCTTGGCGCCTTCTCAGAGCTCTTGAACGCGTGCGAAGAGGACTGCCCCTGGAGCACTCCCGTCCAGATCGAGCAGCATTTGGGCCTTGACCGTGAACCCGGCATCGCGTAGCCATCCCGCCACTTGAGTGGGCTGGCGCAGGTGAACGTGAACTTTCATGGGATGCCCGCCGTAACCTCGGGTCTTCAGCCGTGACTCGTCACCGACGTGAAACCCGAGCAGTAGTGTCCCGCCGGGTCGTAGCACTCGCTTGAAGTGGTCGAAGGCCGTGCGAACCGCGTCGTGGGGGACATGAATCAGCGACCAGAAACCGAGCAGGCCGGCGACTGAAGCGTCTGGGAGGTGGAGATCGGTCATCGACCCCACCTCGAACCGTAGATGGGGGTGGTCACGTCGGGCCACTTCAATCATCGTGGGAGAAAGGTCGATGCCGAACGCGTCGAGGCCCAACTCCTGCAGGTAAGCCGTGACGTGCCCAGGTCCGCAACCAACGTCAGCTACCGGTCCGTCTCCTGCGGTGCGGACCAACTCGGCGAACAACGCCAGAGTTGCCCGGAGGTAGGGGTGCTCGTCCAGCGCCTCGCGCATCTGGTCGGCGTAGCTGACTGCGACCGTGTCATAGGAGGCCCGGGTGTCCTCCAACCAGTTATCCGTGTTCATGCGCTGACACCCTAGTGGGCGATCAAGGTCTGCAAGGGTGTCCGGTGGCAGAAAGATCTTCTAGTGAGTTCACTGCGAACGGTTTCTCTGGTATGGACGGCGGATAGGCGCAGATCGTTGAGCGGGGTTATGCTCACCGCCCTGAATGAGCGAACCATGGTGCCTGACTCGTCATGAAGGGCAGCCCCGAGGATCCTGGATAATTTCGGTGTGCTGCGGACGAACCAGCGGCTGGACCGGGATCTGCGGCGGCGCAGCGGAATACGGCTCCACCAGTTCGAGCTCCAAGGTCCGCGACTGTCGCGGGGCGAACTCGATCATCTTGGAGTAGATCGGATGGGATCGCTCGTCCTCGCGGACGACCGGCACCCGGTCGCCATCGAGCCACGCGGCGCTCAGCTTCGTGCCGACTGAGGCATACAGCGACACCCATAGGAGGTTGGAGCCGACAGCATGCCGCCGATGCGGCGAGTCAAGCCGACCGCTGACGTACGTAGGCAGGAACTGCTTCGGCACATCGTTGTCGAGCCTGATCCGCACTCTCGTGATGCGGAGACCGTCGTGGCAGGGCCCCAACTCATAGGTGAGAGAGCGCTCCAAGTAGTAGTCGAGCTTGTTGCCCCCCGAGTTGTTGACCACCAGTCCCGCGAACGGCCCGGGTGACTCCGGCAGCACGCCGCCGAGCGGGGTCGCCGACAGGTACCGTTGCTCGGCGTCCCTGCGGCTCCAGATCTGCACGCGCCGCTCCTTGACCAGCCGGGACAGGATGGGCAGCAATTCGGCCGGCTCGGCGGGAGAATTCGTCAGTTTCTCGCTGACGGCCAGCGCAATCCTGATCAAGAATCTCTTCCGCGCCGCGGATTTCTGATAACGCGCGTAGGCCTCCCGCTCAGTGAGGTCTACGACGTTGCCGGCGGTCACCTTCTCGCCGCCAGGAAGAGTGACGGGGCCGATCGCCCGGAGAAGGTACGCCAGACCGACGGGATCGGTGGCGATGGCGCCGTCCAGCCGTTGGCCGGTCTGCCGTTCCCACATTCCGGTCCAGATGGCCGCGGCGTGGGGAAGGTGCGGGGAGAGATTGGAGATGGACAGCATCCTGGCCGCATCCAGCCCGTAACGCGCACGGTAGGCAGGGCCGAGGTCGACGACGGGGGCGGACGGGTCGTCAAAGTCGGCATTGCTGGCCAGCCGTTCGATGGACATCCGGCCGTGCTTCGCTTCGAGAATGCCGAACGCGCCTACGAGGCCGCCGGTTCCGCGTGCTTCGGCATTGGTCTGGAAGGCCAGGTAATAGCGGCGCGGGCCATCGCCGCCCAGCATCGGGTGAAGTACGGTGGCCGCGGTCGCTGCGGCGTCCAGCCAGCCCTGCAGCCTGTCCATCTCCCGCAAGGCCGTGGCGCGCGCCTGATCCACCCGTTCCAGACGGGTGGCCGCGGGGGTGGCGGCAAGGCGGGCCCTCGCTCGGGCAAGGCGGCTACGCGCCTCGTTCAGCCTCGGCGCCATCGTTTCGAGGCTGGGCAGGAGCCGCCGCATGTCGCTCACGGACTGCATATCGACCGCGATCGGGGACGCGCTCTTCTGGATGCCGACCAGCACGTTGGTAAGTTCCGCGGCGGCCTCGGCAAGCCCGCGGGCGACCGTGGCCACGTCTCCGACCATGGGAACGTGCGTGAGCAGGGCCCAGTCAGGCGTGGCAGTAAGCGCTTGCGCTTCCGCCGCGCTCTGCCGAGCCTCGCTCAGCGGCCCCGCCAAGGCCCACGGGTCGCCGGCATTCACGACGTCACGCAGTCGAGACAGCGCGTGCCTGGTCACCTCGAGGTGATCCTGCACGCTGAGACCGCGGTGGGCCCACCAGCCCCCGCCGGACACGATGACGACGGCGAGGGCCAGCAGACACCCTAGCGCGATGCGGGGTGGTTTCTTACTCGGCAACAGCTACCGATCCAGATCGCTTGCTTGAACGTGTGCCCGGTTAGGACTTGACGATATGGACGATGTTGGTCTCGGAGAAGGTCTTTTTGTGACACTTGCTTGCCGGCGGATATTTCTTGTGTGAGTCGCGTATTTTGTGCAAGTCGCACATTTTGTGCGACTTGCATGTCGACTTACAAGAGAGTGCCTCGGCGGCGCCGCCCCCGGCACCGACCGCCAGCGCACCCCCCAATACTGTCGCGATTACGGCGGATATTGCATACTTCCTCATCATTTCCGACCCCCTGCAGGAAGATGCCACCCGGAATGCGGGAGGCCTGTCTACGGAACCTGTTTATATCCAGACGATCAAGCACCACCCCGGCGACACGGCAAGTCTTACCGAACGATCACTGAGCCTTTTTTCGTGCGCCGGCCGGACACGATGTCCACCCGACGTCAATTTAGGTTGACACTCAGCCGATCGTCAACCTAGGATGACGACATGGAGGCCGACCGATCGCAGTGCTCGCCCAGGCAGTGAACGCCGATGACCCGATCAGCTCACTCGCCGCCGTCCCCGAGCTCCGCCGTGAGATGGCGCGTTTGGAGGCGGTGACGGTCCGCCGGGCCCGTACCCAGGGCAACAGCTGGACCGAGATCGCCGCCGCTCTGGGCATCAGCAAGCAGGCGGTGCACAAGAAGTACGGCGGCCGGGGCCTGTTCCGCAGCCAGGAATAGCCCGCACACACACCCGACACACTGGACATCACCGATCACGGCTTGACGTTCCGATACGCGCTTCCCGAAAACGGTCCGGGCGGCCAGCGAGGAGGACGAACAATGGCGTTGCCATCAGTGACACGAGAAGCTCTCGCAGTCGCGGTGACGGCCAATCTGCCGGTCATCCTCTGGGGTGCGCCGGGCACCGGCAAGACGTCCGCGGTGACCGCGCTCGGCGCGGCCGTCGGCCTGCCCGTCGAGGTGGTGGTCGGCTCGATCCGCGAGCCGAGCGACTTCTCCGGGCTGCCGGTGCTGCGTGACGGCAGCACCTGGTTCGCGCCGCCGCGATGGGCCGAGCGGCTCGCCGCCGAGGGCGCCGGCCTGCTGTTCCTCGACGAGCTGACCACCGCGCCGCCGGCCGTGCAGTCCGCCATGCTGCGGGTGGTGCTGGAGCGCACGGTCGGCGACCTGGTGCTGCCGGACGAGGTGCGGATCGTGGCCGCGGCCAACCCGCCGGACCAGGCCGCCGACGGCTGGGACCTGTCCGCGCCGCTGGCCAACCGGCTCATCCACCTGAACTGGACCGTCTCGGCTGACGACATCGCCGAGGGTTTCGCCGGCGGCTTCCCCGTGCCGGAGTTCGACGTGAAGGACACAGCCGGGCCCACCGAGGTGGCCGGCGCGCGGGCGCTGGTCGGGGCGTTCCTGCGGGTACGGCCGGAACTCGTGCTGGCGGTGCCAGACAGCCCCGACCGGGCGGGCCGCGGCTGGCCCAGCCCGCGAAGCTGGGAGATGGCCGCCCGCGCGGTCGCCGCGTTCGACCACATGGGCTCCGGCGAGCCGGTCCTGGCCGAGTTGGTGGTCGGCGCGGTAGGCGAGGCGGCCGGGTTCGAACTGCTCTCCTGGCGCCGCAACCTTGACCTGCCCGATCCGGAGACCCTGCTGAACGACCCCCAGGCCCGCCTGCCCGAACGCCTCGACCGGCTGCACGCCCTGCTCGGCGCGGTGGTGGCCTACGTGCACTCGGATGGCACGGCCGGCACCTGGGAGCGGGCGTGGGCGGTGGTGGCCCGGGTCGCGCGCACCGCGCCGGACGTGGCGGCGACCGCGGCCCGGTCGCTGGCCCGCTCCCGGCCCGAGGGCGCGACCCTGCCCAAGACGATGCTCGAACTCGCGCCGGTGCTGCGCTCGGCGGGGCTCATGCGATGAGCGCCGACGGCCCCCTCGCTCCCGCCTACGAGGAGGCGGTGGGCGCCCGGATCGCCGCCGCACGGCTGTGGGCGGCGCACCAGGCGCCGTACCTCGCGTCGGCCGTCTTCGCCCTCAATCCGGTAATCCTGGAACCGGCCCTGGACGAGGACACCGGCGCGCCCGTCGCCGACCAGGAGTTCCGCGCCTTTCCCGCCGACACCCGGTGGAACCTGTACGTGGAACCGGGCACCGCGCTGGCCACCCCGGTCGAGGAGGTCGGCTGGTGGATGCTGCACCAGGTGGGCCATCTGGTGCGTGGCCACGCGGCCCGCTCGCCAGTGCAGCCGGAGCCGGGCCAGGAGGTGAGCCACGCCGCGGGCGCGGTCCGCGACGAGGAGGCCCACCGCTGGAACCAGGCCGCCGACGCCGAGATCAACGACGACCTGGAGGCCGAGGACCTGCGCGCCCCGGCGGGCGTGGTGTCGCCCGCCGAGCTGGGCCTTCCGGTCAACCGCACCGCCGAGGAATACGTGCCGATGCTCGACGTGCTGGCCCGGGCCATGGGCCGCGGCGGGCGGGCGCTGGCAGAGGCGATCGACTGCGGCAGCGCGGTGGACGGCCGGGAGCGCACTTACGAGGACAGCGGCTCCGGCGAAGGGCTCACCCAGCTCGACAGGGAACTGCTCGAACGCTCCATCGCGGCGGGCATCCAGGACCGGATCAGCGCGCGCAGCGAGGTGCCGTCGGGATGGCGCCGCTGGGCCGAGGAGCGCCTGCGCCCCTCGGTGAACTGGCGGGCCCGCCTGGGCGCGACGATCCGGCGCGGGGTGAGCACGGTGGCCGGGCAGGTCGACTTCAGCTATCGCCGCCCGTCGCGCCGCGCCGGCGCCTACACCGACATCGTGCCGCCGTCGATGGTGCGCGCGGTCCCGGACACCGTGCTGGTGATCGACACCTCCGGCAGCGTCACCAACGACGTGCTGAACCGGCTGCTCGCCGAGGTGACCGGGATCATCGAGGGCGTGACCGGGCCGAACCGGCGGCTGCGGGCGTTCTGCTGCGACGTCCACCCCCACCCCGTCCAGGTGGTGCGCCGGGCGAGCGACATCGAACTGGCCGGTGGCGGCGGCACCGACATGCGGGCCGGCATCGCCGCGGCGATGGCGCTGCGGCCCCGTCCCGACCTGGTCATCGTGCTGACCGACGGCGAGACGCCGTGGCCCGAGCAGCGCCCTGCGGCGCATGTGGTGATCTGCCTGATCGGCGACGGCGGGCACGCGCCCGACTGGGCGTCCGTGGCCCGCCTCCCGGCGGACGCGCCGCGGCGGTTGCCGGCGAAAGGAGCGTCATGACGACGGAGTACGCCGAAGAGCCGAGCCCCGAGCCGCTGCACGAGTGGCGGGAACGCGGTTTCACCATCGCCGACGCCCGGCAGTGGATCGAGGACGGCTTCTCGATCAACGACGCCGAGCGGTGGCGCAAGGCCGGCGTCTACACCGCCGCCGACGCGCGGCCGTGGCGCACCGCCGGAGCCACCCCGTACACCGTGGATCTGTGGCTGCGGGCCGGCATGACGCCGCGGGACGCGGTGCGGTGGCGGGAACTGGGCTATCCGCCCGAGGAGGCGGCGGACCGGCACCTCGCCGGGGAACGCCCGCACCCGCGCGGTTGGCTGTGGCGGCTGCTGCACCGGGGCGAGAAGCCGGGCGACGCGTTCGCCGACGAGGAGCGCTCCGGCAGCATGCGGGAGCTGCTGCGGGCGGGCATCCCGGCGGGCCAGGCACGCGCCTACGTGGAGGCGGGCTGGACGGGCGCCGACGCGGTGGAGTGGGCGAAACGCGGCATCGAGGCGGGACAGGCACGGGTCTTCGGAGCGCTCGGTCTGTCCGCCCGCGAGGCCGAACGGGTGCTCGCCTCGGGGCAGGACGCTACTTCCCTGATGGCCGAGTTCTGGCGCGCCGGGGTGCCGATCGACGAGGTGGCGGCCTGGCGCGCGGCGGGTTTCACCGCCGAGGAGGCGGCCCGGATGCGGGCCGAGGGCACCGACGTCGAGCAGGCCAAGGTGCTGCGGGCATTGGCCGACGGCGACGAGCCCTGATCGAGAGGGACCAGAAGGGGGCAGACCAAGTACCTGCCAACAATGCAGCCCTTCCGCTCACATCAGTTGCCGACCACGATCGTGCTGGGCCGCCTCGGGGTTGCGTCCGTCCAGCCGGATGCGGTCACATCGGTCCACGAGGTCGGCCTTTCCGTACGGCCGGAGCATCGTTCTTGCACGGCCAGCAGCCGACCTGAGGACTCCTCGATGATGACCTACCTTGTCCCGTCGAGTTCGGGCGCTGGCCGAACGTTGTACGGGCATCCGGCTGACACCTGAGCACGTACGCGGCCCGCCGCCATATGCAGCTTCCGTCGCGCACCTGTATGAGGTCCGGGACGGGCAGCCTCCCGCGCTGGCCTGCTGATAGCACCTATCTGCGGCTCCAGGGTGCCAGTAGCGCCGAAGCCGGACGAAGCAAAGCTCCCCGAAGGACGCGCCTGGCGACCTCGCCGCAGAGGCTGGCCGAGCTGGCCACTTTGCACGCTGAGGTTTGCGCATCTGTCTTCACCGGCGACACACCACCATCTACAGTTACTATCTGCAAGGTCTCTGCAACTGTTTGCACTCGCAGAGTTTGCGGGCCGGGTGAGTGTGGTCGCCGTGATCGAAGGCGGGCATGGCATCGTTGTTGGAGCGTTTGACGGCAGATGAAGCTGCGGCCCGGCAACAGTTGGCTGATCTGCGTGAGCAGGTGGCAGCGCTGGAGGAGCGGCTGAGCGAGCTGTCCATCGCACGCAAGGTAATCGAGCCGCTGCTCGTCGAAGAGTCCGCTGCGCAAGACGCGAACGAGTCCCGTGCCGATCAGAACCGGCGCCCGGATCCGCCGCAGTCGGCTGCGCACCGTGGCCGAGCATCGTCGGATCGGCGCGACCTGGCCGGGACTGACGAGCAGGTGGTAGCAGCGATGACCAGCGCGGGCCGGCCGATGCGCGCCAAGGAGGTGGCCCAGGCGCTGGGGGAACCACAGGCGCGAGGTCGGGTGGAGGCCACGCGAGCCCGGCTCAAGAAGCTGGTGACGGCCGGCTGGTTGACCCAGGCAGAGCCGGGACTGTTCGCGATCGCCGCAGGCTGGCACTACTCCGGCGGAGACGGCCCGCCCACCTTCGGCTACAGCGCCACCCTGGCCACCGCGGCCCGCACCCGCGCCACTCGAGGTCACTTCCCGCAGTTGGCGCTCGGCCTGGTCATCGACACCCCACACAAGCGCATCGGCGCGAACGCGATCACCACCCTGCAGGGCTTCCTCCCGCTTGGTCTGCCGGTCGGCATCCTCGCCGTTGACCGCGCCTACACTGACCAGGCCGCCGATCACTTCGCCCGGCCCGCCCGCGCCCTGGGCTTCAAGCTGGCGCTCGACTACAAGCAGGATCAGCGCGGCGTCCAAGGCAGCGTCCACGGCGCCCTGCTCATCGACGGCAACCTGGCCTGTCCTCTGATGCCCGAGCGGCTGGCCCAGGCCACCACCGATCTGGACGACCAGACCATCCGCACCCCGCCCGAGCAGCTCACCCAGCTGATCGCCGCCCGCGAGCCCTACTGGCTCAAGCTCAAACAAGGCGCCGACGCCCACGGGCGGATCCGGCTGCAATGCCCGGCCGCCGGCACCTCCCCCTCGGTGACCTGTCCCCGCTTCAACCGTCTTCACCGCGCCCCGGCGGCGCCACCCACCGCGGTGGATCTGACCAACAGCCGCCAGCGCGCCGCCCATGGCGCTGCCAAGCCGACCGTCATCCTGCCCGCAGGCGAACCCCTCCGGCCTCCTCGCAGCAAGGGCGACCCAGCGCACATCTGCGCGCAAACCACCATCACCCTGCACCCCGACGACCTCGGCGCAAAAGACAAGTTTCGGCAGGACCCGCACTACTTGACCCCGGCCTGGCAGGACACCTACAAGCCCATCCGAGCCAACACCGAGTGCATCAACGGCCGCCTCAAGGGGCACCACATCGACCTCGGCGACCCCAAGAATCGGCTCGCCCACGGCCGCGTCGCCCAGATCCTGCTCGCCGCACTCATGGTCGCCACCGCTAACGAACTCATCCTGCTCGCCTGGCGGCAAGCCCACGACCACCACGAGCCTCCGCCCGAGGACACCTACGCATTCGATGCACAAGAACCGGATCGGGAACCGCCGGCAGCATCCGGCAGACCGCCACCAGGCGCCTGATCCGCTTGGCCGACAACCGGACAGCACTACTCCGACCGACCGGTCCCGCACGCCCGGCCGCCAGCCCTCCACGCGCTCCCAGCGGCTCAACACCACCAGCGCCCTTCGCCACGAACGCCAAACGAGCCAGATCCAGCCCGCCCAACGATCCGAAGACCTCGGAAAACACGAAATCCCGTCCGATTCAGATGATCGGACGGGATCCCGTCAACCTCAGTCCAGCCGTTTCAAGAACGGCCCTAGGTGGGGTGTTCACGAGTACGGCTGAACAGCGGTGATGGGCCTTGCTCGGTGATCGCTTCCCAGGATCGGGTTGATCGTTTCCCAGGTGTGGCGGTGTGGTCCACGGGTGGAGGGATCGGACGACGACGTCGTGGATGAAGGTGTCGCCGGTTACCGGTTCTCCAAGAGCAGCGGCAGGTTGTCCGGGGCCGATCCGGGTGTATTCGGGGTGCTTGGACCACTCCAGGCAGGGGCTAGCCAGGTCGCCGTCGACGAGGCACCACACGCCCACAACCCACCGTCTTCCGCGACATTTCAGAGCTGAGGTCTGCGCGGACCGGTGACGAAGAAGACCACGAGTGCGGCCAGGCACAGGAACCCGGCCGTGCCGAGGCTGGCCACGTTGAAGCCGTGGACGGCGGTCTCGGCCGGCGTGTGGCCGAAGTGACGGGCCGCAGCCGACCCGGCGATCGTGCTGAGCAGCGCAGTGCCTAAGGACGCGCCGATCTGCTGTGAGGTCATGACCATGGCTCCCGCCACGGCGCTGTCGGCACCGGCGCCGAGGGTGGCTGTGCTGTTGGCGGTGACGAGTACCCATCCCGTACCCAGCCCCACCAGCAGGAACACCGGCAGTACGTGGAGCCAGTAACCGCTGTCGGCCCGCAGGAAGCCGAGCAGGGCGAGCCCGGCCGCGATCGTCAGGAGTCCGGGACACAGCAGCGCCCGCACCGGGACGCGGGCTATCAGCGGGCTCACCGCCCGAACTCCGATCATGAGACCGGCGGTCAGCGGCAGGAATCCCAGGCCTGCCTGGATCGGAGAATAGCCGAGCACGTTCTGCAGGTAGAAGGTGAGGAAGAACAGCGCGGCGAACATGCCCACCGCCAGGCCGAACACCGCCAGGTACGAGCCGCCGCGAGGACGGTCCAGGACGACCCGCAGCGGGAGCAGCGGCCCCTTGACCCGGGCCTGGACCCAGACGAACGCGATCAGCGCCAAAGCTCCGGCAGCGAGCGGGCCCAAGGTGGTCGGCGCGTTCCAACCGTCGGGCTCGGCTTGGGCGAACCCGAAGACCAGGGCCATCAGGCCGGCGGTGGCCAGGACCGCACCGGTGACGTCGATACGGGCGCCTGCCGCACG
The DNA here is from genome assembly GCF_043496855.1 of Nonomuraea sp. JJY05. Lineage (NCBI taxonomy): Bacteria > Bacillati > Actinomycetota > Actinomycetes > Streptosporangiales > Streptosporangiaceae > Nonomuraea > Nonomuraea sp. JJY05. Next base: position 225,795 of record NZ_JBIEIS010000013.1, read on the forward strand.
TGGGGACGGGCGCACGGCGTACAACACCCCCGCCACGGCCAGGGCCGCGATGGGCAGGTTCACGTACATGCACCAGCGCCAGTCGAGGTAGTCGGTGAGCACTCCGCCCAGCAGCACGCCCAGGCCGGAGGAACTGCCCATCACGGTGCCGTAGATGCCGAACGCCTTACCGCGCTCGGTGGGTGAGGGGAAGGCGGTGGCCAGGGTGGCCAGCACGGCCGGGGTGAGCAGCGCGCCGGAGACGCCTTGCAGGGCCCGGCCGGTGAGCAGCATCGCTGGGTCGGTTGCGGCGCCGGCGAGCGCGGAGGCCGCGGCGAAGCCGATCAGCCCGGCCAGCAGGATCCGCCTGCGGCCGATCAACTGCGACAGCCGCCCCCCGAGCAGCAGCAAGCCGCCGTAGCAGAGCGCGAAGAGCGTGATCACCCACTGGCGGGCCGGGTCGGACAGGTCGAGTGAGCGCTGCACGGAAGGCAGCGCGATGTTCACGATCGTCATATCGATGCCGACCATCAGCTGGACCGTGGCGACCGTGGCCAGCGCCCACCAGCGCCGGGGGTCGGGCAGAGCCGCGTCGGCGGGATGCCGCCTGGTGCCGATCGTGGTGGTCACGGCTAGAACATCCCGTTCTGGTTCTCGGCGGTCTCGGGGACCGGCTGCATGACGTCCCAGTGCTCGACGATCTTGCCGTTCTCGTCCAGCCGGAAAATATCGACGATGGCCGTGCCGAGTTGCCCTGGCACGCGTATGCCGTGCACGTGTGCGATGACGAAGTCGCCATCGGCGAAGATCTTTTTGACCTCGGCTCGCAGCGCGGGAAAGTCCGCCCGCAACCGGCCGATGAAGGCTTCGAAGCCCTCGATGCCGTCCGCGATGCGGGGATTGTGCTGGACGTACCGGTCGCCGATGAGCTTCGACGCGGCCTCGAAGTCCTTTTGGTTCAGACCCACCTCGTAGAAGGCCAGAACGGTCTGCTTGTTGCTTTCAAGCCCCGACTTCATGATCTCCCCAGCTAAGTTAACGGATGTAGCCCTACAATCGTAGGGCTACGACTGTAGGGCAACGGTCGGCGCAATACAATACGGGCCATGGATGCCATCTCTTCGGCCTCGCCCGCGCCCGCGCGGGGCCGCAACAGGCGAGGCCAGGGGGAACGACTGCGCCGCGACATCATCGATGCCACGCTGCTGATGCTCGATGAATTGGGCGACGATGAGGCACTGTCCCTGCGCGCCGTCGCGCGCGAGGTGGGCATCGCGGCGACCTCGGTTTACATCCACTTCGCCGACCGCGACGCCCTGGTCTTCGCCGCCCTGGAGCAGTGCACCCACGGCCTCATGTCCGACCTGGATCAGGCGGAGTCCGTCCACGGCGACCCGGTGGCCCGGCTACGAGCGCGCCTGCTGTACCTCGGCACGTGGGTCCGCGATCACGCGGGCCTGTACAAAGTGCTGCACGAGAGCACGCTCAACCAGCGGATGCGCCTGGTGTTCAAGGAGGAGCTGGCGGTGCGCACCACGGCTGCCGTCCAGCGGTGCATGGACGCGGGGCTCGCGCCCCCTGACGACGCCGCCACCCTCGCGCTCGACCTGCGCGCAGCCGTACACGGCGCCGTGTCGATCCGGGTGAACGAACCGGGCCTGGCGTGGCCGCCTCTGGAAGAGCAGATCGATCGGTTCCTCATCAAGCTCATCGGCGTGAGCCTGACGAATAAGTGAAGGCACCGGCGCCGCTATCGGCCAGCGTCCGGATGTGACCTGGTTGCGAAACGACCCCCGCCGTCGAACACTTCGCCGACCCCGCCCGCACCCTGGGCTTCAAGCTGGCACTCGACTACAAGCAGGACCAACGCGGCATCCAAGGCAGCGTCCACGGCGCACTGCTCATCGACGGCAACCTGGCCTGCCTCGCGCATCTGCCGGCAGACCACCATCGCCCTGCGCCCTGACGATCTCGGTGCCAAGGACAAGTTCCGCCAGGATACGCGCGATCTGACCCCCGCCTGGCAGGACACCTACAAGCCCGTCCGAGCCAACACCGAGGGCGTCAACGGCCGCCTCAAGGGGCACCACATCGACCTCGGCGACCCCAAGAATCGCCTCGCCCACGGCCGCGTCGCCCAGACCCTGCTCGCCGCACTCATGGTCGCCACCGCTAACGAACTCATCCTGCTCGCCTGGCGGCAAGCCCACGACCACCACGAGCCTCCGCCCGAGGACACCTACGCATTCGATGCACAAGAACCGGATCGAGAACCGCCGGCAACATCCGGCAGACCGCCACCAGGCGCCTGATCCACTTGGCCGACAACCGGACAGCACTACTCCGACCGACCGGTCCCGCACGCCCGGCCGCCAGCCCTCCACGCGCTCCCAGCGGCTCAACACCACCAGCGCCCTTCGCCACGAACGCCAAACGAGCCAGAGCCAGCCCGCCCAACGATCCGAAGACCTCGGAAAACACGAAATCCCGTCCGATTCAGATGATCGGACGGGATCCCGTCAACTTCAGTCCAGCCGTTTCAAGAACAGCCCCTGGTGGAGATGAGGGGATTCGAACCCCTGACCCCTTCGATGCGAACGAAGTGCGCTACCGGACTGCGCTACATCCCCAAGGACTCGACCAGATTAGCAAACTCTCAGGGGTCCTCGCGCCACCGTTTCAGTCACCCACCGCCCTCTTGGGCGGTTCGGCGTACTGATCGAAGAGGACGTCCGCCTGTAGCGCCGTGAGATCGATGACCTCAGCCTGGGCGGCCGCCTCCGCGGCCCGCCGCCGCTCGCGTGCTCGCCGCAGGCGCTCAGCGCGCGCCTGGCGGGCCCGTTCGCGGCGTTCCCTATCGACCTGTACGGCGATGCGGAGAAAGGCCATGTACGCGAACATGATGACGACCGAGGGGGCCACGCCCCACCACGGGATCATCTGGACCGCGGCCGTCACGACAGAGGCCAGCACCAGCAGGGTAGTGAAGAACAGCAGCCGCCGCCGGCGGGCCACGATGATGGCGCGGCGCCGGAGCCGGAACTGGCGCACATCTACCTTCTCGACCTCGGCAGGAGCCGACCCGTCGTCCTCGTCCGCGTCCGATGGGTCCAGGTTGTCGAGATCGGGAAGCTGGTGTTCACCGGTGTAGTGCTCTTCGAGCTCTGCCAGTTCGGCCAGGTTTGTCTTGTCCTTGCGCAGCCACATCGGGATCAGGACGCAAAGCCACATTACGACGATGACCAGATAGAGGAAGGCGCTGCTCATGGGCACCTCCGGGCAGCACAAAGACGCGAGTGTGCTTGTCGCGCCTTCAATGTGCTCACGTCACGCACCGTAAGACCGCGTGTCACTAATTGACGAGCATTCGGTGCGGTGTGTCGCGAGATCGTCAAACCTCTTCGACGGAAGGCCCCCCGTGAGCAGCTGACTCACGCGCGCGACGCCACTGCACGAGCAGACCGCCAGGAATGTCCTCAGCGGTCAGCGCGTAGCAAATGTGGTCGCGCCAGGCTCCGTCGATGTGGAGTTGGCGCCGCCGAATGCCTTCTTCCCGGAATCCGAGCTTCTCAACCACCCGGCGGCTGGCCTGATTCTCGGGGCGGATGTTCGCTTCCAGCCGATGCAGCCCCGTGGTGAAGAAGCAGTGGTCAACGGCCATGGCGAGGGCGGTGGGGGTGATCCCCTTCCCGGCGAGCGCGCCGTCGATCCAGTAGCCGACCTGGGCGGAACGGGCCGCCCCCCACACGATCGCGCCCACGGTCAGCTGCCCCGCGAAGCGCCCTCCGTACGTGATCACCCACGGCATCGCCAAGCCCTGCCGGGCCTCGCGGCGCAGGGTGCCGACCATGGAGACGTACGGGCCGAGCCCGGTCCTGAACAGCGGTGTCTCGGGGTTGCTGGGCTCCCAGGGACGTAGCCAGTCGGCGTTTCGTAGCCGGGTCTCGCGCCACACGCGCACGTCGCTCAGCCGCAGCGGCCGGAGGCCTACCGGACCTTCGTTCAGGGTCACCGGCCAGCCACGAAGTCGATCCACACTCTCATCATCCCCCCATCGGGCACGATGTCGCCACGCATCAGGGAATCGCGATCAGCGCGGGTGATCGCCGCCCCGGATCTGATCGACCGCGTGCGGGAGAATCGGCGCAAGTACGGCGACGCCATCGCGTACGCCACCCGACGATCCGGGCAAATTAACGATCAAGGTGTCGCCCGCCTGGCCGGCCAGCCCTCGGGACAGAATCGAGGTCGGGACCTTTTCCCGATTCGCCAGCCGAATGGCCTCGGCTATGCCAGGAATTTCCCGAGAAATTACTCGGGCCGTCATCTCCGGGGTCAGATCCATGGGCGTCAGCCCGGTGCCCCCGGTGGTCACGATGACGTCGTAGCCCTGCGCCACCCCGTCACGGAGCGCAGCCTCCACGGGCTCTCCGTCGGGCACCACCAAGGGACCCTCCACGGCCTCGCAGCCCGCATCGCGCCGCAGCAGGTCCACGAGCAGCGGCCCGGATTTATCCGCATAAACCCCGGCCGACGCCCGGTTCGACACGGTGATCACGAGTGCGCGGATCATTCCGGCTCCCTGGTCCAGCGGCCGGTCTTGCCGCCCAGCTTCTCCTCCACCCGCACATCGGTGATCACCGCCGCCGGATCGACCGCCTTGACCATGTCGATCAGCGCCAGCGCGGCCACGGACACCGCCGTCAGCGCCTCCATCTCCACGCCGGTGCGGTCGGCCGTCTTCACCCGGCAGGTGATCGCCACACCCCAGTCCTCGACGTCCAGCGTGACCTTCACGCCGTGCAACGCGATCGGATGGCAGAGCGGGATCAGGTCGGGCGTCCGCTTCGCCCCCATGATCCCCGCGATCCGCGCCACGCCCAGCGCGTCGCCCTTGGGCACCTCGCCGGACCTCAGCAGCTCCACGACCTCACCCGACAGCAGCACCCGCCCGGTCGCCGTGGCGGTGCGAGCCGTCACGTCCTTGGCGGAGACGTCCACCATGCGAGCGGCACCGGTCCCATCCACATGGGTCAGCCCCGAGTCACTCACAGCCGGATCACCTCGACAGTCGCCCCCTCGGGCATCTCGGTCACGTCCTCCGCCACCACGATCAGCGCGTTCGCCGAGGCCAGGGCGGCGAGCTGATGGGAGCCCTGCCCGTGCACCGGCGATACCGTGCCGTCCGAAGCCAGCACGCCGCGCAGGAACGAGCGCCGCCCGGCAGGCGAGCGCACCGGCCCGGTCAGGCGGGCGGTCACCGATTGCGGCAGGTCCGCGGGGAGCCCGCGCATCTTGTCGAGCGCCGGACGTACGAACAGCATGAAAGACACGAAGGACGACACCGGATTGCCGGGCAGCGCGAAGATCGGCACCTGGTCCTCCCCCAGCACGCCGAACCCCTGCGGCATCCCCGGCTGCATCGCCACCTTCTCGAACCGGACCGTCCCCAGCGGCGACAGAGCCTCCTTGACCGGCTCGTACGCCCCCATGGACACCCCACCGCTGGTGATGACCGCATCGGCCCGCATCAGGTGGGTGTCGAGCCGATCGAGGAGTACGCCCGGATCGTCCCCGACAGACCCCGCCCGGAACCCCTCACCTCCGGCCTCCCGTACGGCGGCGGTCAGGGTGAAGCTGTTGGAGTCCCAGATCTGCCCGGGAGCCAGCGGACCACCCGGCTCGACCAGTTCCGCGCCCGTCGAGATGACGACGACCCTGGGCCGGGGACGCGCCCAGATCCGCCGCCGCCCCACCCCGGCGATGATCCCGAGCTGGGCGGGCCCGATCACCGTGCCCGGCTTGAGCACGACCTCGCCGGCCTGCACGTCCTCCCCCGCCCGCCGGATCGCGTTGCCGGCGCTCACGGGGCGGGAGATCTGTACGGTGACCGTCCCCCCGTCCGTCCACTCCACCGGCACCACGGCGTCGGCCCCGGCCGGCATGGGAGCGCCGGTCATGATCCGTACGGCGTGCCCGGGCCCCACGGCCCGCAGCTCCTGGGACCCGGCCGCCACATCGTCCGTCACCGGCAACGTAACCGGAACATCCGAAATATCGGCAGCCCGTACGGCATAGCCATCCATGGCCGAGTTGTCGAACGGCGGCAGCGGCACCGGCGAGACCACCTCCTCGGCCAGCGTCGCCCCCAGCGCCTGCTCCAACTCCAGCTCCAGCGGCGCCAGCGGACGAACAGTGGCCAGGATCTCAGCCAGATGCTCGTCAACCGATTTCATCGAGGAACTCCCGCAGCCACGGCACGAAATCGGGCGCCAGGTCCTCCCGGCCCGCCGCGAACTTCACCACCGTCCGCAAATAGTCCAGCTTGTCACCGGTGTCGTACCTGCGCCCTCTGAACAGCACCCCGTGCACGGGCCCGCCGTCCCCGGACCCGCGTCCGGCGAGCGTGCGCAGCGCGTCGGTGAGCTGGATCTCGCCCCCGCGCCCCGGCGGCGTGTTCTCCAGCACCTCGAACACCGCCGGGTCGATCACGTAACGCCCGATGATCGCCCAGTTGGACGGCGCCTCGTCGGCCGGCGGCTTCTCCACCAGGTCGGTCACGCGTACGACGTCGGCGTCGGCGGTGGCCTCGATGGTCGCGACGCCGTACAGGGAGACCTGCTCCTTGGGCACCTCCATCAGCGCGATCACGCTCCCCCCGAACGTGTCGCGCACCTCGATCATGCGCTTGAGCAGCGGATCGCGATAGTCGATCAGGTCGTCACCGAGCAGGCAGGCGAAGGGGTGGCCGCCGACGTGCTGCTTGGCGCAGAGCACCGCGTGGCCGAGCCCCTTGGGCTCGCCCTGGCGTACGTAGTGGAGCGTCGCCAGCGAGGCCGGCTCGCGTACCTGGGACAGCCGGTGCTCGTCGCCCTTGGCCTCGAGGGCCTCCTCCAGCTCGAACGCGCGGTCGAAGTGGTCCTCGATGGAGCGTTTATTCTTGCCGGTGACCATGAGCACGTCGAGGAGCCCAGCGGAGGCTGCCTCCTCGACGACATACTGGATCGCGGGCTTGTCGACGATGGGCAACATCTCCTTCGGTGTCGCCTTGGTCGCCGGAAGGAACCGGGTGCCCAGACCCGCGGCGGGCACGACGGCTTTCGTCACAGGGTCGAAGTCAGCCATGAGTAGACCCTAGTGGAGGTATCTGTGGACAAGCTGAACCTGCGTCGTGAGCTGAGCTCGGCACGTGCCTCCCTCTCCCCCGAACAACGGCGGGCAAACTCCATCAAGATTCGCGAAACGCTGCTCGACCAGCCGTGGGTCCAGATGGCCGGTCTCGTGGCCTGCTACTGGTCAACGGGGTCGGAGCCGGATACGCACGGGCTCGTGTTCGCTCTCTGGAAACATGGGGCCACCGTTATCCTCCCCGTCCTGCTTGAGGACAATGACCTGGATTGGGCGGTGTATGACGGGCCGGACTCGCTCGCCCCGGGCCGCTTCGGGATCATGGAGCCGGTCGACACCCGCCGCGGCGTCGACGCCATCCGCACCGCCGCCCTCGTGATCGTCCCGGCCCTGGCGGTGGACAGGACGACAGGTGTACGTCTGGGACGGGGCGGCGGCTCGTACGATCGTGCCCTGGCCAGGGTGGGCCCCAATGTCCCGACTGTCGCTCTGCTGCACGACGGCGAGCTGATCGACGGCATCCCGGCGGAGCCTCATGATCGGCACGTCCGTTTTGCCGCGACCCCAGAGGGACTCACTAGGCTTATGTGACCGCAGGTACGAGAGGGGGCCAGATGACACTAGATGTCTGGCTTCTTCTTGGTGCCGCAATTGTCATCGCGGCCATCGCGTCCGTACGCCTCGCGCACCGCACCGGCCTGCCCAGCCTGCTCGTGTTCCTCGGCTTCGGCCTGCTCCTGGGCGAGGCGGGGTTCGGAATCCCCTTCGACAACCCCCAGCTCGCTCAGCAGATCGGCCTGACGGCGCTGGCGGTGATCCTGGCAGAAGGTGGACTTACCACCAACTGGTCCCATGTGCGGCGTTCAGTGCCCTTGGCCCTGATCCTGGCGACCGTGGGCGTCACGGTCAGCATCGTCGTGGTGGCGCTGGCCGTACAGGCACTTCTCGGCCTAGACCAGACGACGGCGCTGATCCTCGGCGCGGTGCTGGCCTCCACGGACGCCGCCGCCGTCTTCTCCGTGCTGCGCAGACTGCCGCTGCCGCCCCGGCTGGCGGGCGTGCTGGAGGCCGAGTCCGGCTTCAACGACGCCCCCACGGTGATCGCCGTGATGCTGCTCAGCGGGGCGGGGCGCTCCTCGGCGTCCCTGGGAACGTTCCTCCTCGAGACCTCCGTCGAGCTGATCATCGGCGCCGCGGTCGGCCTGGCCGTCGGTCCCGCGGGCGCGTACGCGCTGCGCCGCGTCGCGCTCCCCGCCTCCGGCCTCTATCCGCTCGCCGTGCTTTCGCTCACATTCGTCTCGTACGGCGGGGCCGTTCTGCTGCACGGCTCCGGATTCCTGGCCGTCTACCTGACGGCGTTGATCCTCGGCAATTCGCGGCTGCCGCACCGGGCGGCGACCAGGGGATTCGCGGAGGGGGCCGCGTGGCTGGCGCAGATCGGGCTGTTCGTCATGCTCGGCCTGCTGGCCAGCCCCAACGAGATGCCGTCGTCCATCGTGCCCGGCCTGATCGCCGGCACCGTCCTGGCGCTCCTGGCGCGGCCGCTCTCCGTCATGGCGAGCTCGCTGCTGTCGTGGGCGCTGCGGGTGGGCAAGGTGAGCTGGCGCGAGCAGGCGTTCCTGTCGTGGGCGGGGCTGCGCGGCGCGATCCCGATCGTGCTCGCCACCATCCCCTGGGCGTCGAACGTGGAGGGATCCAAGGAGATCTTCAACGAGGTCTTCGTGATCGTCATCGTGTTCACGCTGCTGCAGGGGCCGACGCTGCCGTTCGTGGCCCGGCTGCTCGGGGTGGCCGCGCCCGGGGAGGCGCACGACCTGGAGGTTGAGGCGGCGCCGCTGGAGGAGCTCAAGGCGGACCTGCTGCAGGTCAAGGTGCCTCCCGGCTCGCGGCTGCACGGCGTGGAGATCTTCGAGCTCCGCCTGCCCGCCGGGGCGCAGGTGACCCTGGTCGTGCGGGACGGCAAATCCTTCGTCCCCACCGGAAATACCAGGATCAGGGTGGACGACCAGATCCTCCTGGTCACCACCGCCTCCTGCCGTGACCAGGTCGAACGCCGCCTGCGCGCCGTGAGCCGCAGCGGAAAGCTGGCGGGCTGGTACGGAGAGCGGGGACTGGAATAGGCGTTTGACCTAATCGGTTACCATTAGCAGTCGCATCCCTCGAGTGCCAGATCTTAAGGAGGAGCGCGTGCCGACGTACCAGTACGCCTGCAACGACTGCGGCGAGCAGCTCGAGGTCGTTCAGAAGTTCACCGACGACGCGTTGACGATCTGCCCTGCTTGCGAGGGAAACCTGCGCAAGGTCTTCTCGGCCGTCGGCATCGTGTTCAAAGGGTCGGGCTTCTACCGGACCGACAACCGCTCGTCGTCGACCTCGGCTTCCACGACGTCCTCTTCTTCCTCGTCGTCGTCGAAGCCCGCGGAGAGCAAGTCCTCGGACACGAGCACGTCCACGCCTGCCGCCGCCCCCGCCGCAGCCTCCAACTGACCTTACCGGCAGTCCCCTTACTCAGTAGCGCCCCCAGGACCTGGCCGCCCAGCGCCAACCGCCGCGGCCACGGGCACCTGGGTGGGTTTGCGTGTGCCCGCGCGCAAGAGGCGGGGCTGGGCTCGGGCGGGCTGGATCCACACCATCCGACGCCGCGGCCACGTGCATGCGGTCGGACCCGCATACACGCCTCAGACGAGCGCATCTCACGCAGGGCTCGCATCCGCGCACGATCGCGGCGAGACGCGCGCCGGACCCACGCCCACCCCTCGCGCGGGCCCGCACCCCTTGCGCAGCGGCTGCCACACGCGCCCTCGGAACCACCCCACCTTCCGGTCCGTGCACCGCTGCTGCCACACGTGCTCTCGGAGTCACCCCGTCCCTCGTGCAGCCCCCGTCCGTGTACCACGGCTGCCCCACGCGCCCTCGAACCACCCCGCCCTTTCACGCAGGCCGATACCCGCGACTGGCCGACGCGACGGCGGGGCGGGCAAGCCCACGCCCCCGCCTCGTACATGCCTGGATCACCCCTCAGCCGGGCACGCCCTCGCGTGCCACCGCGGCCCCGGGCGCAGAGCGCCCGCCCACATCGACATCGGCATCGGCGGCAACCCGCCCGCACGGCCACCGTTGCCAGCGCCAGACATCCGACCCCGGCACATCTCGGATCCACCGGAGCTTCCAGCGCCCTGAGGGCCCATCCCCTAAAGCCTCGAGCCGAAATCGAGTTATCCACAGAACGCAATTCGGCTCGCCCTGGTCCGTCCCCGATCCGGCTACTCTCTCGGCCATGGTCACTCGCGCAGACATCGGCGTCATCGGCGGTTCCGGCTTCTACTCGCTGCTCGACGACGCGGAAGAGATCAAGCTCGCCACACCCTACGGCCCTCCGAGCGACGTCGTCACGGTCGGCCGCATCGGCAAGCGTTCGGTGGCGTTCATCCCCCGACACGGGCGAGATCACCGCTTCCCGCCGCACCGCATCCCCTACCGCGCCAACCTCTGGGCTCTGCGCATGCTCGGCGTGCGCCAGGTGCTCGCCCCCAGCGCCGTAGGCTCCCTGAGAGCCGAGTACGGCCCCGGCGCCATGGTCATCCCCGACCAGCTCGTAGACCGCACCTCAGGCCGCGTCCAGACGTATTACGACGTGGACGGCGCGGTCCACGTCTCCTTCGCCGACCCCTACTGCTCCTCAGGCCGTGCCATCGCGGTGGAAACCGCCCGCTCGACCGGCTGGGAGACAGTCGACGGCGGCACTCTGGTGGTCATCGAGGGCCCGCGCTTCTCGACGCGAGCGGAGTCGCAGTGGTTCGCGGGCAACGGGTGGTCGATCGTCGGCATGACCGGCTTCCCCGAGGCCATTCTGGCCCGCGAGCTGGCCCTCTGCTACACCTCGCTCTCCCTGGTGACCGACCATGACGCCGGGGTCGAGGCCGGCCAGGGCGTCACGCACGACGAGGTCCTGGAGTTCTTCGCGCAAAACGTCACCCGCATGCGCACCTTGGTGGCGGAGACCGTACAAGCCCTCCCAGAAGAGCGCACCTGCCAGTGCGGGGCGGCCCTTGACGGCATCAAGCTCCCCTTCGAGCTGCCGTGATCCGGGCCTGGCTGATCCGCTACGGCCGTCGTCGCCGCCTCGTCGCGGCGGCGCTGGCCGCCCTGGCCGTCCTGTCGGCCTTCATCGCCACCCGCCCCCAACCGGCCCCCACGGTCCTGGTCGCGGCCCGCGATCTGTCGCCCGGCCCTCTCGGCCCGGGCGACCTCACCCCTGCGGCCCTCAACCATCCACCCGCAGGTGCCGTACGCGCAGCCGCGGCGGGCCAGGTTCTGGCGAGCCCCATGCGCAAGGGCGAGCCGCTGACGGATGTGCGCCTGCTCCACTCGTACCAGCTCCCGTCTGGCATGGTCGTCACCCCGATCCGCATCGCCGACGCCGCGACCGCGAGCCTCCTCACCCCGGGGGCCACGATCACCGTCCTGGCGGCCGGGGAGGAAACCCATCCGGCCCGCGCGGTAGCCGAAGACGTACGCATCATCACGATCCCGCAGACGCCCAAGGCCACGAGCGAAACCCACGGCGCCTTGATCGTGCTCGCCACCACCCCGACCCAGGCCGCCGAACTCGCCTCCGCCCAGACGACCGGCCGCCTTTCGATCACCATCAAAGCTAACCCAACGTAATCGCTCAGCTACGCTCTTCTCATGAGCGGATTCAAGAGGTTCCTCATGCAGGGGAACGTCATCGACCTGGCCGTGGCGGTCGTCATCGGGGCGGCCTTCAACTCGATCGTGCAGTCATTCGTGGCCGACCTCCTCACCCCGCTGATCTCGGCGTTCGGCGGTCTGCCCGACTTCTCCTCACTCAAGGTCACGGTCGGCCGATCCAACTTCATGTACGGCAACTTCGTCAACGCCATCATCTCGTTCCTGATGATCGCCACGGTGGTCTACTACCTGCTGGTGAAGCCGTACACGCACCTCAAAGACCGCAGTGCCCTCAAGATGGGGTCGAAGACCCGCGACTGCCCCGAATGCCTGTCGGAAATCCCCAAGGCCGCCTCCCGCTGCGCCTTCTGCAGCTCACAGGTCGCATAGGGGCGACTAGAGCAGCGAATCGATCTTGGGATCGTACTCCCAGTGCCATGGCTCGAACGGGCCGGTGTAGGCCCAGGCGGGATGGAACCACCCGTACCTCTTCGAGTTCTTCTCCATCCAGACGAACTCCGCCGACCCGGACCTCTCCACCCCTCCACACAGGTCCACGGCCAGCCCGAGCCCGTGGTTGCTCCGCCCCGGCACGGCGGCGAACCCCGGCCGCCGGTAGTAGACCGACTGCTGCTCGGCCAGGCTCCGATAGGCGTCGGTGACGCACATGTTCTTCCCGAACCGCTTCCGGTAGGCCTCGTTCAGGCTCACGAACGCGATGGTGGCGTCGGCCCTCAGGCTGAAACCCTTCTGCTGCAACGGACAGAGCATGCTCTTCGGAATCAGCCCGTTGGGGTAGTCGTTGGCCGTCGCCGCCCGCAACGGGTTGCAGCCCAGCGCCGCCCGCCCGACCTTGTCGATCTTGATGCCCATCTTCACGAGCGCGGCGGTCAACGACTTCACGATCTTGTCGGAACGCTGCCGGAGCGTGTCCACCTCGGCGGCCAGCTGCGCCTCGGCCAGCAGATTGCCCGCCCGCAGTTCCTGCGCCTCCGAGGCCAGCCCCTCGGCCTGCTTGTACAGCGCGCTGGTCTGCTCGACGGCCTGCTGCCGTACGGAGACGATCTGGTTCACGTCGCTGAGCGCCCGCAGGGTGGTCTCATTCGCGGTCCCGGACAGGAACGGCACGATCCCGTCCGCCATGATCGGCTGCTCATACAGCAGCTCGGCCATCTGCGACACCGGCTGCCGCATCACCGCGACCCGTTGCTCCAGCCCCTGCAGAGCCGCCAGCTTGGTCTTCAGCTGCCGCTCGGAGGAGGCGATGTCCGACCGCCGCTTCTCCAAGGCCTTGGTGGCGTCCTCGAGTTCCTTGGCCGACCGCTCGGCCTCTTTGCGCAGCTCCGCCAGGTCGCCCGGAGCCTGCCGCTCCTGCTTCTGCGCGATCTGCGCCTGAGCGCGCCCCTGCCCGGAAGGCACGAAAAGAGAAGCCACCGCCATGACTACCGCGATCAGACCCGCTGATCGAGGGGCTGGCACGTTCGACTCCTCCGTTTGCAAACTCGTTACCTGGGTCAGGCACGCACGTTACTACAGCACCCCGAGTGCCCGGACCGAACTCCGGAGAGCTGTTATGAGACAAAAAGCGCACTCTGTCCGCCCACCCCCCACAACCAGCCAGATCCCGCCACCCAAACAGGGCCTTTCAGATGCCAGGCACCAAACTCCCACCCACCCTCAACCCCACCCCTTCCTCCTCCTCGCGACACAGATCCCACAACCAGGTGTCCACCCACTCCCCCGAACACCCGACCTGAGTCTGAGTCCGCACCGGAGCCGGCGTAACGGGCTCCTCCACCCCAGGCTCCACCTCCTCGACAGGCGGCGCCGCCGGGACAACAGCCCGAGGCCGGCTCACCACCCGCACAGGAGCCGGCACATCCCCCTCGTACAGCCGATCCGGATGCGCCGGGGCCCGCATCACCACCGGCCCAAACCCCACCCGCACGACCCGCTCCCGAACCACCGCCGGGACACTCCCCTCAAACCCCCGCATCTCCCCAGCCAACAACCCCCCAGCAAGGATCGCCGGCGCCAACAACGCCCCGAACAACACGACAGGCCGCCGCCGCGCCTGCTTGCATCGCCTCCTGGTCACAGGCAGACGCTATCCACGCCGGATCCACAAGATTCCGACCACTTGTCATGCCTTTACCGCAGCTCAGAGCACCCATAACCAACCCCACCAAACTCACCCCGCCTCCACGTCCCACGCAGTGCCAGACTTTCGCTAGGCTTACGAGAGTCCGCCTCCGTAGCTCAGGGGATAGAGCACCGCTCTCCTAAAGCGGGTGCCGCAGGTTCGAATCCTGCCGGGGGCACTCATCTCCATGTACTCTCCACCAGGTATTTCTGCCTCTGACCTGCGGTTTCTCTGCCGCAGGTCTTCTGCTTGCCAAGCCCCTGGTAGGCCAGCGAGAGCACCCGTATGCAGCCGCAGGACCATGATCTGGGGACATACGGGGGATGATCTTGACCGTGTTTACCCAGGTCGCTCAGGAATTCGTTAGCACTCCTGCCCGCGCCCTGCGATATGGGGTAGGCGGGGTTTAGTCGAGCGCCCAGAACCTGCAGGCAACCCGGCGAAACCCCCTTCCTAAGATCATCCCGCACATGTTCCCGGGTGCGATCGCGAGAGCGGCCAAGCGATCCGGCGAAATGCCCGACAAGGATGGCTGCGGCAGCGATGGCCCTCACCGTCATGTCGGGCACTGAAGTCAGGGATTGCCGCCACTGTCACCGGGCACGTGATCGCGGACGTCCGAATGGATGCTCCTTGACCAGCGAAAACCCCTTACGGAATGAATCTTCCCCGATACAAAAACGATCTTTACTTTTACCTTCACCCATGTGATGATCACTCCGTTTGCGTACTTTCGTTCGAAAGGATGCGAGTGACCACATCACGATCAGCGTCCGGCTTATGCCCCCGGGCGCGCCGCCGCGCCGCCCTGATCTCCGCGCTGGTGTTACCCATCACACTGGTGGCAGCACCCGCCACGGCCCAGGGCCCGACGCCATCCCCCACCCCCACTCCCACAGGCGCGCTCTCGACCCTCAGCGCCGTTGATGCAGCCAAAGCCGAGGCTAAGAAGCAGGGCAAGCAGGTCGAGATCCCCAGCCTGCACACCGAAAACATGACTACCGTAGCCAACCCGGACGGCAAAACGGTTGGTACGTACGTTTTCCCGACGCCCATACGCTTCAAGAAGGGCAATGGGGATTGGCAGGCGATCGATACGACCCTGATCCGGATTGGCGACATCGTCAAACCGAAAGCGCTCAAAGATGAGGTGAGGCTGTCTGCGGGAGGCGACACCGGTCTGCTGCGGATCAAAACCTCTGAAGGGCAGACACAGCTAGCGGCTACCGCCAAATTGTCCACTCCGCTCCTGTCCGGCAACACCGCAACATATGCCGATGCCTACGGTGAGGGCATCGACCTCGTGCTACAGGTCACAGCGGCGGGCATCCGGCAGAAGATCGTCATCAGGCAACGGCCCGCTGAGCGGCTCACGTTGCGTGTCTCGGTCGATCCAGGCGCCGGCCTGAAATACCGCAGCAAGTCCGGTCGGGCAGAGGTGCTCGACGACGGCAAGAAGGTCGCCGACATCACCCCAGCCGTCATGCTGGACGCGAAAGCGACCGAGTCGGCCGCCGTCGGGAAGATCAGCAGAGTCGACACCGCGCTCGACGGGGACGACCTCGTCTACAATCCGGACGCCGCCTTCCTGGCGGATCCGGCGACGACCTACCCGGTCACGCTGCTGGGCAACCCCACCCCGTGGTACGGAGCCGGGTTTCCGACGGACACCTTCGTCAGCAACGACTCGCGATTCACAGTGGGCACTGGCCAGCAGTACATGGACGCCCTCCTGGCCGGCCGCAATAACTTCGACGGGGAAACGGGCAGCACGTACTACATCTACCGCGCCTACCTGAAGTACGACCTGACCAACGCTCCCTGGTACGGTCTGCCGATCCTGAATGCCGACGTGCGGCCGTGGAACTACATCACCACGCACTGCGGCGGCCCCAACGACACGCCCCGGATGGCCGTGCGGCGGGTCACCAGCAACTGGGCACTGGACTCTTCCAGTTCAGTTAACCTGCGCTGGGACCGGCAGCCGTCCGTCACCATCACCGGGGAAGAGGTCAAGGGCGGCGGCGTGGGCCGCATCAGGAAGGCCGGCGGTACTTACATAAACTGCTCGAGCCCTTCGCAGGAGCTGTATTACTCAATCGAGGACATCGTGCGAGCCTGGGCAAGTGGCTCCCCCAACTACGGCCTGCAGATCGCGGCCTACGGCGACAGCAGCGGCACCTCGAACTTCCGTGAATTCCTCAGCAGCGAATGGTCCGGGATCGACGGCCGCGGCCCCGTGCTGTTCGTCGAATACGAAGCGCCCGATCCAGAGGTTGGCGTGGTGGGCTGGTTCGCCCCGGACGAACCGGGAATTACGGACCGGGCTGCGGCCGAGGCGATCGCCGACAATCCCGACCTGGGCCAGGCGACTGAAACGGAGCCCGTTGCGGATGATGTCACCGACGAACAGGCCGTAGAGGAAAGGGAAGCCTCCACCGATGTCCAAGAGATCACTATGCAAGAAGCAGTCGAGGATGATCCCATCGTGGACAACCCTGCCCCGGACACCGCTCCTCCGACTGTCATCAGGACCGATCCGGTTAAGGACGCCACGGACGGCTCCACCACGGCTCTATCAGTGCTCTTCGATGAGGAAGTGAACAACGTCCAACTCGTCGTGAAGGATTCGGCAGGAACAGCTGTGGCGGGAGCTGTGGCCGCCAATCACACGTCCGCAGGTTGGACGTTCACGCCTAACCAGCCGCTGGCGAACGAGACGGCATACGCGGCGGAGGTGAGTGGCGCGACGGATGCCGCAGGCAATGCGATGTCCGGAGCCTACTCATGGACATTCACCACGGCGAAGGACATCCCGGCCTGCAGCACGGCGCCCTCCTTCGAGCGATCCAA
Source organism: Nonomuraea sp. JJY05 (assembly GCF_043496855.1). Classification (NCBI taxonomy): domain Bacteria; kingdom Bacillati; phylum Actinomycetota; class Actinomycetes; order Streptosporangiales; family Streptosporangiaceae; genus Nonomuraea; species Nonomuraea sp. JJY05. The sequence continues at coordinate 242,590 of NZ_JBIEIS010000013.1, forward strand.
GTCCTACACGTATGGCGACAGGGTGTCCTACGAAGGACACCTCTGGGAAGCGCAGGCGTCCGGATATCTCGGCGTGCCGGGAAGCGAGCTGAGCTTCTGGGAAGATCTCGGACCCTGCAGTGGCGAGCCCAACCCGGACCCGACTCCTGCCTGCACCGCTCCCGCCTGGAATGCGGCCCTGGAATACGAGTACGGCGACAGCGTCACCTATCAAGGTCACACCTGGGAGGTTATCGGCGAGTGGGTTGACGCGGGCGTCGAGCCGACGACGAGCGCCTCATGGGAGGACCTCGGAGCTTGCTCAGGACAACCGCCCACGGACCCGCCGTGCACAGCCTACTCATGGAGTGTGTTCGCCCCCTACTACGTAGGCGAGAAGGTCACGTGGGAGGGACACATGTGGGAGGCCACACAGAACACCACACGTGGCCAGGAACCGGGCGTCCACGCTGCCTGGAAAGATCTTGGAGCCTGCAGCGGCGAACCCCCATTGAATATCAAGCAGATGAAGGCAAGCACGGCCGTGGGGCTTCCGGATCCGCAGAACGTCCCGCCGAACGCCGCCGGCATGTTCGATCGCATGACGCCGGAGAAGTGTGCGGCAAGAGCGAACCTTTCCGGGCGCGGACAAGGCTGGATCATGAACCGTTTCAGCTGGTGCCAGATGGGCAGACTAGAAGCCTTCTACGAAAAGGGCGGCCCTTTCGAGAGGTACATGGCCGACGTCATGCTCATCGGCTACACCTTCAACGGCGTCGAAGGGCGAGACCAAAGCAAAGGCGACACGGCCCGCGACATCGTGATCGAAGCGTACGTGTACAACCACAATCCCTACTCGTTGCCGCCTGGCAGGACGATGACTCTCGGGATGGACATCGGCAACAAGACACGGTGCGAACACGTCACATCCCGGGGCGGCCAGACGGTTGATAATCGACAAACCCGTCTCATCAGCAGTTGGATCGTCGATGGACACGCTACCTTCCGATTCAGATGCCCACACGACAAGGCATCAAAGAAGCGCATAACCGAATGGCTCGACGGAGCCAACGGCGCCAAGGAATATGTACCCAACGACGAGCTCGTGAGCTTCACCAGCATCAAGGCATATGCCAACTTCCCGAACTGGCCCACAACAACCCGCTACAAGTACGTCACCAACGCAGACCGGTGGATCACCGGTACTATTATCCGCTGCGACAGTGCATCAGACAACGACTACGAAGCGGGCGGTTGCGTATTCTACAAAACCAAATCCGCCGTCAAGTGGCAGCCAAAGGTCACAAATAAGGCCGGGACAAAGGAATGGGATATTACACAGGCCTATCAGCACTACTGGAACGCCTGCGTGGATCCCGACGGACAGACATGGCCGGATATCCCAGGAAAGAGCCTCGGCGGGTGCGATATCAGCGGTTCACCCAGTACCGGATATCTGCATAAAGAAACCAAGAAACAGGCGGCCTTGAATCAGGACGCCACTAATACGAAATGCAACCGGATGTGGCCTGGGTATGCGTCGTCAGGCGACTATCCGAAGCAGTGCGACGAGTATCCATTCGCATCGACTCGCGAACGCACCGGTGCACCAAACTCGAATATGTGGTCATTCTGTCCCATTCGGGACACCCATAACGGCCTGGCTGGCCTCTACCTCAAACGCTACTATCATGCCGACAGAGTATTGTTCGGCGATAAGTTCTCCAACAGGTTCGTACCCCCGTCGTCCAGCGATCCGAAACCAACGCGGGAGCAGCTTTGCGGCATCCCTTCGGTGGCCAACTAATTTAGCTGAGACCACAATGCTGCCCGGCCAGGACGTGCTCAATTCGTTTACGACAGTTCTGCCGGGCGGCACTGTTTCCCGCCCACCACGAAAGTATGCAAGGAGAAGGCCATGTCCCTCCAAGTAATCAACCACTATGAGCGACTATTGGACGAGCACGCGTGGATGCAGGACGGATTCCACTGGACGGTGGCCCGCACCGGCACCCTGCCTCCCTCCGTAGAGGAGATCGGCGCGAGACTGTCACGATCCGCCGAAGCCAGCATCGAGGAAGAGGTTAACGTCGCGTCAGGCGCAGATCTATTTATTCCCAGATCGGTCGCATCGGTAGACAGACAAAAAGAGGGGTATTTCCTCTTCCAAAGCCAGGAAGGTGGGGTCGACGAGCCTTCGGTCCTGCGTGAGCTCAGCGAGAAAGACGAACGAGTATGGAGCATTACCTCTATACTCTATAAGCATAAGCTCACGTATGCTATCGACGGTGAAATCCGACTGACATGGAGGGAATTCCCTCACGGCGACCGGCCAATCGCGCACGACCCCATCGATGAAGATCTTCTGCTCGTCGAGGATGTATGCAGGGAAGCCGGTATCCGCTTCAGCCTTGCTGCGCTTATGGCTGTGGTGGACATCGGTAGCGGCGTACACATGGATATTAACTGGCCGCATGCACCGAGGCCGGCTGTCATCATCGACGATCCCATCTGGTAACGGTCACTGTGGTCGATACCCGTTCTCGCCCTACTCATGTCAGTTAGGGAACAATAGTCCTATATGTCCCACTTGAGCTTGGCGCAGAGGGCCGCCGCCACGCGAACAGCGTTGAGGATGACGCGGCGGAGTGAACGAAGCGCTCCGGCTCCACCCGCTCAGTTCCGGCCGGATGGCCGTTTTTCAGTACGTAGCAGGCATACAAGCTGTACGTGGAAGTGGGGGTTAGGTAGTGTCCGGGGCGTGCGCCCAGATATTCGCCGACTGTCTGTCGCCGCGGCACTCGTCTCCCTCGGGCTTGTGACGGGATGCACAGGGGATCCCGGCAAGCCCACCTTGGAAGAGGCCACGAAACAGCTCGTCGCGGACGGCGACAAACTACTGAGCTCCAGGGAGTTAGCTGCCACGGGATCGGCAACTGCGACGGAAAGAGCCGACCAGGAAAGCGAAGTGGGGTGTGTGAAAGGCCAGGTCCAGCGATTCTTTCGAGCGCAAGGCAATCTGACAGGTCCGCCCTACGTGCATTCACCGGGCACGGCGGTAAGTCTGATCCGCGGAGTACTAGCTGCGCGGGGCTACCAGACCATTGTGGGCGATCTTGATTTGAAGGACGAGGATCTGGATGCGATCGTCCTGCATAACCCGAAGACTGGGCTCACGTTCCTGGCGACGGTGCGCAACGGGCAACAGCCGAACATCATGATCGTCGGCAAGACAAGTTGCTATGAGCGCGGCGGGTGATCGGGGTTGTTATGTCGGCAGCTGAGCCGCCTCGTTCCGGAGGGTCTGAGCCTGATTACGAAGACGGTGAGCGGTCGATCTGCAGTCCTCCGCGAGGTTTCCGATCTCGCGACCTAACTGGACGGCCTGAGTAGCGAAGCGGTCTGCTGCCGGCCCTTTCCAGAACGCGTGAGCATCCTGAGGCTTCGCCAGTGTGCCCGAGAAGACTCCTTCCAACTCTTCGGCGTATCTCGTAAGCGTGCTGGCGAGTAACTCCTTATCGGCGGCCTGCCTGAACAGCTGGCCTTGATTGGGAATAGTCATTGTCAGCCTCCTCGCGCCTCCAGCGCCTTTTCCAACGCGTCGTAGAGCCGCCCGCGCAACGCCATCTCCGTCTGATTCCGTTGAGAATCTGTTAGCTCTTTCTGGTTGTGTTCCTCAAGCGATTCATTCACCCAAGCAGCGAGTTTTTTGACCAGCTCGTCAGCGAGGGTTGACGGGGTGTTTGTAGTTTTCCCATCGAGGTAATTCTTGATGCTCTCCTTGATGGAGTCTTTGGATGCATCTAGACCAGCGTCTCGGGCAGTTGCTGCGGTGGCGCTCTGAATAGGCCAAAACTTGTTAGAAAGCCAATCAATCGGTAGCGTAACGACAGTAGCGACAAAGTCTGCGTACTCGTCATCGGACCACTCCGCATACGCCGAACCGCTCAGCAATAGATTCGCTGCCGCGCCAGCGAGTGCCTCACGTTTGGTGTATTCATCCTGTATCTTCTCGTCACCGAACGGCCGGAACCGGCCGATGTCCAAGGTTGATGTGTAGTGCTGTGCTGCCTTCAACAACGTCTTCGCCGCGTCCTTGTCCTGCATCAGCACTCCTATGAACCGGGAAGCGGCTTCGGCGTCGAGATCGTCCCACGGCGGCCTTGGATGCACCGCCTTCAGATCCGGGTTGTCACGCTTGGCCTGGCCACGCGCGAGCTCGTCGAGGTACGGGGCCACGTTTTTTGCCAACGCTCGGCTGACCGGCGAGTCATGGAATGTGCCCCATCGTCCGCCGCCCCAGGGACTATTCGCGGCACCCATACCGCTGATGATGTTCAGCCAGACTCGCTCGCGTACGCGGGCATCACCCGCGCCGGGTTTCAACGCCTTGTCCAGCACGCCCGCCAGTTTTTCCTCGAGTCCGCGAATGCCGCTCATTCGGACGCGCTGCGGATGCAGTAACCAGCCCGCGGCGTCCTTGTTCTCGGCCAGCAGCGTTTGCAGAGCCTGCGGATCGGCCTCGTAGGCATCTAGCAGTATGTTCAGGTTCCAGTTCTCGCTAGTTGGAAGGTCGGCGTTAAGCGGACGACCAAGCACTCGCATCGCCACTTGGTTGAGCAGCCTGGGGGACGGCTTAGACATCGCGACAAGCGCGGTCAACACACCGGGCGGGGTTTTCTCCATGAACTTCTCACGCCACTCTTCGCCCAGTCTCCCTGCACGTTCAGCATTGGCGTATGCCTCGGCCAGCGGCCCGAGGGTCTCCCTCCCTTGCCGGAGCAACTCGGGCGAAAGCCCTTTGTCTGTGGCATGGCGCCCTTTCTTCATCCATTGAATGAACAGCGCGCGGAATTTATCCGGTCCGATATCGGCTAGCAAGGCAGCCGAGTAGGCAGGATCGCCCAGTTTCCCTTTCGTTGCCGTCGTGGCCGCGGTCACGCTACGCCAGCTGTCCGGCGAATTCTCAATTTCATGCCGTCTGAGCGCCTCGGCGATGGCCTGCCCATCGGCTTTACCCTGCCGAGCGGCCTCCGTCTCGCTGTTGAACGTGAATGACCCGCCCAACAAGCCATTTCCCGAGCTTGGGACCATCTGCTTGAGCGTGTCCACGCGCCATTTAAGATCCCGCTGCGTGTCATCGAAGAACGCCCAGGAGCGATGCATGGCGGCCACGCCTTGCTGGCCGGTCCACGACGCACCCGCCTCGGCGATGGCCTCTTCGAGCCCTGGCCGTGTGCGGCCCAGGACGTTCTTGCCGGTAGCCATCAGGCGTACCAGCTGTTCCGCCCCGCCGGGGTCGATCCCAACGAACTCCCCCATGAACCCTCCCAGCGGGTGTGGGTTACAGGCAGAAGTCAAGCACACCAGCCAACGCCCCACGCATCACTATAAACAACCGGAATTGCACTCGCTTGGTAGCGGATGACTCTAAATCGGCATTGCGACCCATCTGGTCGCAATATCGGCGAAACCGTGACTTTGCTGGGCCGGAGCCCAGGCATGGCCTGACCGTCCTGGAGTGCAAGCGCTCAGCACTGCGTCCATCCGGGCCCGTAGCTCCCCTTCTCCTGGACCTCCGTTGCTTGCCGCTGACGCGCTATCCGTAAATCAGGTGACATGCGCGATTGCGGACGCGGGACTCAGGGCGGGAAGGTGGGAACAATTCGTCACACTTTGCGGCGATCAGCGGGACTGCTTGCTTCTTGCTGCTGTCTTCCCGGTCGATACGCCTGGGATCTTCCCCACGATCAACACGAATCGTGGTCTTCCTGCGAGGGGGCGCCGGGACGTTCTCAGGGCGCTTACGCCGGGCAGTGGAGGGCGCTGATCGTTGACGGTTCCCCGACGGTGTCGCCGTGTCCTCCGACACCTTGGGACCTGAGCTGGGCGTAGCCGAGGGCGGCGGCGTACGAGGCGCGGAAGACGACACAGGCGAGGTGAGCACGATCGACCGCCCCGCACCGCTCAGACGAGGCGTCGGCATGGAGGCGGGATCCGTTGGAGGTGAGGCGCTGTCAGCGCCCCATGTACTCGACCAGATGCCGAATCCTGCGCACGCCAGGAGGCCTGCGATAAGCGCCGGCCGGGTCAGGCGATCCCGGTTTCGCATGGTCGATGTCTTTGGCGGAGCTGGGGTTGCGTACGTTCTCCAAGGAAGGGAGTCGGACGCGGTGTGGCGCCGAGGCGTGAGCGGCATGCCGTACGGTGGTCGCCGCAGCGGGCGGAGCTCTTCTGGTGACGGGGCGGAGTGGTCGTGGTCTTCGTGCATGGTCCTCCTCTCTCGCTGCGCGTGCATGCCAGGGTGGCGCAGCGTGGCGGCGTTTGGCGGGAACGAGGCGGCGTGGCGAGCCGCGCGAAGTAAATTGGCCCCGGTCGGGCCGGGGCCGAAGGTGGATAAGCGTGACCTATGCGTCCAAGGCGTTATTGATCTTTCCGTTGATGTGATCTTGCTGGCCATCAATGCACTTGGCGTACACCCGCAGCAGGACGTCAACGCTGTGACCTGCACGTTTGGCGACCTCGGGGGCCGGGACGCCCGCGTTCAGCCAGAGCGAAACCGCAGCGTGGCGCAGGTCGTACGGGCGAGCGGCCAGAGACGAGGCCACCTGTTCCGGGGCGAACGCGAGTTTGCGGGCTTCCTGCCAGACGTAGGAGTAGGCCGAGCTGGAGTAGGAGCCGCCGGTGCCGGTGCGGAAGATCCTGCCGTCCTTGGCGGTGCCGTACTCGGCGATGTGCTCGCGGAGCATTGCGACCAGGACGGGCGGGATAGGGATCTCTCGTGTCTCTTTGTCCGCGCGGTGCTTTAGGCTGCGCGACTCGTGGGTCTGGCCGGAGTTGGTCCAGCGCTTCGTTCCCTGGGGTCGTGCTTTCTCCAGGACGATCAGGCCCCAGCCTGTCTCGGGCAGCGTGCAGTTCCTCAGCCGTAGGTCGGCTGCCTCCTCCGGTCGGAGGGCAGCGTAGTAGATGCAGGCGAACAGCGCCTTGAGCCGGACGCCGCGCTTGCGGCCCACCTGGGGGATGGCGTCGAGGAGTTGCCGTGCTTGGGTCGGGTTGACGACGGTGCGGGGATCGATGACCGTGACGGCCTTGGGTGCCGTCCATTTGATCTCGTCCAGTGGGTTACTGCTGAACACCTTCTGCTCGACCGCGTGCTCCAGCAGGTGATGCAGGATGGCACGCTTGCGCCGTACCGTGTTCGCTCCCGCTGGAGCACCGGCGAAGGTGACCGAGATGGCGTCGAGAGCCGTACGGAGGATGTGCGCCTCCCCCAGCGCCGCCAGCGGCAGAGACGCTCTCTCCAGCCAGCTCAACGCCGCAGCTTGAGCCGTCGTCAGCTCGGCCCGCCTGCTCTCCGGCAGGAGAACGTGAAGCTTGAGCACCTCGCGGAGTTCCTCAGCCGACGGACGGCGCGGCGCATCGGCCGCCAGAGCAGGGATCAAGGTCAAGAGCGCGTACGCGTCCGTCTCGCGGGTCCGGGCCGCCGAGGTGTTCCAGCGCCGAAGCACGTACGCCTGGGCGAACTCCAGGAACGACGGCCCGGAAGCCGTGGGCGCGAGCATCGATACCGGCAGACCGGTGGCGACGTCGAATTCCTCCCCTGCCTTGGCCGCCTGCCGGAGATCCGACATAAATGCGTTGGCCAGCCCTTTGGTTCGGAAGCTCTTTGACTTCTGCACGCTGGCGACTCGCCAGCGGGCGATGTAGGCGGGCGTGCCGCGGTGGGTGCGCAGCTGGATCTGGCCGAGCTTCACGTCGTAGGTGGTCTTCACTTCGCCTCCCGCCGCGAGTCGAGCCAGGTCATGAGATCGCTCCGCCAGACGCGGAGTTCGAGGTTGGGCAGTTGGATGCAGACCGGCGCACGGCCGAGCTCGCGCCAGCGGTAGAAGGTGCGACGGGAGACCCCGCCCAACTCGGTAAGGACCTGCGCGACGGTCAGCAGTTCGTCACAGCGGCTCATCGGGCATCACCCGCCATGTCCGGGATGTGAGTTCCCGTGATTGCTGCGGCGAGGATTTGATCTCCGAGGCTGTAGCCCTTGCCTGCGTAGGTCCATTCGCTGATGACCAGGACGGTGTCTTCCTCGAAGAGGGGCAGGCAGCCCGTGGTGATCTCGTGGTCGCGGGCGTGCTGCTCGCGGGCGGCGCGGAGTTCGCCAAGAGTGGTGGAGTAGCGGCGGGACCGGGTGGAGAAGTGCCCGCGGAACCCGAGCATGTGGGCCCAGTTGGCAAGGCGGAGTTCGGACAGGTCCTCGATGGCGGCGAGGCGCAGGCATTCGGTGATCAGGCGTTTTGGGTGTTCGCGGAGGTTGAGGGCGTCGAGGTTGTCGAGGGGGTTGATGCGGCGGTCAAGGGTGCCGACGCATTCGGCTGCCTTTGTTGCGTATTTCGCGATGTAGCCGGCGACGGCTTGTTCGGTGAGGTCGCCGTTCAGCGTGATCGGGCGGATGTCGAGCTGTTGGCCCCACTTGAGAAGGCGGGCGGGTTGGTCGTCGATGGCGGGCACGAGGGCGCTGACGACCTGGGCGGCGTGTCGTACGGCTTGCGTCAGGGCATCGGTGGTGGCCCAGGGCGGTGGCGGCGCGGCAGGACCGCCGGGGCCGTCGAGGCGGATGACGGCGTGGAAGTGGACAACGCCGCGGCGCTGGTATTCGGCGACCTTGGCGAAGGAGACCGTCAGGTGTTCGCGGAGGTCCTTAAGGGTCAGGCCGCCGAGCTTGGCCATGCGGCGGCGCAGGGAGTCGGCGAAGCGCTTCCACAGCAGTGGTGCCAGGGCGTTGAACAGGACCGAGCCGGTGTAGTCGTAGCAGTCCGGGCACAGCGGCTCACCAAGGTGGGGATCGTCGGGGCTGTGCTTGGCCGTGCAGGACATGACGCGGCCGTGTGGGCAGGTTTCGGCGTTGCGGCGGGTGTGGCAGGGCAGGACCTTGCCGTTTTGCTCACGTCGACTGTGGACCGTTCCAAAACTGGGCGCGGTGAGGGTGACGAACAGCGTGGGATGGCCGGTGACGCTCTCGGGCACGCCCTTGCCGCCGATCAGGCCCGCGCGGATGAGGTGGTAGGTGTCGGCGCGGTAGATCTCGGCGCAGGCCGGGCAGCGGGAGGCGCGGCGCGTCTTGCAGGGCAGGCGGAGGATGCCGTCGGGTTCGTGGCGGGTGGTATAGCGGTGCAGGAGTTGGCCGGTGGCACGGTCGTAGTGGTCGACCTTGCCGCGTAGGTGGATGGGCTGGCGGCAGCCGCCGGTAGCGCGGATCTGGGCGGCCCACCGGTCGTAGTCTGGGGCGTTCAGTCGGGCGATCACGCCCGCAAGGGCGTGCGGGTTGGTGGTGCATGCAGGCAAGATGGAAGCCTCCTTTCGCTCGTTCGGGTGAGGGGATGGCCCCCGACCTGGCAGTCGTCTTGGCGGATGTGCGGCCAGGCCGGGGGCGCTGCGCGCTAGGCGCCGTGGTTGTCGATGCCGGTGCCGTCGCAGTCGCGGCAGCGGTTGCGGTCGTTGTCGAGGCCGGTTCCGGTGCAGGTGCAGCAGCGGTAGTGGATGACTTCGATCAAGGGCTGTTCACCTCCTCGGGCGTGGTGTGGTGGTGAGGTAGATGCGCCAGTGGGAGGGTTTGGCGCGGTCGGGGTAGAGGCGTGAGACGTCGGTGACGGTGAAGTTCAGGCGTAGGCGGAACAGGGCGTCGATGACTTCGGCGCGGGTGCCGTCGAGGCGGATGCGCATGGTCGTTTCTCCTGCTGATCAGGTGGTGGGTTTCGGGTCGGGCTGGATGCAGCCGGAGTAGCTTCGTTCGGCGGCGTGGAGGGCACGGGCGGCGGTCAGGACGGCCACGGCCCGGTACTCCACCGGCCCGAAGCAGACCGTGGTGGCGTAGTGGCCGTACGGGGAGTCCTGGAAGTCGATGCGGGAGCCGACGTGCGAGGCGATCTGGTCGATCTCGGCGCGCATGTCGGCGTCGCTGTCGTACTCGGGGAAGTGGTGGACGACGACGTGAGAGGAGACGGGCACCTCGGGGTGTGCCTCCAGGAAGGCGGCCAGGTCGAGCAAGCCTTTGATGAGGTCAGTGCGGCGGTTGCGGGTCATGGGTGATCTCCCTTCTGTGTTAGGCGGTGCGCAGGGTGCGGAGCAGGTCCGAGGCGAGTTGGTTGGACACGCCCAGGTGGGCGCGCAGGGCGTCGCGGGTGATGGGTTTGCCGTGCTTGGCCTGGTGTTCGTCGGCGACACGGCGGGCGTAGTCGACGAGTGCCGGTGCGGGACGGTCCTCCTGTTCGTCCTGGCGGTCGTCCTCGTCCAGCTCGTCGGTGGGGACGAGTTCCGGGACGGCGGACGGGGTCAGGACGGGCGAGGACGAGGCTTCCGGGATCTCCGTTGTTTCGGGACGGGCGTGAGATGCGCGACGTTCGAGCATCGAGACGGCGAGCAGGAAGGCGCCCGCCGGGGTGGCGGCGGTGATCCAGCCCCATACGGTCGGGGCGGCTTGGGCGAGGTTGGCGGCCAGCGACAGGACGATGCCGCCGACCAGGACCAGGACGGGCCACGAGACCAGGCCGCGCGGCACCCGGGCTGTCTTCTTGTCGCGTTGGCGTTCGCGGGCGGCCATGACACAGGTCAGGTCGATGCAGACGGCGATGGCCCAGGACATCCAGCCGGTCTGGCCGTGCTCGGCGGCGGTGTCGCGGATGTGGGTGAACGATCCGGCACCGGCGATGATGGCCAGGACGAGAACCGGGCCGGTGTCCAGCAGCCAGCAGGCCAAGCGTCGCATCGTCCTCTCCCTTCAGGCGTTGATGGACTCGGGTAGGTGGCTGGTGATCTCGTCCCAGGCCGGGGCGAGGTCGGCGTAGGTACGGGCGGCGTGTTCGGCTGCCTGCTCGGTGACGTAGAAAGAGCGGGCGCGGTACCACTGGCCGTCCTGGCCGGCGACGATGGCGACGCCGGGTGTCTCGGCAGGGATGGCGCGGGCGGAGACCAGGGCGGCCGGGTCGAGGTCTCCGAGGGTCATGGTGGCGGTCTCCGGGTCGTTGACCCGGTGGCAGATCCGGCCCGAGCACTGAGCCCGGAGGGCGGTGACGCCGGGGCCGAGATCGGAACCGATGCGTTGGCCGCAGCAGAACAGGTAGATGCCGAACGCCCGCCCGAGCTGCGCGACCCGTAGCAGCGCGGTCGAGGTCTTGGCGATCTCGTCCTTCTCGCTCTTGTCGGCCATCAGGTACAGCTCGGCCAGCTCATCGACCAGGACGACGATCGGGGTAGGGCGGATGCCGGGCGGGAGCTGCCAGATGTTGCGGGCACCTGCCTGGCGGCACAGGCCCATCCGATCGACCATCAGGCCGACGAGGTCATCCAGCAGCGTGACCGTCTCGGCGCGCGAGGTGGCCAGCGCGGACAGGCGCGGGCCATAGGGCGTGAACTCGACCCCGCCCTTGAGGTCGAAGCCGACCAAGGCGACGGGTTGTGGAGACAGCCCGACGATCAGGGCGTTGGCGAGGTTCGACTTGCCGGACTGGGTCGCGCCAGCGTTTAGCCAGTGCGGCACGGTCCGGAAGTCGATGGTCCACGGCTTGCCGTTCTCCAGCCGTCCCACGGTGACCTTGAGCAGGTCCGTCGAGGCGGGCAGGTGATCGACCTTGACCAGCGGGTCGCGCATGGTGGCCATCAGCACCACTCGCCCGGGCCGGGGTGAGGAGGCGCGGATGGCGTGCACGCCCCAGGAGTGCGCCAGGCGTTCGGCGGCGTCAGCGTAGTCGCCTGGTGTCTGGCCTTCCAGCGTGTGCAGGGTGACGCGCCAGCCGTGCCGGGTCGGCAACGGCAGCCACATGAACGGCTTGGTGTCCACCGCGATGCGCTGAAAGCGGCGCTTGACCCGTACGACGCCGGTGGAGGCGACCATGCCCGGCACAGTGGTGAACCAGAAGCGTTGCCGCTTCTTTGTCAGCCCGCAGCCGAGGGCGACCCGTCGCCAGGACGCGAGTACGGACAGGGCGATGATCGGGTAACCGACCACCAGCCAGAACGATTGATGGTGCCAGCGGCGCCAGGCCCACAGCCCGACCGCGACAGCGGCCAGGACTGTGAGCAGGACGAGCGCGTCACGCATCGGCGCTCTCCCGCACGGGGAGGAGGGCCGAGGCACGGTAGCTGATGCCCCACCGGCCGGCGATCTCCCAGACGTAGCCGAGCAGGCCGACCGGGTTGACCTGATCGCCGACGTTGATGGGCGGTTCTCCGGTGGTGGCGATCTTGACGAGTTCGATCCGGCCGAACTCGTCCTCTACCGAGACGGTGACCTCGAAGACGGTGTTGCCGTTCTTATCGGTCTTGATCTCGCCGGTGTCGCGGTTGAGCACCCGCGGACGCGGGGCCTTGACGCAGGTGATGGCGAGCTTGCTGACATCCACAGGGATGGGGACGGAACGCATGCTGTGACCTCCTTATTCGTCCTAGCCAACATAGTTAACCTAGTTGGCTCAGTTGTCAACGTCCTCTCGGTTGGCTTGGTTGAGGTTTCGTGGTGTGATGGATGGCGATGGTCGAGAAAACCGGGCGGCCCGGCTACCTCCAGATCGCCGACGATCTCCGAGCGCAGATCCGAGGCGGTTCTCTCGCGCCCGGCACTCCTCTGCCGTCCACCGCCCAACTCGCCGAGCAGTACGACGCTTCGCTGTCGGTGGTGAAGATGGCCGTCGGCATCCTGCGGAACGAGGGCCTGGTGATCGGCCAGCAGGGCAAGGGAGTGTTCGTCCGCGACACCGACGCCGCACCTGCCGGCGACTTGGCGAGCGAGGTGACCGAACTGCGCTCCGCCGTTCGCGACCTTTCGGAACGGCTTTCACGCGTCGAGGAGCAGTTGGCTACGTCCACGACACGCCGCCCCGGGCGTAGCAGCCGGTAACCTTCCGCGCTAGCGACGCCGATGCTCCATTCGGACGCCGACGCAGATTCAGGGCCTTGTCCTCACGGCGGATGCCGATCAGGACCATGGTGTAGCCCGCCAGCAGAGTGACGCCGAGGACTCCGGCGATGATCAGTGGGATCGTGGTCATGACCAGATCACCCCCGCCGCGGCCAGGCCGCGAGGAGCGCGCGGGGGACGGCCGGTCTCACCGCGCCGCTTGCCGCTCTTGCGCTTGGCCGTCTGCTTCCTGAGCCAGCGATCCCGGGCCCGGCACTTGCGGCAGAGTTCCCGTCCTTCGTTGAGCAGTGCCCCACACGCGCAGGTGGGCTCGGGGTAGATGTCGTGATTCATGGTGATCACCTCTCCTTTCGGTCGTTCCGGTGTTGCCTTGCGACACCAAGATTGCGACGGAGAGTTAGGGCGAGATCACTACACGACGGGACATGTTCAAGACGTCCGGCCTACGATGTCCAGGTCCCCGGACGTCCCCGGAGCAGGTGATATGGCGAACGAACGGCTACGCGCCGCCCTCCTACAAAAGGGCGTGAGCATCACCGACCTGGCCAATGCGATCCAGGTTGACCCCAAGACGGTCGAACGGTGGATCACCAAGGGCCGGGAGCCGTACCGAAAGCACCGCTTTGCGGTGGCTTCTTACCTCGGCACCGAGGAGACCTACCTCTGGCCAGAGGCGCTGACCCGCGAACAAGTTGCCTCAGCGTCAGAGTCCGAGATCGTCACCGTCTACCCGCACCGCTGGGCCGTCCCGAGGGACGTATGGGGACGCCTGTTCGCGAGCGCGTCCGTGGAGATCGGTGTGCTGGTCTACAGCGGGTTGTTCCTCGCTGATGACACCGGCATGGTCCGCATGTTCGGCGAGAAGGCCGACGCCGGAGTACGGGTGCGCATCCTGCTCGGCGACCCGGACTGCGCCGAGGTGGCCCAGCGCGGCAAGGACGAGGGCATCGACGACGGCATGGCCGCCAAGATCCGCAACGTCCTCGTCCTCTACCGGTCCCTACGCGAACGGGAGAACGTCGAATTCCGGCTGCATGCCACAGTGCTGTACAACTCGATCTACCGCGCCGACGACCAATTCCTCGTCAATACCCACGTCTACGGCGTCCCCGCCGGCAACGCGCCGGTGCTGCACCTGCGCAGGGTCATCGGCGGGGACATGGTCGCCACCTACGCCGAGAGCTTCGAACGCGTCTGGGACGGCGCACGACCAGTAGGGTCCTGAGCCATGGCCAAGCGGATCGACTACTACAACGACCCCGACGCCCCGGCGCCCAACAGCCTGGTCCCGTCCGTGAACGTCATCGTCACCAACGCCGCGGGCGAGATATTGATGATCCGCCGCAGCGACAACGGCAATTGGGCCGTTCCCGGCGGCGCGATTGACCTTGGCGAGTCGATCCCGACGGCAGCCGTACGGGAAACCCAGGAAGAGACCGGCATCCTCTGCGAGATCACCGGCCTGGTCGGCACATACAGCGACCCCAAGCACGTCATCCTCTACACGTCGAACGGCGAGGCCCGCCAAGAGTTCTCTCTGGTCCTCACCGCCCGACCCGTCAGCGGCGAGCCGAGGCCGAGCAGCGAATCTCGCGAAGTCCTCTGGGTCCCCCGTGACCGGGTCGCCGAGCTGCAGATGGACAGGTCGATGCGGATGCGGATCGAGCACTTCCTAGCCGAAACCCACCTCCCGTACATCGGCTGAAAGCGACCCGGGTCGGCTACGTTGATCTTCCATGACCGAAGCCGCGTTCCTCGACACGACCCGTACTGCCTACGATGCGATGGCAGTCCGGTACGCCGAGTTCTTCCGCGATCAACTGGCGGACAAGCCGTTGGATCGGGCGCTCATCGATACGTTCGTCGACCTCGTGAAGGCGTCGGGCGCCGGGCCGATCGCTGATCTCGGCTGCGGCCCAGGACACATCACGGCCTATCTCCACGCGCGAGGGGTCCCGGTGCTGGGTATCGACCTGTCGCCGGGGATGATCGAACAGGCCCGCTCGGAGCATCCCGGCCTCAGGTTCGAGGTCGGCTCGATGTTCGCTTTGGACCTGGCAGACGGCAGTGTCGCCGGCGTATTCAGTCACCACTCGATCATTCACACGCCACCTGAGCAGGTGCACGAGGTATTCGACGAGTTCGCCCGCGTGCTTGCCCCGGGCGGTCATGTGCTGCTTTCCTTCCCAGCGACTGACGAGCCGTTGCAGTTCGCCGAGCCGTACGACCACATCATTTCGCTGGCCTACCGATGGTCCACGGACATGATCTCCGGCATGCTGCGTGAGCGGAGCATCGTCGAAACTGCCCGCCTGGTGTTCCCCGGTGATCAGGATCCAAAGCGCGGTTTCCCGAGGGTATTCCTGCTGGCCGGCAAGGCTAGCCAGACCGTTGCACCAAGGCAGTCGTCACGGCCTTGACGGCGGCGAGGATGCTAGGCGTTGACGCGGTGATCGAGCGGGAAACGAGATGCTCGGGGCCGTAGCGTGAGTGAATCTCCGCCAGGCGCTCGGCGACGTCAAGATGGGTGCCATCCGGGCCCGTGGTCATGTCGCAGTAGGTCAGCGCCTCGATCAACTCCGGACGTTCCTCGTCGAATTCGGACGTGAGCGCGTCGAACAGGTTGCGGTTGAGCGCCTCATTGATCGCGCAGGAGTGGTGCGCGACCAAGCGGCACAGCGTGTCATCAGCCTTGACGACATCGCGCAGATAGCGTGCTCCGTCGAGCGGATGAAACCCGGTGTCCACCAGGTCCGGGGCGTACCCGATGTCATGCAGGTACGCCGCGGCGATCAGGGTGTCGGTCTCCTCACCGAGAATCGGAGTCAACGATGCTGCTCTCTCGGCGACGCCCTGCGTGTGCGCCCACCGCCGTGGTAGGGCCGTGGCGAGGAGATCTTTGGCCAGGTCGCGCGCCCATTCAGCTTGTCCCACACTCCCCACGATAGGCATGCCGGACATGGGCGGATCTAGACGGCCAAGCCGGACGTCTCAAGACGTCCTACCCTGAAGGACGAACAAAGCGGCCCCGTCCGTGCTCGGCCACGACCAGACCGTCATGTTCCAGCACGGCGAGCGCCTGCCGCACCGTATTGCGCGAGGCCTCGTAACGCCGTCGCAGTTCCGCCTCACTCGGCAGCGCACTACCGGATTGCAGCTCCCCGCGTTCGATCCGGGCGCGCAACTCTGCGGCGATCGCCAGATAGCGGTACGGCGCACTCCGCTCGCCAACCGCAGCCACAACCCGCCCCTTGGAAGGAATGGTCGTGATCAGCCCTTCTTCTTCCAGGAGCGCCAGGCCGCGCCGTACAGTGTTGCGAGCTACACCGAACTTCGCGCACAGCTGCGCCTCAGAAGGCAGCGCACCGCCCGGCGGGAACTCCCCAGTGACGATCTGCTCACGAAGGCGATCGGCGACCTGTGTGTAGACCTGCCCGCCGGTCAGCCACCTGTCGGTGGCCACTGGGTCAGCCACGGTAAGCATCGACGATCTTGTTCAGGTCGATGCTGAGTTCGCCCTGCTCGCCCTCGCGCCACCCTTCCCGCGCGGCCTGCTCGATCCGGTCCACCGCGACCGGCATCTTGAGGAACGACACCCGCTCGTCTCCCTGATCTCCCCAGTAGAACCAGCAGAACGGCAGATGCACGAACACCCGCCGCATCCTGCATCGGCTGTCGGTCACATCGAGAGCCGGCCGCCCGTCCTCGGCCACCACCAGCACCGCCGCGACCTCACGCACGGCCAGCCGCTTACCCAGCTCGGTCAACAACCGCTGCGCGTACGCCTTCTGCTGCTCCTTGACGGTCTGACTCATCCGCATGCTCACCCTCCTGACTGCAGATACGTCCGATCTGCTGCTCGCGATCGAGGGTCGCTCCACAGCAGGGGGCCGGAACACCGCAACTCGGGGACGTCTAGGGACGTCTCGTGTTAACGTCCCAGCAAGGACGGCATCCGGAGAGGAGCAGGCGATCCCCATGAACGAGAACCTGCGCCACGCGATGGCCGCCGCCCGCCTTCAGGCAACAGACCTCGCCACCGCACTCGCCGTGGACCCCAAGACGGTGCACCGCTGGCTCAAGGGCCGCATCCCCTACCCACGCCACCGCTGGGCCGTCGCCGACCTCCTCCAGGTCGAGGAAGCCGACCTCTGGCCCGAAGTCACCCCGCGGCACCGCGCTTTCAACGACGAGGTCCAGGCCATCTACCCGCACCGCTGGACCGTCCCACGGGCCACATGGCGACACCTGTTCCAGTCAGCCACACGCGAGATCGGCATCCTCACCTACAGCGGGCTTTTCCTCGCCGAGGACACCGGCATCATCCGCCTCTTGGTCAATCAAGCCCGCGCGGGTGTGAGGGTACGTGTCCTGCTCGGGGATCCCGATGCCCCCGCGGTGGCGACGCGCGGCATCGACGAGGCAATCGGCTCGACTGTCATGGCCGCCCGAGTCAGGAATGCACTGGCCCTGTACCAGCCGCTCGCCGTCATCGAGAACGCCGAGATCCGCCTCCACCAAACGGTGCTCTACAACTCGATCTATCGAGCCGACGCCGAGTTGCTGGTCAACAGCCACGCGTACGGCACACCTGCGGCCCAAGCTCCCGTCATCCACCTTCGCGCTGTCGAACCGGAAGCAGCAGCGGCGACGTACCTGGCCAGCTTCGAACGTGTCTGGGCCAATGCAGGGGGAAGCATGTCCTGCTACGCATATTGACCGCGTACTGCACACATGGCTGCTTAGAGGGTCTCCTTGAACCCGGATTGATCTTCGCTTGGACCTGCGCACGCGCCCCGGTCGCCGCTGTTGCTGGATCACCCGCGAGGTGATCGGATCACTCCAGCGCGGGGGGACCGCGGCGTCGACATTCGCGTACCCACCCCGGACGGCTACGACATCTGCCAGGTCAAGCGGTACAGCCGACCCTTGACGAGGGCTGATGACATCGTCGGTCGACGCAAACATACCGCGGACATACCGCGTATCCCTAGAGTCAGCTGTTCATGAAGGCCGACGGCGACCGGTGGTCGCGCAGGGATGTGCTCCGGCTCGGCGGCGCCGGGGCGATGGCGGCGGTGGGCATGGGGGCGCTGACTCCCGACGAAGCCATGGCGGCCGAGACAGGCGCGGGATGGCACTCCCGCCTGGTCTATCCGGGCTCTGACGGGAGGCTCGCCTACCGGGTCGACAGCGCGGGCAACCGCATACCCGACTTCAGCTGGGCGGGCTACCGCAACGGGGGAGTGGCGCTGCCGAACGTTGACGTGGTGCTGGAGATCGGGCCGGTCAGCGGTGACAACACGACGCACATCCAGCAGGCCCTGGACAAGGTGGCGTCGCGCCCGCTCAACGAGGCGGGCTTTCGCGGGGCGCTGCGGCTCAAGCCGGGGACCTACCGGGTGTCGGGGACGCTGTATCTGAGGCACAGCGGTGTTGTGCTGCGCGGCTCAGGGAAATGGGGCGATCCTGCCGTGGACACCGTGATCATCGGGACCGGCTCCGGTTCTGTGGAGACCGTCATCAAGGTGGGCGGGGGCGTCGCCAACTGGAACGGTCAGAAGCCGGGCACCAGGACCGACATCGTGACGGGTCTGGTGCGGGTCGGCAGCCGCAGCTTTCAGGTGGCCGACGCGTCCAACCTCAGGGTGGGCGACAATTTGATCATTACCCATCCGCACACCGCGGCGTGGGGTGCGGCCATCGATGGCGGCGGTACCCTCAAGGGCGGCCAGGGCGAACCGTGGCCCGTGGGCTCGCGGCCGATCATCTACAACCGTTACATCCAGGCGATCGAAGGCAACGTGATCAGGGTCTGCGCGCCGGTGTTCAACCACCTCGACCGTGCGTTGAGCCAGTCGTACGCGCACGTGTGGACCCAGACGGGCCTGATCAGAAACGTGGGTGTGGAGAACCTTCGCGTCACCATGGGGTCGCCGCCCGCGGAGGACGAGAACCACCAGATGTCCTGCGTGATCCTCGACGGCGTAGAGGACGCCTGGGTCAAGGACTGCCAGCTGCTGCAGTTCAGTTACTCCGGGGTGTTGTGCAGGCGGGCCACACGCGTCACCGTCCAGTCGGTACGGGCAAGTCACCCGCGATCGAAACTGGTGGGAGAGCGCAGGTACAACTTCCAGGCCGCGCTGCTGTCCCAGCAGGTGCTCTTCCGTGATCTGTGGTCGGAGCAGGCACGCCACGCGTTCGTGTCCAACGGCGCCACCACGACCTCCGGATGCGTGTGGGCGGACGGCTACAACAAGAACGGGTACACAGAAAGCGGCGGCCACCAACGCTGGACCCACGGGCTGCTGTTCGACAACATCAAGGAGATCGACACCCTCAGTGACAAGGCGTGGGTGCTGAACCTGCACAACAGGGGCCACATCTCCAACCACGGTTGGTCGTCGGCGCACAGCGTCCTGTGGAACTGCACGGTCGACAGCGGCCGACGCGCCTGCGTCCAGCGTCCCCCCACCGCCCAGAACTACGCCATCGGCACCAAGGGCGGTGCTTCCGGCGTGAACTGGTGGTCCAACATCCCCGCCGGCCACATCGAGGGAACCAACAGCACGGGTCTACAGCCCGCCAGCCTGTACGCCGCCCAACTAGCGGACCGCCTCGGTTAGTGCCTCAGCGCCAACGGTGTAGTGGTGAATTCGCCGCAGAAGGACGAGTTCTTCGTGAGCACCGCCGTGTGCGGCCCGATCCCGGCGCCACGAGGTCCTGGTCGAGGTCCTCCTCGAATTCACCTACCGAGGTACGACCACCGGCGGCGGCATCATCGGTAGCCCGGCTGCCTGGCCCCAGCCTTCGAGTCCTCCGTCGCGCAGTCAGCCGTCGTGCGGCTGGCCAAGACCTTCGTCTCCGACCTCAAGTAGCTGTGATGCGAACTCCCCTTATCCTCCTGCTCGCGACCACACTGGCCGCCTGCACCGTCACTCCCCCGGCGGCGGCCCCCACCCCCACCGCGGCGACCGTCAGCCCGACCCCCGCTCCCGTCGTCCCGGACCGGCTACGCCCCATCACCGGGGGCCAGGTCTGCGCGGCCGTCCCCAAGGCACTCCGGGTGTCCCTGGTCTCCGGCGACACGCTCAGCAACGACATAGCCTGGAGTAACAATGTCGCGACCGCCACCCATGCCTGGGGGAATTGCGACTGGTACTCTGGCGCCTCTCGCTCGCTGAGCGTAACCGTCCAGGCCTACGGCACTGCCACCCAGACCGCGACCGACCACGCCAAGCAGGAGTTCGACAAGAGCAAGGCGGACGCCGCGAAACTGGCCGAGAAGCCGGACGGCCTCGGCTGGACATACACCCCTCCCGTGGCAGCGGATCACGGCGACGCCGCGTACAGCCTGGCGGGGAGTCGGACCGGCCGGTCCGACTCTCGCTACGTCCATATGCACATCCGGCAGGGGCCCTGGCTGATCTCGATCAGATCCTGGGGCGAAGAGCGCAACGACAAATTACCCTCCGAAGCCAAGCTTCGCCGCGGCGCGGACCAGGTCGCCGAGGTCTTCACCGCGGAAATGGCCAAGGATCCCAGCACCGTTGTCCCCAGTGACAGCGGCTTGTGCGGGGCCATCTCCGCCGCCGACGTCACCTCGGCCTTCTTCCCCTCCGTCGCGGAAGTGGGTAGCAGCGGCGACGCTGACGACACCACCTGCACCTGGCAAATCCGCGACCGGGTCGGGCAGACAGACGGGGTCGTGCAGATAGGCGGCTACTGCGGCCTCGGAGTCATCCAACGTGGGGACATCACCCCTCGCTGCGGAGATCTGCGCATCTACGTCGACAACCTCGGAGACCGCGACTACCGGAATCGTAAGACCCTGTTCGACAACGAGGCCGAAGCCTACGCCAAGAGCGCGCCCGTCAAGCACCTCACTGGTCTCGGGGACCGAGCGTTCGCCGTCGCCGACCGAGTCCACGTCCTGGCTGGCGAGTACCTCATCCAGCTCACCTACGACGGCACGAACACCGGCGGCGGCATCCGCGACGCCCCCGGCTATAAGGAGCCGGACCTCGACGAAGCCGCCCTCCGTAAGTCCCTCATCCGGATTGCCACGATCTTCGTGTCCGGCTTGTCCGCCCACGGATGAGGTATCCGATGCCACGCCCACAGCTCTTGGCCCCACTCGCCGAGCGAACCCATCGCGGTGTTGAACGTGTGGCCGAAGTCGGTGAGCAAGTGCTCCATCGCCCATGCTGCAGATCAGCGACAATGCGGGTGGCTTCCAGTGGGCTCGGGCCGGCATGGCTCGGGGCAACAAACATCCTTCTCGAGGCCCTCGCCAAGCTGGCTCCGATCGTTGACCCGCAGTCCCGTCGGCCGACCAGCCGTATGTGCACATCGGTCACGCCGCTGATTTGTCGCACCTTTCTGCGACACTCCCAGGATGCTGAACGTGGAACTGTTGCGGCCGCTACTGTGAGCCGCCTGGGGGCCTGACACCTGCGATCCAGTAAGCCGTGAACAGTGGCGGCCTGACAACCCGGCAAGGGGCCAGTGCGGAACGACGGCACTAGTAGTGCAGGACTTACTCGGAGGTGACCTGATCCTTGGCGAGGTCCATGTCGGTGGGGCCAAGGTCTGGAACCACTATTGGAATCGGCTGCCTGACGGCACCGAGGTGGACTTCACGTCCGATCAATTTCAACCCGGCGAGGTCGTTGCCGGTGGTCGCGTACAGCAGCGGCCACCGGATGCGCCCCGCAGGTGTCGCGAGCAGTACGAGCTGCTGCGGCAGCGGGTGCTCACAGCCCTGGCCTCGCCGCGACTCGACTGAGGAGGCCTGCCAGTGGCGTCCATGGATCGCGATCTTGTAACGCGCCACTCACAGAGGCGGCCACTCGTCAACGATCTGGTTTGTCGCGAACCCCAAAAACCTAGCTCGTGCCTCCGCGACCAGCCGCCAATGCGCACGCCAAGTCGCCAACCCGCACACCAAGACCCCGTCAGCCTCACGCTGCCGGGGTGTGCTCACACCACCACGTCCTCACGGTGAATGACGTGCTCGTCCTCATCTTGAGTGTCGGAGATTCTCCGAGGCATGGCCCGCCCCGGTGGCTAGGAGGAGCGTGCCATGGTCAGTGGAGGGCGCCCACTCGGGTGGCGATGATCTTCCCGTTCTCCACGTCGACATCGTTGAAGATCTCGTTGGCGCCCTTAGTGCAGGTCAGCGTGATCGTAGTCGGCTGGGCGTAAGTCGCTGCGGTCATCAGGGGCACGGTCGTACTCTCGAACGAGTCGTCGGTGAACCCCCACCCCGAGCTGTCCGCGCCCCGCGCGCCGTTCTCCAGGAGCTCGCACCAGCCGACGCTCTCGGTGTCGTCGGACAGCAGCACGCTCGCCTTGGCCTGGATCACGTACGTCCCGGCCGGCACGTTCAGCGACACGATCGGCACCAGGCTGCCGTTCACGTTGATCCGATTGAGCTGCTCGGCAGCGTAGGCGTCAGAGAACCCGGGATCCCCCTTGGGCCCAGTCGCCCCCTGCGCTCCCTGCGCTCCCTGCGCTCCCTGCGGCCCGATCGGCCCATGCGGCCCCATGTCGCCCTGCGGCCCTTGAATTCCCTGTGGGCCCTGCGGCCCCTGGGGGCCGATCTGGTTCCACTGCACGGGCAGCTCGCCCAGCCGGCACGACGAGCCCTCCTCGACCACCCGTAGCAGCCCGGTGAGCCGGAGGTAGCAGCCATGAATCAGCCCATCCGTGCTCGGTATGGCGGCCGCGCCGGCCACCCCCGCCATGCTGAACGTTACGACGGCCGCCGCCGCGGCCAATGTCATCGGCTTTCGCATGCGCCCATGCTCAACCGGCCCCGCACCCGGACACATGAGTATGCCCCTACTCAAACGCCGCCGCCGCGGGCCGACGGCGGCCATGGGCGCAGGCGAGCGGATGACGGGGCACCCGCCCGCGAGTGGGAGCATGATCCTGCCCATGCCCCGGCCGCGGCGGAAGAAGGTGACGCCGAAGCGCCCTACCAGGCCGCCGCCCAGCGCGCCTCGTTGAGGGTCAGGCCTCCAGGTAGACGGCGGCGGCCATGGCGCGGAGTTCTACGCGGCGGATCTTGCCGGTGGTCGTGGTGGGGGCGTGTAGCTGGTCTCGCCCGTCCGGAACGGGCCGAACCCGATGGCAGACAGTTCAGATCATCGCCGATCGGGCGGAATCTGGATGCCGTGGGCTTGGAGCCGAGAAATGATCAGGTCTCGAAGCTCACGTTGCTGAGCGGCTCTGTCGTGATGTCCCACCCGGTCACCGGTTGCAGCCCAGCGCTCGAGGACGTCAACCGTGAGAAGCCATTGGGCGATCGTGAGTTTGGGTTTCACGATCTCGTCCGGCGGCGGCCACTTACCGGAGCCGGGAACGCCGGGTGTCCAGTGGGCAATCTGATCCCAGCCGGCCCTTCGGACACTGCGCGCAAGGTCGGCCCGCTCGCGATTGCCGTCCACTGTCTCGACGCTGGCGTCGTTGTCCATGCATGCGTCGACGATCCCCCACTGGCGGAGGGCCATCGTGATGATGACGGCGACACTCATGACGGGCATGGTGTCGAGATCGCAAGGGGGCGGTCAAGGTGGGGATCCGGGAAAGGCTATGTCGCCCCCCAGCCAGGATCAGTACGCGCGAGCGGAAAAGTGACGACGAGCGGGCTCGAGATCCCCTCCTCGTGGGGGGCGGACGTCTTCTCCGTACAGCCCAGTGGCGGCGTCCGACAAAGAATCACTGCTCACCGCCCCACGTCGACCGCGGACAGCAGCGGCGAACAAGATTGTCGGGACCAAGATTGTCGAGTCGGGACCAAGATCGGGACCAAGATCAGAAAGCAACTTATCTGTACGTGATCAAGGGCAGTCCGCCTGCGGCGGCCTGCCAAGCGTCGGGCGGTCGCTGGCCGCGCTGCGGCTCTTCGGCCGGTCGCGCCCAGCACCGCCCGACGCGCGTATCTTGCCGAGATACGTCCGTCAGTCTAGCCAGGCAGTGCCGCCGATGTAAGCCCGGCCGCAACGCCTACAATTGAACGGCTCATGAGCCCCCACTTGTGGACGGATACGGCCCTTTTCAGGCAGACGGGCGTATTTCTCCCAGTGGACGCTCACCAAGACCCCGATGGTTGGCCAGCTCGCAGTATCCTTCCGTGTCAGGTTGAGGGAAGGATCTGCCTCACGATCGCCATGCTTTGGCTGGCGCAGGGGCATGGTTGGGGGCGATCGGCGCCGCAGGGCCTCCTTCGTCGGCCCCACGGCATCGAAGCACCGTCTGATGAGCCAGGAAGTGGGCGCGCTAGACGGTGAGCCGGCCTGGGAGAACTACAAGAGGATCATCCCGGGCAGAACTCTGCGTGGTGAGATCGCCTACCCACGATTTATCGTGGTCGCCGCGTGGGGCCATGTGGCCGCGTACCAGGATCGGTATGTCCGCTAACCAGGAGTTAGTTCTCGGTGTCCGCGTACGCTACCTAACGTTCCCGATCCGCTCACAGTGACCAAGCAGAGGAGCTAGACTCAAGAAGGCCGCCTTGGGGCAAGCGCCGCCAAGGAGTTCGGCTCAAGTCCATGTATAAGCGCTCTTTCAGCCGTCATGGCCCGCCCGGATCGCGAGCGTTCCGGGCCCTTCCTTTGTTACATCCCTAGGATTGCCTGGATCGCAGACACAGCACCTGCGAGAGAGGCGCCTGCCGTGCCAGCTTCCGACGCGATCTCGAACAACGTCTTCAGTCTCGCGCGTACGCCTCTTTCGTTACGCTCTGACGCCTCTTGTTCGAGCTCCCTACCTACTCCTGCCGCGGCGTCTTCAACCGCTACAGCCTGTTCATCGGGGAGATCTTTCGCAAGTTCGCCCGCTGCAGCGGTCATCTGCTCGATGAGTTCACGCAGTTGAGCGGGGCCTACGCCCCCTACCTGCATATGTGCGCCTCCCTCACCCTGATTAACCGGACCGTGGAAGGTGCCGCCGGAGATAGTGTTTTCGTTCCTCGCCATGATGAGCTCCTCGATTTGTACCGAAATACCACGGCTACTCGGCTGGGATGCATCTTTTATCATCTCCGACAAACGATCCACGCGCTCTACAATCTTGGGGTTATCGATTGACCCGGCGATGGACGTTGTCGTACCGATAATATCATCGTAGACATCTCGCGCATGCCCCAGTACGCGCGCCAGGAGACTTATGCCCGCGAAACCATGCCTACTTGGACGCAGGAGCAAATCCAAGAGACGCAAGATGTGACTTTCGACGGGGCGAAAAGCGACATCGAGACGCTGGCTCTCGCAGAGCCCCAGCACTGTTTCGATCGCCACCAAGTCAGCATGCAGACGTGAAACATGAACTCGTAGACGTCGAGCAGCGTCATCCGATTCGTCTCCTTGCGCCAGATCCCACGAGGAAATCCGCATACCGGAATACACTAGCCAGCGCTGACGAAGTTGAAAGTTTAGGCTCCACGGGGGAGGAATCTCGGTAATCACAGCCGGCGTACCTGGTTGAACCCACCATTCTTGGACGGAAGCATCAGGGGAAATAGTTGTGCTCGAAAGGAGATGCTTCGCAAACCGTTCCCCCACCTCTATAAGCGGACCCTCTTGATCCCCAAGAGCTCGAAGCCGTACGGGCGCTTGAATCGCAAGCATCTTAACTCGATCTTCATTTCGCTTCGAATTATTTCGATAATTCCAGCCTAGAAATCGAAAGCATACTTCAAGCCGCCCGGTCACGCCATCCGTGTAGAAATTCCGGTAAACTGGTTGAGCGGAAACCGACTCAGAGCGATCCCCTCGATTCACTTGACGGCCAACTCGGACCTGGCCTTGCACGTCTATATAGAACGATTCACTAAGCCAGGGCGCGACGCCACCCTTCAGACGAGGTCGTACTGCCCCTAAGCCACGCACATAGTTCGATCTGTGGTGCTTTGGGGAGCTTCCTGCGAAGACACGATCCGGACGAGGCCAAGACGGCAGCACGTCACGACACGTTTGCTGAGCCAGCAGGGGCCGGACATCAATGATCGGGATCTGCACCGTCACAAACATCCTCGCCACCTCTTCTCACGACGAAGTCTCGTCAATCGCAATCATAACCCGAAGCCTGCATCAGCCGGGATCTCACCTCAACCGAACGCCCCAAAGAGCTAGCTAGGAGCTGTCGAGCCACGCCAGGATCATTGCGGCTACGATGCCACTAAACTCTCTACAGCATTATCTCCGACCATGTCTCGCACGGCCCTGAGTTGCACCGAGAGCAGAAGCAACTAGCCTGTACCAGCTAAACGTCTCCGTCGCCAGAGCCCATGCGATACTTTAGATCGAAATTCACAACCCAATCCAACTCTTCATCCGAAAGGCCATAGTGACTAGCCAGCAATCTATCCACTTGGTCTATGATGGACTTACTTCGGACAGGGAGAAAGCATTGAATGGTCAACTTCCCCATCTTGCGCATTTCTGAGTTGCGAATAAGGTCTGCGTCCAGTTCTTCCGAAAGCTCTAGAAATGCGTCACCCCACTCGCTCGATAGGATCTCATCGAGATTACAGGGGAAAGCCTCAATCTCCCGCTTGTTTAGGTTTCTGCAGTCCGAATGGACTCTCAGGAACCAAAAGAACAGATTCGAATTAAGGACAGCCTGAGCCGCAGCTGCATGCGCGACGCTTCCATATGCGAGAAACTTTAGCTCACTCGGATCTCTACGATTGCCATCATTTTCCAACACAATCGGCGGTTGCTTGAGGAAAAAGACGAAGCTGCTCATCTTCCGCGTATAAAAAACGCGATGGGAGGCACCTTTTACAGTGAGTGAGGTTACTGTCTGCGACCGCCTCCAAAGCTTGCCTAGAATATCGTGCTCTATGGAGTCCCCAAGCTTGGGGATGCACCCCATCACCCGGCCGCTTACCGGCGCATCGGTGTAGAGGGTTCTCGGAAAGAGGGACTCGCGCTCGGATGCCCGCCAGCGCTGATAGCGGGTTGTGGCGAATCCCCTTCTCTCGGCCCCGACCTCAATCAGATGAATCGCCAGCCTGATATGCTCCAAATCTTTGAACAGCTTATCGGGACGATCATCGTAACAACTTGTGAGTACACGGTGTTTACTCAACAGTCGTTGAAGGGGAACAAACTCGCCAGTCGAAATCGACGAGATTGGCACGATCCAGCCAATACGTGCCAGCTCGGAGCACAGTGCTTCTGCGCGCTCCATAACCAGCGGGTATAGATCCTTGCAGACAATTGTCTCGTAACCCCGAACCTGATAATCCTTGACCTCAACCAACCTCTTATATGGTGGATTTCCGATGATGACGTCGAACCCTCCACTTGCCATCACTTCGTGAAACTCAACACACCAGTGGAAGGGGTTATGCGCAGATCGCCACGGATCGATATGTTTCGGGCTACGGCCATAGTCGATCATCAAACTTCTATCGAGGACGTCACGAATCAACTCTAATTCGGCCTGAATCCTCTGTTTGTCGGACCGATGGCTGTGGTGGGTGCCAGCGGCTTGCTGCGCCCGAAACTCGCCGGTAAGATCATCTAGGTCATGCAATGCGGACTCGACGCTATCGATGTCGCCAAAGTCTAGGCGAGAGCCGACTTGGGCACGCAAGTCACTTAAGTTGGTGTAACCAACCAAGGTATTTCCGGCTCGAATGTTGAAGTCAATGTCAGGCAGCGGCTCAATGCGACGTGGATCGTGCAATTGCGCAACCAGCTTGAGGAAAAGCCGTAGCTTGCACACTTCGACAGCTTCGACCATGATGTCGACGCCGTGCAAGTTGTTCAGGATAATCTGCTTGTAGATGAAGTAATCACGATTAGGGCTACTAGCTACGTACTCTAGCTCGGCTCGCATGTTGCGGCAGGATGCACTCTCTTCGGAAGTCGCTGTGAGCCGAGAGAATAGGTCGAGGCATTCATCGTAGAGCCTCTTGAGTGGTGTCAAAGCAGCAAACAAGAACGCCCCGGACCCGCATGTAGGATCTAGCACCTTAAGACGTGTGAGCTTTTTGTAAAACTCTAGGGCTAGCGCTGGGTCTTCCAGGCTGAATACACTATCACTCAAGAGTTGAACCGTATTTACTTGCATGCGCACCGCGGTATAACCGTCGGTGACTTCACCGCGTGCGAGAGCTTCGAGCCGGCCAGACACAACAGATCTACGGCGGACAACCTCTCGCCAGGTTTCTTCCTCCAAGCCCCAGCGCGAATCAGCGACACTGTCCCAACTTTCGCGACTGCTTGGGTCGTCAATGCCCTCAGCCACCTGGGGCGGAAGTTCGAGCCCTAGCCCGTGCAAGACCTCGGGGGCCATGTAGCGCTGCGGATCCGAGGCGACAATGCTCCATGGAGACGGCGAGACACTCTGGCCGTGGGCCTTCCACCAGTCGAGCAGAGCTGCGCCTATACTATTCTGCGTGATGAATGACGTGACATCCTCTCGTGTGTAGTATGCGCCCATTTGTTTCTGATTGATGTAGCGCTCGAAGATATAGCCTAGAATTTCTGGATTAATCTCGTTACCTGATGCGCCTGGCCTCTCGTCCAGATGCCAACGCCACGAATCAAAAAAGTCAAATATTTTTTCGAACGCGGCGTCCGGAACATCAATGTGATGCTTACCTTCAAGACTGTGTTCAGAAAAAATCCCACCGTTAAGATATGGCACATCACCTATAAGACGACGGGTGGAACTGCTCATAGATGCGCGGTCTTCGTCTCCGAGGCCCACATGAAAAAGTGGTAGCAAAAAGTCGCGGTAGAAGCCGTAGAACTGATCGGGGCCGTGTAGTTCACGAACCTTCTCCAACCGATCCCGTAAATAATCCACGTTCCTGTCGAGGAAGCCCTTTTTCTGGATGAAATACAAGAACATCATCCGATCGAGGAGAATAGACGCATACCAACTTCTATCTCCATCGCTCGGTAGATTCTCAAGCACGTCTGCGAGTGCTTTGTGTTGGACCTTGAAGCTTTCGAAAAACTTGCGGGAGACCTGTTCCGCTCTGAGCGAGGACTGTACTCGCGCCCGGACAGTAAGCATAGTCATGCGAGGTTGCTCATCTAGCGGAAAGTGGAAGGCAGCTAGCCGCTGGGCGAGATCCGGATGTCCGCTTCCCACTTGATAAGTTTGCTTAAGGTACCTATGAGGGTTTCCCGGCTGGGGATCTGCGACCCGCCACTCTTGCTGCCCGTCAGGACTTGTGAACACCAATAGGTGTTCGAGAGCCCGCCTCGCAGCTACCCGGGCCAATCTGTTGCGCGTGTCAGCGTCAGCGACATTGTCACAAGCGAAAACGATGAAATTGTGCTTGACGCTCACCGCCCGCAGAAGGTAGACCGTGCCATCGATCTCTTCCGGGATATCACCGATACCATGAGGAGGATCCCATAATAATTCTTCGAGGAAAAGACCTTGAAAGTCTCCCTTGTCCAGCCGTGCTAAAATGCGCTGATCTAGGGTTTTCATAGTTACGGCGTCTCCTCCGGCACTGGGTCAGAAAACAGACCCATCGAGCAAATAATTTGGGTCTCGCTTTGTGCACGTTGTTGGGTTTCTGAACGCACGAGCCTTCCATCTTCGTGAAGGCCGCCCACCAGCTCAACTAGCTCAGCAGTCGTAATATTTTCCCGAAGGCGGTTCCGGATGACACGTATGGCCTCCTCGGTGAGAGGCCGCGTATACATCACGTTAATTATCTCTTCAGTCTGCTCATCACTGAAAAGAGTGCCAGCACGGCCTTCGAGGTGCTGGAGCAGACGTTGGTGGACCCGCTTCGCTACGCCGCTCAGCACGCCGGCAGTTGTGATGCTACGTGTTTGATCTTCAGCAGCTTGCGTGGCTGCGGCAACTAGTTCGTGATGCCGTCTGTCCAAGGCAATGGACGGCGCCTCAGGAGGTGCATAAGCTGCACGCAAGATTTCCATCTGATTGAAGCTCGTTGGGGTGCCGTCCAGGTCTACCTTCACTAGGACGTCTAGTCCTGAGCGTGTTCTTATGTACGCTAAGGCACCCTCGTCCGCCCCGGGGTCGAGGGTCGTCAATTTAGTCGCTCCGATCACAGATGGTAATGCGGGAATGAGCGACTCGAGAGATGGGTCGGCCTCCTTAGCTCGCTCCCATACCATGTACGCGTACGAACCTAGGTCTACATCGTTGCTATCATCCACGTCATCAAGCGCTCGGGCGTCTTCTGCCAGCAGCTCTATAATAGAACGTCGAGCCGATATACCGTCGCTCTCACCCTGTAGATCGAAGAACCTTTCGTCACCGCCGATGACCTCGTTATTTTCGCGGAGGCGACGGTAAATACGGGCATGCAGCCGAAGGATCTGCTCTATCCCCTCGTGCGGCACGAAGGAGTAAACAAGAATTTCGCTATCTTGCTGGCCGATCCTGTCAACACGTCCAGCTCTCTGTACCAGCCGGATGATGGCCCACGGAAGGTCATAATTCACAACTATTGACGCGTCTTGAAGGTTCTGTCCCTCACTAATTACGTCTGTTGCGACAAGGATGCGTAGTTGTTGACCTGGCGGTACAGGAACTAGGCCTGGGACGGTGGACGGGCTGAATCGACGGATAGTGGAGGACGGATCAGCCGTTTCCCCCGTGACAACAGCGGCCTTCTCGATCCCACGCTCCTCGAGATATCTGCCTATGTACTCAGCCGTATCGGCAAATTCTGTGAAGATTAAAACTCGATCGTGTAGATGACGCTGTGTGATCAAATCATGAAGAATTGCGACCTTAGAGTCTCTAACTGTGTTCCATGGGCCTATTTGCGCCAAGATTTCGCGAAGGATAGCTACATCAGCTGCGAGATCTTCTGCTAGCTCTGGGACAAATGCGGTTGAAGGGATGAGTCGCAAGCGGCGGCCACCGGCGGCAATAACCGCCGCATATGCATTCTCACCTTCAGTAGCTAGCGCATCATTCTGGGCACTGATATCGAGTGTTTCCTGCCCAGAGTCTTCTATGTCCTGATCACTTATGTTTGTTGACCCAGCGCCGGCGACAGGAACGGGAAGTCCGCTCTGTAGAGCGTAGAGCACCGCCAGGTTTTTTGCTATGTGTCGCTTAGCCGACAGCACAAAGGCATGTCCACTACTCTCGAGCCGCTTAAACAGGCCTGACCGCGTAAGGCCTCTAAGCTGATCGCCTGCGCGGGAAAGTGCCTCAATGTCAGCCCGTTCCGACTCACTCACTGGCATATCTGGATCTACATACTTTTGTAGCCCGTACCGAGGAAGCTTCAGCTGGTTTATTGCATCTACTGTTTCCTCGCTCATAAGTACTGCAGCCGGATCATCTTCGCCCCTGAGTCGGTGATGTATAGTTCTGGGGACTCTCTCAGGAAAAAAGAACCGGTGGCCATCTTTGAATTCGAGGAATTGCCTCCCGTTTTCTGCCGTAGTTGCGTATGTCTGACGGATGAAGGACCTTGTTCTGCGAACCAAGAACAAACGCATGAGTTCTTGCCAGTCCTCAGGTTCATCCGACAGGCGGAAAGCTTTAAGTGTCGTAGGTTGACCACCGCATCGAGCGAGGAAGATCGCTTCGTTGCCTAGCCGCCTTCGAAAGGCTTCCGGACGGATCCCTAGATCGGTGTCATCATCAAGGAAAAGCCCGAGCTGGCCAGCCAGATCGGCAACTGATTTGTTGTATGGTGTTGCTGAGAGCAGAATTGCGCGTGCGCCACTGTCCTTAATATAGGACTGAACCTTCGCATAAATCTTGCCATCTCGATTTCGAAGATTGTGACTCTCGTCGATGACGACCAAGTCAATCGGAGACAGGTTGTCGAGGTCCGATAAGACGCGCGACAGTGAAAGCACCTTCGCCCGGAGGCCATAGCTCCTCGTCGCGGCCTCCCACATGCCGGCGAGGTTTTTAGGGCATATAACGAGTACGCGATCGCCCTCTCGTTCTTGGCGACTCAGGGCTAAACTGATACCGACCAAGGTCTTACCTAATCCTACGACGTCGCCGATTAGGACTCCGCCTCGAAGTCTGAGGTGACGATCGGCGATTTTTATGGCGTCAGCTTGGAAATCCAGCAACACATCACGCACAGCTTCAGGAAGAGTGATTTCCCGTGATCCGGCTATGGCCTCCGACGCAAGATGGTAAGCCATTTTCAGGTAAACATGGTGCGGCGAATAGGGCCTTTCGCGTGCCCAAGAGTCCTCAAGCACATCCAGCAGTGATTCGTCGACTGATACAGCGAGATAATCCTCCCAACGATCCTCGAACCAGTCTTCGAGGCGTTTCGTTGGCATGTTGTCTGCGAAGGTGACGTTGAGTTCGCCCTGCGCCTTCAGCCCTGAATTGGAGAGGTTGCTGCTGCCGACATAGGCGGAACGCTCCACCGTTGCCGGCTGCCGCAAATGACATAGATAGAGTTTGGCATGTAGCGGGTGCCTAAGGAATAGCTTTACTTCGAGATGCCCATCCTTAATGTGACGCTTGAGTGCTCGCAGTGCATGATGATCGCGCTGGCTGGGGATTCCACGAGCAAGTTGCCGCTTAAACTCCCGAAGGGCTCTGTCTTTGCGTTCGCGATATGCAGTACCACCACTGGCCTCCGGGTCCACATCGATGCCATCCCCACGCGTGGCGCCGGAATTTTGATTGCGCCCAAGCATGCCGATAAGCAAGCGCACTGCGGGCCGTCGCCCTTGGGGCTGAAGATTCTCGACAAGGTCTGCAATACGGCCCCAACCGGTAAGGCTGAAGTAGCCAACTGAGATGTCTAAGGCGGTAGCCAGAGGCAGGTCGTTGCGAAGCTTTGCCAGCATCTCCGCGTCGATGTTGTCAAGGATTTCCGGCATTTCCACCCAAAGTCGTTGATGTACAGGCTCAGACTGGTACATGTCATGGTATACGGCTATGCGGCAGCATAGCGCCTTCGTGGGTGAGAGTAAGTAGGCGTTGCAGACTCGATTTGCTCAAATGTGTCGAATCGGTAGGAATTTCACGATGCCACCTTAAGTGGCCAATCTGCCACTATAAGGCCACATAATCTCCGGCGGTGTCCTTGTCATCGCCGGTCCGCACCCGAGATCTCACTCTCCGTCGCGCGCAGGGGCTTCTGAACGCTGCTTGGCTGAGTGGCTGTTTATACATGTCGACAGCCAACCCGCGCCCGTTGCTCACGCTCAAGCTCTAGGAGTGGCCAGCCGCCCCCTCTGGGGACTCCACCGCCCCAGACTCCTGCGAGCCGTGGCGACCATCAACGCCCAACGTGGTTGGACAGCCCGCTGTAAGCGTCGGTGGCCGCCACGGACCGACCACAAGGTCACCGGAGACAGGGGCGCCAGTTGACCGATCCACGCTGCGGGGACATTCGCGGGGCGATCTTCGTGGCGGCAGTCATCTAAGTCGTGTCGCTGCAGCTCACGCTACGTGAAGCCTCCTTTCAGCGGTCGCTCTCCTACAGCGTGTGCTCTCGTGCTATCGGTGCTCTTGTGGCCCAGCATCTGGTTGAGCGCCGCGCCGCCCTGGCCGACCTCCGTTTCGGGGTCCTCGGCGGCGCGAGAGGCCGTGGCCGGTGTGCGAGCTGAGGATCCCCGGCAGGGATTAGGAGGGGTGACGTCCTCGATGTAGTCCTTCAGCGGGGCAGCCAGCTCGACGGACTCCTCCTGCATGGCAAGTTCGCTGAACCCGGTTTCTTCCCACGGGCATCGAGGGACTCCCCGCCGCCCGCTACGCCGGTGAGCAGTGCCTGCGCCAGTTCGTCGCCAACGCCGGCCACGAGCTGCGTACTCTCCTCGCCTCCATTACCGGCTATACCGAGCTGGCTACCTACATCGCCGCCAGCCGCGACCGACGCCCTCTGCCTCATCACCTCCGAAGCCCAACGCATGACCTCCGTGGTCGAAGATTTCATGTTGCTGACCGGCTCGATTCGGGCCGCCCACTGCTGCGTGAGCTCCTCGACCTGCGCCTCCTGCTGGTCAACGCGGTTAGCGACGCCCCCGCCACCTCGCGCAAGCACCACTGGCTGCTCTCCTTCCCCGACAAGACGCCCTCGTCGTGGGCGTCCCTGACCGGCTCTACCAGGTGCTCACCAACCTGCTGGCCAACGCTCGCACCCCCGACCAACACCACAGTCACCGCCTCGCTCGTCCGCGAGGGCTCCAAGCTCGTCCTCTGAGTCCACAACGACGGGCCCAGCCTCTCCCCGGTCGGCGGTGTCCTCGGTCTTCGGCCACTTCACCCGTGGCGACGCCTGCCGTTCCTGCCAGGCCGACGGCACGGACCTGGGACTGGTCTCGTCGCGGCGATCACCCAGGCGCAGGGGGGCGCGTCGAGGTGACGAGCTCCCGGCGACATCGTCTTCACGGTCAGGCTCCCTGCCGCTCCAGAGGAGACGCCCTGCCCGAGGAGGACGGCGAACCCGGCCAGGACCGATTGTGAGATGCTCCCACCAGCGGCTCTGCGAGACGGCGGGGAGGCCATGGACGAGTCCCATCACCATGCCGGAGCCAGATCATCAGCCGGTGGGGCGAGAGCCGCGCGCGGTCTCACCTTCCAGGCTCAGGTTTTCGCCTGGTGGGCTGTGCGCGCCATCGTGGAGATGCCGCTCACCGAGCTCGGGCTCGGCGCCGCCCTTCGGGTTGAAGAGGTGGGATGCGAGACAGGACTCCCCGTCGACGATGTGGGCGTCACCGTGTCCGACGGAGGGTTCGTCCTCACACAGGCGAAGGCCGGGATGAGGCGGCTGGATGCGCAGGCTGAAGATCTGGTAGGGGCCATCGACCAGCTAGTGGGCGCCTTCGTCCACGGAATCCACACGAGTTCAGAGGCCCGCTCCGTCGACCTCTCGCGGGACCGGCTCGTGATCGCCACGAACCATGATGGAAGCCGCGCCTACGACCAGCTGGGCATCGTGCTCATGCGCCTCCGTGGGCACCCGGCCAGCCTCCCTCTCTGGGGCGCAGCGAAGACGATCTCCCAGCGGAGAGCGCTCGAAACCTTCATCAATGTGGTCGTGACCCGCTGGACGGCCCTCATCGGCCGTGAGCCCTCCGATTCCGACCTGCGAGCGTTCCTCCGCTGTGCTGAGGTCATCCGGCTGGATCTCAAGGAGCCCGACGGGGCCGACCTCTTCCGCAGCGAGCAGGCCCTGCGGGCAACTCTAGGGGACTCGCTCATCGACGAACCCTTCACCAAGCTCGCCGGGCGCGGCAGCGAAGCGACGGCAGTCCAGCGGTGGTGGCGGCGGGAGGAACTGGTCCAGGCCGTGCTGCAAAGGGAAGCGCGGAGGAAACCCGCGGCCAGCCCGCTGCGACGCAACCGCCTTCCCGCCCTTCCTCAGCCCTACCTACGCCGCGGCGACCACGATCTCTCCGACACCGGCCCGGCAGCGGAGCGCCTCTGCACCGCTGTCACGGGCGGCCCCGGCCTAGGGAAGACCACTCTTGCCATCGACATAGCCAACGAGAGCGCCCAGGCCTTCCCCGATGGGCAGCTGTTCGTCGACTTTCGGGGCTTTGGCCCGGCTGCCCCAATGTCGTCTGCTGAGGCGGTCGAGGCACTCCTGGAACAGATGGGCGAGGCCGACGCGGCCGCCGGAAAGGACCCTGAAGGCCGCCGATCGCACTACCTCGACACCGTCGAGGAGAGAAGGTTCGTCATCATCCTGGACAACATCCCGGACAGCGAGAGCGCCCTCCCCCTGCTCCCACGCCACGGGCCCTCCGCCGTTATCATCACCAGTCGTACCCGGCTGGGCACCCTCCTGCGGAGAACCGACGTCTGCCATGTCCATCTGACTCCGCTGGCCGCCCACGAGTCCCAGGACCTGTTGATCAGGCACATAGGCAACGATCGCGCAGCCGCCGACCCCTCGGCGGTCGGCGCTGTTCTGTCCGCCTGCGGCGGCAACCCGCTCGCTCTCGCGATCGCCGGATCCCACATCCGGCACCTGCCCGGCCAGCCACTGGACCGGATCGTGTCCGTTCTGACCGACGCCGACAGCCGGCTCGACTTCCTCGACCTGCACGAGCCGGACTCCGCGCTCCGCACCGTCTTCTCCTGGACGTATCTCGCGCTTCCCACCGAACTGCGAGACTTCTTCGTCGTGGTCGGCGCCGCCCCAGGTCCTGATGTCGACAGCGCAGGAGCCGCTGCGCTCGCCGGCTCGGAGGACAATCGAAGGGGGCTGGCCCTACTGCGCCACTTGCGCCATTTCCACCTGGTTCAGGAGAACGCATATGGCGGTTTCCAGATGCACGAGCTCCTCCGCGATTACGCCCTCTCCCTCTGCCATGGGGACCAGCGACTTCAGGACATCCACAGCCGCGCCTGCGACAGACTCGTCAGACATTACGCCGATCTGGCGTCCACAGCAGCCACCAGCCCTGGCACCCGACTCGCCGCTCAGGACTCACCGCGATTCCTCGCTGCTGTGCGGTACGCCGAGGAGCATGGCCTGCAGAGCGAAGCCCGTGCCATGGTGGATGCGCTCATCGAGACCATGTGGTACCACGGGCGCTGGAACGACTGCGCGGCGATGTTGCGTTCCATCACGGACGATCCGTCTAAGCCCGAGGACCCTGAGACTCGGTCCTACTTCCTCCGCCAGCTGGCGGTCACTCTGCGCCGGCTGGGAGCACACGCCGAAAGCATCAAATGCGGCCGACGGGCCTTGACCGCACTTGGACAAAAACGTTCGGCGCGCGCGGAAACCGACTGCCGCTATGTCCTGGCGGTCAGCCACGCCTATGCGGACGATCATGAGGCGGCCCTGGAGCAATACCACCTCGCCGCTGACGGATTCCGGAAGAACGGAGACGACAGCGGGCTTGCCAACACCCTGAACGGCATCGGCTGGAGCTTGGCCATGCGGGGAGAGCACCAGGAGGCTCTGAGGTATTGCACGCGGGCCGCCGACCTGCACGGCGACCTGAATGTTCCCAACAGCCAGGCAGCCGATCTCGACAGCATCGCCTGCATCCACCAGTTCCTCGGCGACCACGAGACCGCGCTTGGCTACTTCGAGCAATGTCTGCGCCTGTACAGGGAAATTGGATACCGCGCCAACGAGTCCCGCACGCTAGACAGCATGGGCGACAGTGCACTCGCGTCAGGTGACCGGAACAGCGCCATCGAGCACTGGCTCCTCGCTATCGCCATTCTTGAGGACATCGGCCATGGGGACACCGACCAGGCTCACGAGATACGCGCCAAAGAGGCGGCAGCATTGTTCCGGAAGGAGCCGTAACCCGACAAGTCGGAGCGGTACAATGACATGAAAGCTCAGACAGCAGAATGCCCCCGCGGTTCCCCGCGGAAACTCCGAGAGCCGGGAGCTGCCATGGCGAAGAAAGCTCGGCCCACGAATCCGAAGCGACCAGTTCGATAGTCCGCCGACGGGCGAGGAGACTCCTCGCCCGTCATTCTTTCTCCGACTCATATTTGCTGAGCAGCTCACGCGCTTCCACGGCCCGTTTGTCCCGTTTGCCCAGCGTGACGCCGAAGACCCGGAGCATGTCTCTGAGCTCGCCGACCGCCTCGCCAACGCGCCCAGCGGCGTGGAGCAGTTCCACGTAAAGCATCCGGGCCCGGACGACCCCTTTCCCCACGTCACCCTGTTCCCGCTTAGCCTCCTTAATCACGTGCTCGACGAGACGGAGCGCCGCGTCACGGTCGCCCGAGTCCCAGAGCTCGCGCGCACGCCCCAGCTCCGCGTCTCCCGCCGACATGGCGACTCCCTTCACCGTGACCATCGCCAGCCTGTCACCGCCGTCCGGTCGCACGAGCGGAGCGAATGGCGTCTTGAACGGCAGCGTGAGATCGAACTCCGCAGAATTGCCGATACCTGGAGAACCGGCCGGTGGAACATGCCTTCTCATCAGTGCCGACACCTCGCGGGCGCCGACGAGGCGTTCCGCCGGATCCTTGATCAACAACCGGTCGACCACATCACCCAGGCCTCGTGGAACCGCCGACCTCCGTTCACACAGGGGCTGCGGCTTCTTATACAGATGCGCGGCATCTAGGTCCGCATCTGTCTCCGCGACGAATACGGGCCCACCCAGCAGCTCGTAGACGACGATACCCAGCGCGTAGAGATCGGCCGCCGCGCCTCCCGGGCTGGCTCCCTTCAGAACCTCTGGCGCCACGTACCCGCTCGTTCCCGGGCTGGCGTACCTGCTCCTTGTGATCCTCGACCTCTTGGAGTCGATGATGAACGCCACGCCGAAGTCGATGATTTTGATCATTCCCGAAGGACCGACCATGAGGTTCGCTGGCTTGAGATCCCGGTGGACGACATTCCCGTCGTGCGCCACTGCGAGCGCCGAACACAACTGCACCGCCAGGCACGCCGCCTCTTCCGGCTCGAGAAAGCCACCCCGCTCCTCCTGCAAGTCCTCGACGGTCTTGCCCTCGATGTACTGCATCACGAGGTAGGGAACCTCTCCTCGGGAGGAGCCACGCCAGACGCCCCGGTGGTGGACGGCCGGGATCGCCGGGTGATCGAGAGCAGCCGTCGCCAGGGCCTCTAGATCGAACCGCTGGCGCAGGTCGTGGTAGTCCTCCGTCGAGAACGCGCCGGTCGCACCGATGGCGGACCTCTCGACCATGAACTTGATCGCGACCTTTCTCTCGAAGTCCTCGTCCCAAGCGAGCCAGACGTCGCCCATCCCGCCGCGCCCCAGCCTGCGTTTGAGCTCGAACTGGTTCTCGATTCGGTCCCCGACGTCCACCGCACCTCCCATTCGGCCGTTCCGCACTGCCAGAAGAAGCCCTTTGAGTCGACTCTTATGCGCAAGCAAAGGCTCATGTTAACCTGACGCCCCCGGAGGTCAAATGAGCCCGCTGAACCACGAGCACGACAATGCCGTCATCCGTATCTACAGCAGCTCTACCACAACTTCCCAGAAGAGTTGTCCGACTTACTTGGCGGCCAAAACCGACTACTCGGTGAAACGGCCGGAAAGAAAGAAGCTCTCACGTTTCACCGACGTGGCTTTCTCACCCTTCAGTGTCGTCCTCGATCTCGTCGAAAACCACCAGGTTCCGCTGGACGAAGCCTTCTCCCGCCTTCCCCGCCGCGGCGACTCGGCACGGGACATCGCCGGCGAGCTGATCGCCCCGTTGCACGAGGGACTGGTGGCGTGGACGCACGACGCGGTGCGCAACTACCTTCGCGCGCTTGAAGAGGACCGTCAGCTCCAGACGGCGACCGGCCTCCGGCCAGCCGGGCCCTGGGTGCGGCCATATCCGCCCAGCGACGCCATCGTCAACTCGCGTCCCCACGAGCTCTGCGCGTGGGGACGCGGCTACGTCTACCGCCACGGTGACAATACCGTCCGCGAGCTCCGTATCCCGGTCATGGGTAAGGCGGGCGCCAAGCAACGAGCCGATGCGGAGCTGGCCACCGCCGCCCATGTGCTGGCGACGGGATCATGTGTCGACCGGGACGTCTTGGACAGAAGACCCGGCCCCTACCGCGGTGGCAAGCCGTTCCCACTCCTGCCGCTCACCGCTCCGTCCCCTGCCGCTGCACTCCCGAGCCGCGTCCGCCTCGTGGAGATCGGATGCGTGGACGGGCTATCGCGGGTGCTCTACGACAACACGACCGAGGCTGCTGGAGCATTCTTCGTCTCAGCAGCCGCCGAGACGTTGAGCGCGCTCCGCCGTCCGGTCACGGAGACCGCGGGACGAGACTGCCTCGACTGCAAGGTCCGACCGGAGTGCCGTCGGCTCCACAGCACTCCCGGATTCCTGAACATCCGCGACTCGTCCCACCCGAGACGGATCTGGTCGGTGACGACCGGAAGGTACTTCAAAGACTGTCCTGCCAAGGCGCATTTCCGCGCGCTGAGCCTCCCACCCGATGAGAAGTCCGAGAAGACCGCGTTCGTACGCCGCGGCGATGCCGTCCACGCGTGGCTGAAACGACTGCACGACAGGAAACCCAGACGGCCCTGTGCTCCCGGCGACCTCCCAGAGAACCCGAACTCATGGTCAGCTAGCGGGTGGACGTTGGAAGGCGAGCACGCGCGCCAGGGAGCGGCGATGCTCGCGGCCCACCTGGAGGTGTGCCCCTTCCTGGACGTCGCGCCGAACAGCAGTGCCTATTCCGAGCAGACGGTGGCCGCCGACGACCGGCGCGCGGACGTCCTCATCGTGGCAGACGCCGATCTCCTCTACCGGCGTGATGGTTCGTGGGTGTACCGCGAGCTGAAGACCGCGACAAACGATTTCGTGGTCGACGGTGCCGACCTACTGACTCAGTACCAGCAGCTCGCGCTCGCCGTGCTTCTGTTCAGGGCCGGGTCGATTCCCACAGGCTCGCATTCCGCCGTCGAGCTGGAGTTGCTCACCCCAGCCGGACCCGACATCCGGGTGATCGATCCGAACTCGGCGTCGGTTCAAGAACGGGCCAGAGAGGTGATCCACGGGCTCACCCGGAGCTGGCACGCGGATGAGGAACATCTCCCGACGCCCAGTGATGAGATCTGCGGGCGTTGTTCCTACCAGCGGTGGTGCCCGGTCTCTCCGAGGAACGCACAGGACGGGAGTGCTCTATGACGGACGATCCGCCTCCCGCATCCGCGCCCATCGCATTCGACCACGCCCGGGGCGAGGCCTACGACGAAGCCGAGTCCCGACGCATCGTCGGCATGGTGGCCGCGACGGTGGTGCAGATGGCGGACTGGCCGAAGGAGCAGTCCTTCACCGTGCCCTACCCGCCGCTGTCCCAGCTCGTGCTCGACCGGATCGCCCTCATCGGCGTCCTCAGACATCCCGGCGGATACCGCTTGACGCCCTATCGCGAACAGCTGAGCTGCCCCCGGACCCTCGCCGATCTCATGGCGCTCTGCTGGAGCAGCCCTATCGACGCGTGGCCGTTTCTCTGTCTCCCCGACGGGAAGGATTTGACCGGGCTCCTCATCGAGCTGGATCCGATCCGGCCCTCGGAACTCTGCTTGAGGCTCGCCCTGGAGTTCGCCCACCCGGACGCCCCCGACAAAAGCCTGGAACGGCTTGCCTTGCTGGAAGCGCGTTCACTCTACGAAGAGGCCGGCAATCCCGGCGGTTTCCAGGCGTTGCGTGAATGGCTGATCGATCATCCCGTGCTATCGCGCGAAGACATCGCCTTCCTGAAGCTGGAGCGGATCGGTGGCGTCCGAGTGACCGACGAACTGATCAACATTCTCTACCTACGCGTTCACGAGCGGTACTTCAGCTCCAAAGACGAGATAGCCATCTGCACTGACTGTGGCCTGGTCCTCGTCCCCGTCAGAGACGGTTCCGGAGAGCGCTGGCAGTGTGAGACCACGAGGTGTCGCGGCCGACGCAACCTGCGCATCGGCACCGTGCACCGTGTCGCCAAGGATCTCCACCACGCCGCCCGGCCGATCCGCGAGTTCGTCGTCGCGCCTCACCGGCTCCGCGCCTCGGAACGCTCCAGCCGCCAATCCCCCGGCCCGCTCAGGGACGTCGAGTGCTGAGGGACTCGCATGCGTAACCTTCATGACCACCTACGTGAGGCGTTGTCCGCCATCCCTCCAGCGGAAGCCGCCGAATACGACGATCTACGCAAGAAGCTCGACTACACCGTCGAACTCGGGCTCCGCG
This sequence comes from Nonomuraea sp. JJY05, assembly GCF_043496855.1. Classification (NCBI taxonomy): domain Bacteria; kingdom Bacillati; phylum Actinomycetota; class Actinomycetes; order Streptosporangiales; family Streptosporangiaceae; genus Nonomuraea; species Nonomuraea sp. JJY05. The sequence continues at coordinate 284,075 of NZ_JBIEIS010000013.1, forward strand.
TCATCGAGCTGGTCAGCCCGCAGCTCGCCCCCATCGACGGGTGGCCACTGTTCGGTGGGTATCCCTTCTCCCGCGCCGGAGGCCTTACCGCCGGCCAACCATACGACGAGCTCCGCCGAATGCTGCGCGCGGCCCGGTACCACTTGGAGTCCATGCACCGGCGGGAGGTCTGGCGTTCCGCCCTGTTGCAGTACCGGCAACTGCCGGAGCGGGACCGCGCGTACGACTTCACGGAAAGCCTGGCCTGGCCAGCAGTTCCGAGAAGACCCTCGCGAGCGGCGCATCGCCTGGAGCTGTACGACACCCTTCTGAGCTCCGCTCCGCCCTTCACCACCAGCCGGATCACCATCGCGGAGCCCGGCCCTCATCTCTTTCGCGGGCGCACGATCGGCGCGCAGCACATCACCATCTCTAAAGACCTGCCGCCTCCGGTGGACTCCCGTCTCCCTCTGGAGGCCCGGCATCCCCGGCGAGCCTTCGACCAGCCCGTGGAATCGCTGCGGCAGACAGCCAAGATGATGGCGAAGCTCGACCAGCCGAATCAGGGCAGGTCGAAGGTGCTCAACGACTGGGAATCACGGTTCCTCAGTATGGAGCTCTCCGCACTGAACGAGGAGAGCGGAGCCTTCGCCAAAGCCGACCGGCTGATCGTCGACGGCCTGCTCAACCTCATCGGAATTCCAGGAGTCGGCAAGAGCACACTGCGCGACATCCTCGCCACGCACGCCGTAGCCGAACTGGGACAGCGCGTCGTCCTCGTCGTCGGCGATGTCGCCGAGGCGCTCCGCGTGGCCGAGGGCTTCAACAGGTTGCGCGAGGCCGCCGATCGGAAGATCGAGGAAGGAGACAAGACATATGCCGGATGGGACAGGTTGCATGCGATCCCCCTCGTCGGGGCGTCCACCCGTGACCAGCACACCAGGCGGCTCCACCGTCGGCTCCAACAGGTCTCTCCCCTGCCCCTCCTGCATCAGGATGCCGCCTTCGCCTACCTGAGCACCGCCTGCCCGCTCAGCGCGCTGCGGGGTGCAGAGGCGAATGCTCCTTTGCCGTACCAGGAAGCTCCGTGCCAGTCGCTGATCCCGCTGGATCCAGCTTTCATAGCGGGTGAATCCGCAGCCGACCCAGCGGAGGACAAGTGGAGGCCTCGGCGGGGATGCCCAATGTGGAGCCACTGTCCAAGGCACGACGCCGCACGAGGGCTCCGCGAGGCGACCATCTGGGTCGCCACCCCGGAGGCCCTCGCGGTCTCATCGGTGCCCGTCCAGCAGAATTCTGAGCGAATACGCTATCTGGAGCTGGCCTGTAGAACCGCCGACTTGCTGATCGTCGACGAGGCCGACCAGGTCCAGATCAGGATGGATCACGTGTTCGCCCCGACAGCGACGCTGTACAAGCCGGGAGACGACTCCTGGCTCGACGAGATCAACCGACACAACGTCGCCGAGCTGGCGCGCGAAGGCCGCATCCAACTCTCCAACGAGGTGGTCCAGCAGTGGACCGCCGCGCTGGACACCGTATCGACCACGGCCAATCGCATCTACGCCATGCTCGTGAGCGACGAGGAACTCCGCGACTGGGTGGGGTCGGATCTCTTCACCGTATGGTCGCTCCAGCTGGAGCTGGTAGGTCAGTGGCCCGCAACCCGACTGCCCGACAGAGTTCCGCCAGCCGCCGAGCGGATGAACCCCAAGCACGAGACGAGGCAGGAGGCGAGCGCGAAGCTGTTGGCCTACCTGAGCCAGGACCCCGGCGTCACTCAGGAGGCCCGAGACAAGAGACGCGAAGCGATCCTGAAGATACTCGACGGGTTCCGTGACGATCCGGTCGGCGACAACGACGAGGACGAACTCTTTGACGACGCACCGGCTAGGGAGACGCTCCAGCTCGCCGAGCTCGCCCGACGCTTGGTCACCAACAGGCCGGGCAGCCCGAGGGTGGCCGCGGAGCTCAACGTCCTTCTCGCCCAGCTCGCGGGCTTGCGGGACCCCGAGGAGCTCTCCGGTAAAGACCTGCAGGCTGAGATGAGGGAAAACGTCAAGGAGGAGCTCCGCCGGGAACGCCGCAGGTTTGAGTTCACGCTTCTTGTGGCGATCATGCATGACCGGCTGAACCTGCTCACGACACTCTGGCCCAGAGTGGAGACTGCACTCAAGCTCGATCCCTCCGCCAACGCGCTGTACCACAGCTCTCCGGCCGACTACGATCCGGTGATTCCTGAGTCCCCCATGGGCAACATCCTGGCCTTCCAATTCGTCGCCGATGCCAGAGGCGCCTACGCCCAGACGGGTGAGCTGAGGTTCATCCGGTGCACGGGGGTCGGTCGCGAGCTCCTTTCCGCACTCCCCACCTTGCACGCTGTGGACGGCAGCCATGGACCCAACGTGGTGCTGATGTCTGGGACGAGCTGGGCTGGAGCGTCCACCCGCTATCACCTGGCCGAGCCGGTGAAGGCCGTCCTGCATGCGAGAGTCCGCGCTGAGGAGCAGGAGAAGCCTAAGGAGGCTTCCACGCCGAAGATCACTATGTCCACGTCCTTCGTCTACGACGCTGTCGAGGACGCCTCACCGGGGGATCCGATGAGGCCTCTGCAGCTCTCCGGCACGTCGTCCGACCGTAGCGATGTGTTGTGGAGAATGCTCCGCGGCCTCGCCGATTCGGATCCGACGGATCAGGGCGGCCGTTCCAGGTTCACGCAAGAACTCGTAGATCTGCCACCCCGCCGTCAACATCTGCTCGTGCTCACCGGCAGCTACAAGGACGCTAAAGCGGCGGGCCGGGCTCTCCACTACTTCGGGGAGTGGAGGGACAGAGTCTGCGTCCTCATCTCGGATGACGAGGAGGCCGCCTCCGGCGCCGCTCGTTACGACCCGGACAGGAGCCGGGATGCTCCAACGCTCCGTCGTGGCGACCTCGCCGCCTTCGGCGCGACCAAATACAGCATCCTCGTCGCACCGCTTCAGTCGGTCGAACGAGGACACAACATTCTTAACGATCAGGAGAAGGCACTCTTCGGATCGGTCTACTTCCTGGCTCGCCCACTTCCCACACCCAGCGACGTCAGCGTGCTCATCCACGCGCTCAACGATTTGACCGTCCGCCGCACCCGTCCCGGTGGGGCTTTCGACCAGCTCGTCCAGAACGCCATGTCGCTGGACGCCGCCGGCCTGGAATGGCGGAGGCAGGCGCGCATGGAGCTGCACCGGCTCGCCAATCGGCAGCTGATGTGGAAACGCCTGTCCGACAGCGACCGCGAATACCTCACGTGGGACCTGCTCGTGGTGATGTGGCAGGTGATCGGTCGGTTGACCCGGGGCGGTGTGGACGCGCGCGTGCACTTCGTGGACGCGGCCTTTGCTCCCCGGCGCGCCGCCGGGCTTCGTGGGGACAGCCCGCGCTCCAGTCTGCTGGTCAGCATGCGCGACGTCCTGGCCCCATACTTCGGGGACGCGCCGGACTGGCAGCTCCGTCCCGCTCCTCCGCACCGGCTCCCGGCCACCGAGGCGAACATCTATCTCGCCGACGCTCTCTACCGGCCGCTCTACAACGGCCTGAAAACCCTTCTGTTGCGGCCTCCCGAGGCCGTACCCCTCCACGGCGACGAGAGGAGACGGCGGTGAAGTACGAGTCGATCACCCTGACCGCCTACCAGCCCTCCGAGAGGAGGCTGGTCAAGCCCCTCCAGGTCCTGCGTGTTCCGGAAGAGCTGCGGGCGGCGTTCGCGGAAGCCCATCGGTCGGGGCTCGGCGACACCCCGGCCGACAGGGTGAAGACCTTTCCCATCAAGTCGCTCAACGCGCTCCTTCCCCTTGCCGCACCGGATGTGATCTCGGTGGGCCGGCGGGTCTCCACGGAGGACGACGTCCCTTGGCTCTACGCCCATCACTCCGTGGACGACCGGATCGTCCGAGGGCTGCTGGGAGTCTGGCTCCTCGGCATGCGCGGTGAGGAGGACCTCCGTGAACGCGCCTATGGCCTGCTCACGGAAACCGCCCTGCCGTGGCAAACCGAGTTCATCGACCTAGCAGGGCGCGTCATGAGCGATGGGGAGACTGCCCAGCCCGAGCCACCCTTGTACCACCTGCTTCCCGACTACGTGGCCCGCCTGATCCAGAGGCACGGCGAATTCGGAGGAGCGAACGGACGTTCCTGGTCGTTCCTGGAGACCCCGACCACCGACCAGCGAGCGCAACTCGTCTCGTGGCCTCCGCGTGGCGATCCGTCGGAATCGCCGGGGGCGCTGTTCTCCTACCTCATCACCGTCACGGTGCAGACCGTGCCGTTCACCTCGCAGTTCCGGTTGCACGTTCGTACGGGGGTCCGGCGTTGGGTGACCGAGGTGAACGCGCAAGGCACCATCTACACCGGAGGCAGGACGGCTTCCGTGCATTTGATCACCGACACCCAGTGGCCGGGAGTGTCGGGAGACAGCACCCGAATCGCGATCCACCGACTTCGCTACGACTCCAAGAGAGCCGAACACACGTGGCGGGCCATCGATAGGCCCGACCTGCTCCCGGCGGCCAGCCTGGTGCAATCCGCGGTGGACGCGGCAGACCTGGGGAGAAACCCCAGAAAATACCTGGAGGGGCTAGAAGGCATCAGGGCCGGAATTCCCCACCACACGACCATGGGAACTCACGAGGTGGGTGCGGGGCTCATGTCGGCGGACAGGGTGCCGCTCATGGCGTGGATCGACGCGGCGCTCTCCACTGAATTCACCCGTGTCCCCGTGTGCCGTCGGGCCTCCTGGCCCGCCAAGCCGTCGAACGCACCGAAGAAGCTCCTGGCGCCCAGAAAGGGGAGCCAGGACGACCGCGTGCGGATCCTGGAGCACAAGAAGGCGGAGCAGGCGGCCAGAGACGCCGTCGAACGACGACGCCTCCTCCGGGAGGCGCTCGAGGGCGCACTGCTCATCGCCCGCGTCCACTGGCAGGAGGAAGGGACCCGCGACGCCCTGGTCACAGCTTTGTGCAGAGTGCTCGGCCTGCCCGCGCCGGACAGCGCGGACGAAACCCTCACCTGGCAGACACCCGAGCTCGACGTGATCCTTCAGTTGCGGCCTACCGGGGACATCGGCGCCGCTCTGGAGGTCAGCGCCGCCAAGGCACCCAGCGGCGAGCAATTGCGCGAGGCCATCGCCAAGCGGCGAAGCGAGGTCGCCGACGCCATGGACGATGAGCCCGGGTCCAGGCCGATGGTCGCTCTGGTGGAGATAGAGAAGGATTTCAAGGTCAGGCGTTCCGACTCGAAATTCGCCGTCCGACTGGGCTGCGCCGACGCCGGAGTGATCACTCAATTCATCCAGACCGCCGTGAACAAGAGCCTGAAGAAGAACCGCCCCCACCGCGCGAAGATGGCCTGGCTCGACATCTTCCGTCAGTTCGGGGCCGTACGCGTCCCGCAGCATACCTTCAAGAACAAATTCCCTGAGGATCTGCAGTACGTCGCGGTATGGATGGCGAAACGCAGGAAGGACGGCCCCACGCGCCAGGCCGTCCGGCAACTGCTTGCCATCAGAGTGCGTCCGGCCGACGGCGTACGCGGAGTGTCGGGCTGGATCGAGGACGAACGCCGCTGGGCAGCCTACCCCGAGTACCTGCTGTGGCTGGCCAAAGGCGTCGACTCCCACGCTGCGGCCGACGAGATCGCGACGGACGACGTAATTACGGCGGACGACGAAGCCGCCGAGGATGGCGCCCAGAGCTCCTTTTCCCAGTGGGACAAAGAGTTGAAGATGCGACAGAGGAGAACGGCGGCCTTTCTCCGGCCGCTGCTGGCGCAGCTGCGCAATCAGCCGACGCTCCTCATGGTGCACGCGCAGAATCTCCGCGAGGGCTGGCCATGGCTGAACAACGGCATGGTCATGCGCGACCACATCTGGGTCGACGACGTCGAGCCCGTGCCCGTCGCCCTGTGGGGGAACCAACTGCGCCTCCTGCGGATGAGGGACAGTAGCCGCGACGAGACCCCTCAGTGGTACGCCACGGACGGCGACCACGGAATCCCGGCCGGCCTCTGGCCCCTCACCGAAACTCACGGTGAACGGGTCTTCTACAGCTCCACGGACAGGCCCAGCACTGCGAAGAAGGCGTCCATCAAGGCTCGGAAGGAGGGCGTGCGGTTCGACCGGACGGGCAAGGAAGTCCGGGACACCGACAAGACCGCCTTCAATCCCAACCTGCTGGAGATCGCAGTTCTCGCCTGCCAACGCGGCGAAGAACCCAGCGAGTGGGCCGCCTGCGTCCACCAGTTGCGCCACGCGCCCGACAGCGACGCGCCCCTGGCCCTTCCCCTCCCCCTTCACCTGGCGAAGAAGGCCGTGGAGTACGTGCTTCCCAACGCCAAGGACGATGCTTGACCGCGGCTCAGACCGAGGAGGAGATTCGAGACCGCGAAACCTGAACCGGCGACGGCAATGGAACGATGTCAGGCGCAGCGTTGTTCGTCATGGCATCAGCTTGGTCACGTCGTTCCAGACGACTTGCTGCGCCATGGTCGAAGCGACCTCGGACAGGAGTCGATGAGGTGAACCCACTGACCACCAGCGCGTTCGATCTTCCCGACCACCTCTCCCCAAGCCGATCCAGCGCTGATCGCCGGCGATGAGCAGCACTTCGCGGAGAGCCTCGACTTGTGCCTCAGGCACATTGTCGGCGCGGACAACCCCGAGCCCGTCTACATCGGACGGCTCAGCCTTACCGACAGCGCGGGCTGGCGGCTGCCGCTCGACTGGCGCTCCCCCGCGGCCGAACCGTTCTTCGGAGCCACCCACGCCAACCCGATGAGGCCAGCGACCCGCCGCAGGTACCGCTAGACCCGCAACCGGATCAGCGACTACTGGGAGACGAATGTTCACCTCGGACGGGTTCGTGGGCACGCCGCGCTCGACGACCAGTCGGCCTTCATCGCCAGCCTGGGCAGCAACCGGTCGGCCCGGATGCATGACGTGCTCGACACTATCCAGGCCGACCAGGACGCCATCATCCGCCCGGGATCCCGCGGCGCTCTCCTCGGCGACGGCGGTCCGAGTATGGGCAAGACCGTCGTTGCTCTGCAGGTCAGTGACGCTGTCGGCAAAGGCGTGGGATATTCGCGGGATGATCTTGCAAGGGGGGCATGCTTGAGCTCGCGTCCCCGCACGTCAGAGCATGTTCGCTACTCGTTGAACAGCCGCTCTCCTAAAGCGGGTGCCGCAGGTTCGAATCCTGCCGGGGGGCACTCACCTGGATCGGCATTTTTGGCCCCTGACCTGCGGTTTCATAGCCGCAGGTCTTTGCTTTGCGGACCTTGATAGGCAGCCGACGGTGCCCGCATGCAGCCGTAAGACCATGATCAGGGGACATCGGTGGTATGATCTTGAAGGCGTTTCCCCAGGTCAGACCCTAATTCTGGCCTATCTGGGCCTCCGGCAACCCGCTACGACCGCCCGGGCATGGGACGAACACGGCCGTTGATCGTGCCAAATACGTGCGTAAATCCGAGCGTCCTTGCCGATGAGTTCGTCGTGAGCCACCACAGCCGTAGACGGTGGCGAGGTAGTTCAGGCTCATACGGGGCAGATCCCGTCAACGATCAGGTCAGCCCGGCCACCATTGAGGTCGTCGGCGCGCCGCTTGCCCATGACCAGGCTAGGCGTGGATGCTGGCGACACGGCGGTCTCAGTATGTTCGCATTGAACTGGATGCGCGACTCTCCCGCAGCCACCTCACCGGCGCCGTTCTCCGCTTTCTCGCCGCCAGGAACAACGCCGCCAAGTTGGTGCTGAGGTTCTCGTCGTCCACAGCGGTTCCCGAGGGCTGGGCGAACAGCTCCTGCGAGCGCACACCGAGGTCCACTGCGCGGGCCCTACTCCTGATCCCGACGCCTACCTGGCGATGCACGACGACGCCGTACGCTGGGGGTCGCTCAACCGGCGGCTGCTGGCCGCCCGGGTCGCCCATGCCCTGGGGGTTCGAGCCCACCGAGCCGATCGTCGACCAGTGCCACAACCTCGTCGAGGTCCGCGACGTGATCTACCTGCACCGCAAGGGGCCGCGCCGGGTGACGGCCGCGACGTGCTCATCGCCGGTACGCGAGGCACCCCGTCCTACCTCGTGGCCGCCCACGCCGGGCCGGACGCCGGCCATTTCGTGGCGCACGGCGCGGGCCGCAAGATGTCGCGCGCGGACGCTCTGCGCCGGGACCGAGCCAAGCACACGGTCGAGGAACTGCGCCGCACACCGATGGGGTCGCTGGTGGTGTGCGGCGACCGTCAGCTGCTCTTCGAGGAGGCGCCGACGGCCTACAAGCGCATCGAGCAGGTGATCGCCGACCTCGTCCACCATGACCTGGCCACACCGGTGGCCATCACGGTCCCCTGGTCACCTACAAGACGGCCGACCTCGGGTCCACGCCCCAGAGGGACCACCGGGACCAAAGGGACCACAGATGCTTCGAACCTCCCTGTACATGGTGCGACTGCTGAAACACCGCACGTTAGAGGTCCAGTTGCAGGCGGGCGCGCCACACACCGTCCATGCATCCGAACCGCACGCCGTGCACCGCGACCGCCGCAGGCGCCGTGGCCACGCGCTCGACGGCCTCGACAGGCACAGTGGCGAGCCGCACCTCGACCTGGCCCCTGGTCGCGACGGTTCGCTCATCTACCGACACGTCCACCGTCACCCGGCCATTCGCCTCGATCTGGCGGATCACCTCGTCCAACACGGCCACCAGCAGCGCCTCGTCGCTCTCCTCCACCAGGGCGAACATCACGCAGGCATCGGGCACCGCGTCGCCCACCCGGACGCAGCACTCCACCAGCGCCTGCACCGCCTCGGCCAGGCACTCCTCCCTGCCGTCCGCCCACGCCTCCACCGCGACGTCGGCCACCCGCAGGACCGCACGATGCCCCCGCACCATGTGCTTAGCCGTACCCTCACCCGACGGTGTCAGCCACGCACGGGTGACCATGGCGTGGCAGGCTAGGTCAGGCAGCCTGCCTACGGCCGACTCCCGTTCAAGCCAGGTAGCCGATGAGACGCAGGATTTCAGCCTGAGGGATTCGAGCCGAACTCGGGAGCGGAAACATGCGCTCCCGCAGGGCTGTCGACGGCGATGGCCGCCATGACGTGTTCGGCTGAGGCTCGCGTGTTAGCCACGGGTTGTCGCCAAGAGAATGCGGCTTTCACCGGGGAGCCGATTCTCGCCCTCCCCCGACGCCGGGCGAGGCCACAGTGCCGATTAGGTGCGACGTGCGCGAGCAGACCGTACGGTCCATCCGAGACAGGGCGTCGGGCGGGACAGGACCGCGGGCCGCACTCGAGCCGCCAACTCGACGCGGCGTGGACGGCCTGCGCGTTGAGTGCGACAAGATCGGCCTCTGCGGGTGGCTACTTTCACAAGCATCGGTGGGCGGTGAAATTGCTACACCGCCGGGTCCTCTTGCACGTCGGGCACCGTACGGCTCGTGAAAGGATCGTGGTCGGGTGCGTGGGGAGGAGGACGGTGATGGGGCTGGAGGTCCGCGATTATCTGAGCATGCTGTCGGAGGCGTCTGCGGCCATGACCAGCAGTCTGGATGCCGACACCGCACTGCGAAGGTTGTGCAGGATTCTTGTGCCCAGGCTGGCTGACTGGTGCGCGGTCGATCTGGTCGAGGGGGAGACCGTCCGACGGGTGAGTGTGGCGATGGGCGGCTCGGAGGCGCGCTTCGCTCGCATGCCAGGCAAGATCGGGCCCCTGTGGCTGGAGATGGAGGGCCTCCTCCTGCGAATCTTGCGTACGTCGGGTGCGCTGCTGATCCCTGCAGCCGTGAAGACCGAGGGAGAGTTGGCAGAGGCTCGCCTGCGCCTGCATCGGCTGCTTGCCGCCGACTCCGCGATCGTGGCGCCGCTACGGGTGCGCGGAAACGCGCTCGGTGCGCTGACGCTGGCCCGCCTCGATCCGGGTGAGCCCCTGACCGACGTGGATCTGCCATTCGTGGAGGATCTGGCCCATCGCGCCGCTCTGGCCGTGGACAACACCCGCCTGTACGGCCTGCAACACGAGATGGCCACCCGGCTCCAGCACTCCCTGCTGCCCCGGCTTCCCGACATCTGCCCGCTCCGCCTGGCGGCCGGCTATCTGCCCGCCCGGGAGTCGTCGCAGGTGGGCGGTGATTGGTACGACGCGTTCCGGCTCTCCGACGGGACTCCCACCCTGGTGATCGGCGATGTCGAGGGGCATGACATCACCGCCGCCACGCAAATGAGTGAGGTCCGCAACATGCTGCGGGCCCTGGCCTTCGATGGCCGTGAGGAGCCGAGCCAGGTGATGGCCCGCCTCGACCGGGTCCGTAATGGGTTGGACGGGAGCCTGCTCACCACCATGGTGCTGGCCCGTTTGGAAGGCCCGCCTACCGGCCCTTGGCAACTGCGCTGGGCCAATGCCGGGCACCCGGCGCCCTTGCTGATCACCCGGGACGGTGGCACCCGGTTCCTGGATGCGGGACGTGCGCCGCTGCTCGGCCTGGACCCCAGCCTGTCCCGCACTGACGCGATCGAGACGCTGTCGCCTCGATCGACCGTCCTGTTCTACACCGACGGGCTGATCGAACGCCGTACCGAGCCGCTGGACCGGGGCATGACCAGGCTGCGCAGACAGGCCGGTACCCTGGCTGGCGCCGACGTGCAGACGATCTGCGATGAACTGCTCGCCACCAACGACAAGGCCAACGAGGACGACATCGCGCTGCTGGCCGTGCAGGTTCCGGGCGAGTAGCTGCGGACCGGCGCTGCCAGCGCGGCCCCTGAGGGCCGCCGGGTTGATCGGAGCTCCATACGGCGCAGACGGCATTAAGCCGAACACCGACGGGCTGGAGAACATGGCCCTGCCCGCCCCATAGGTACGGAGCAGGCCAGGACGCATGACGCGCACGTGTCAGGTCAGGCGGGGACGATGTTCTCCGCCTGCGGGCCCTTCTGGCCCTGGACGACGTCGAACGCCACCTTCTGCCCCTCGCTCAGCTCGCGGTAGCCGCCGTTGGCGACGATGTTGGAGTAGTGCGCGAAGACGTCGGCGCCGCCGCCGTCCTGCGCGATGAAGCCGAAGCCCTTTTCCGAGTTGAACCACTTCACGGTTCCGGTTGCCATGCCGATCTCCTTCAGATAAGTGCAGAAGAAACGGAATCCGCACCGTGCGGAATCCCGTGTCGCCGCAATGAGCCCATCCGGAATGACCGGCAAAACAAAACGCACCCGAAGATCACACTCTGTCGGGCGCGCACAAGTCTCTATGGGTACCGCAACTGCAACTCTATTCAATCTAGCACATGTTCTGGGAGAGCCGCCCTCGAGCGTTCATAGCCATGGACGAGAGGCAGTGGGGAGCCACTCCGGCTGCCGCCTACCGCCCATCAGAGGTTTCGTCGCTGTGACTCATAGCGGTCGGAGCAAGGCCCGTGAGGCAGCCGAAGGAGCCATCCGAGCAGCTCGTCAAGGCAAGTGGTCGGCGCCGTCGATGTCACCCTGCTACTCCTCCTTGTGGATCGTGACAGCTTGGATCGCGGTCAACAGAATCGTGTGCACGGGGGATTCGTGTCGTGTAGCAGCGGATCCATGCGCGTACTCATCGAGCACAACAGTATTGCAGGAACGATCCAGTTCGACGACGGCCCCTTTGAGTGACTGACCTCCACGCAGGTGAACCGTCACCCGCTGTTGGTTGCCTTCCACGCTCGACAGCACATACGTCCATACGTCTACGTCCGCCATCAGTCCTCCGTAGGAATATCCAATAACCGGTCACGATCAGCTCCTACGCCTCTGGCGTGAGAAGGGCGTAGGTCTAGCTTGATCTTTAACCTTGGTGGCTGGTGAGACCGCGCCAGATTTCTCAGCAAGACAGCCCTTGGGTGATCATTCTTCTTGTCGAGGGAAGAAGATCCATAACCAAGGGCTGTCGTGATGACTAGTGTGCCTGATCTATGTCCGGTTGATGCATGGGGGGAGCTGACGCGGTTCCGGGCTGAGTTCTACGGCTGTCTGACCGCGCGGGCCGATGCGACATTCGAGCTGGCCGAGGCGGTGTTATGCAGTGATGGACCAGTGCGTTCGCTGGTGGAGTTGTCCCTGGTCGGTGAGCACCGTCGAGGTCATGGGTCGCTGTATGCGGCGTTGGATCGGGGCCGGCTCGACGTGGGGCGGCTGCGTCGGGCGTTGAGCACAGTGCCCCTGCCCAGAGCGGCAGACGGGCGGTTGGTGCTGGCGGTGGATGTCACGTGCTGGCTGCGGCCGGACGCTCACACCTCGCCGGAGCGGATCTTGTGCCACACCTATGGGCGAGGCAAGGACCAGCACATCATGATCCCGGGCTGGCCCTACTCGTTCGTGGTGGCGTTGGAGACGGGCCGCAGCTCGTGGACGGCGCCGCTGGATGCGCTCCGGCTGGCGCCGGGGGATGATCTGGCCGTGGTGACCGCCGTCCAGCTGCGCGAGGTGGTCGAACGGCTCATGGCAGCCGGGCATTGGCAGTCTGGTGACCCCGACATCCTGATCGTGGCCGATGCGGGTTATGACGGGCCGCGCTTGGCATGGTTGTTGCGTGATCTGCCCATCCAGATCCTGACCAGGATGCGTTCGGATCGGGTGCTGCGCCGGGCGGCCCCGGCGCGGGTGCCGGGGACCAACGGCCGGCCGCCGCGTCATGGGGGCGAGTTCATCTTCGGTGACCGGGGCAGTTGGGGCGAGCCTGACGTGGCCACCGAAGCTGAGACCCGCCTGTATGGGCGCGCCACCGCCTGGGCTTGGGATCGGCTGCACCCGCGGTTGACCCGCCGTGCGGCCTGGGCCGATTCGGC